>CACZGY010000008.1 GCA_902780815.1 uncultured Eubacteriales bacterium
GCTCCTGCTGCTGCAGCTGCTGCTGCAGACAAAGGCCCTAAGACAAAGGATGAGGCTAAGGCAGAGATCGCTGCTGCTAACGAAGGAAAGAAGCAGGGATTCGTAGTACGCCTTGGTAAGGGTGTAGGTGCTGTTGTCAGCAAATTCTTCCAGGCCGGCCGTGACACGATCGACATGGTCATCAAGAACATCCTGCCGTTCATGGCATTCACATCAACCATTCTTGGTATCATCAGTGCAAGCGGACTTGGTAATGTTATTGCTAACACTATCGCACCTCTCGCAGGATCACTTCCTGGCATGCTGGTAATCTGCTTCATCTGCTCACTGCCGTTCCTGTCACCGATCCTCGGACCTGGAGCTGTAATCGCGCAGATCGTAGGTACACTCCTTGGAGCACAGTTCGCAGTTGGAGCTATCCCTGCAAGATATGCTCTCCCGGCTCTGTTCGCAATTGACGGCCAGGTCGGCGGCGACTTCGTTCCGGTTGGTCTTTCCCTCGGAGAGGCTGAGCCAGAAACAATCGAGTACGGC
Source organism: uncultured Eubacteriales bacterium (assembly GCA_902780815.1). GTDB lineage: Bacteria > Bacillota > Clostridia > Peptostreptococcales > Anaerovoracaceae > Crickella. Next base: position 535 of record CACZGY010000008.1, read on the forward strand.
GTACCTGCAGTTCTGTTCTCGCGTATGATCACCGGTCCGTTAGCTGTTCTGATCGCATTTGCTTTCAGCATCGGTATGTATTAATACAAACGGATAGATCCTGCGGACAGAATCCAAAAGGAAGAGAAGAATGGAGGCGCTTTACCAGTACATCATTTTTGACCTGGACGGAACACTTATCAAGTCTGAAGAAGGACTTTACGACTCAATAACCTATGCGTTGGAGAAGTCGGGGGTCGATCCGGGGGATCGTAAAGATATGAAGAGAATGATCGGTCCGGTACTGTGGGAGTCTTTTCAGAAATTCTACAATATGAGTGCGGAAGAAGCGGATCGGGCAAATGCGTATTTCGTTGAAGCCTACGATAAGGAGGGAATCTATAAAGTCTCTGTTTACGAAGGCGTGGTACAGATGCTCGAATCGCTTCGGAATGCAGGCAGAATACTTCTTGTTGTGACAGCCAAGCCCCGGGATATGGCTGAAATCGTTTTAAACCACACAGGAATAGACCAGTATTTTCAGGCAGTCATAGGGCCGGCTCGAGAAGATAAGAAGACCGATAAAGGCTCGCTGCTAAAGAAAGCACTTAGTTTTCTGGCAACAACCAGAACAGATCATTTTCAGAAGGAACAGGCTGTAATGGTCGGTGACCGCATGTTTGACATGAATGGAGCCGGCGAAGCAGGTATCCGATCTATTGGGGTTCTCTACGGATATGGAGACCGGCAGGAATTGATCAAAGCCGGTGCAACATATATTGCCGAAACACCCAAACTGATAAGTAGGCAAGGAGAATTATTATGGTATCAAAAGAATTCACAATCAATAATGAACTGGGAATGCACATGCGTCCGGCAAGTCTTCTTTCACAGATGGCAGCAAAGTACCAGAGCAACATTACAGTTAAGCACAACGGTAAGGACTTCAACGCTAAGAGCGTTATGCTTCTGATGACCGCACTTATTAAATGCGGTTCGCAGATCGAAGTCGTATGCGATGGTCCGGATGAAGAAGCTGCTCTCGCTGAGATCACTGCTTTCATCGATTCTGGAATGGGAGACTGATTATAAGTAAATCTTCTCTGCTCCCCTGCAATTTTTGCAGGGGAGCATTTATTAACGGAGGAATAAAAATGTACAAAGGAATTGCAGCATCTCGCGGAATCGGAATCGGCAGCATCTGCCGCATAGTAGAACAGGATCTTTCTTTTGAATCAAAGATGATCTCTGATGTAACTGCGGAGAAAGCCCGTTTCCAGAAGGCCATAGATGACTTCGTAGAAGAAACATATGCAATGGCTGAGGATGTTAAGAAAAACATCGGTGAAAAAGAATCAGAAATCCTGTTAGGTCATGCAGTCATGATCTCTGACCCTTCAATGTCGGGAGAGATGTTCAGCATGATAGAGTCCGGACAGTGCGCAGAAGCTGCTCTCACAGGCGTATGCGACATGTTCTACGGCATTTTTTCCACAATGGAAGATGAGATGATGAAGCAAAGAGCTTCAGATATCGCGGACGTCAAGGTAAGCATTCTTAAAAAACTTCTTGGTGTAAAGGATATTGAGATCAGCAAGGTTCCAAAGGGCACCGTGCTTGTCTGCAAGGATCTTACACCATCCATGACATCGCAGATAGTTAAGGAGAATGTCGCAGGAATCATAACTGAAGTAGGCGGCCCTACTTCCCACTCTGCCATTCTCGCCAGAGCGCTCGAGATCCCGGCTGTACTGTCGGTACCGGGAATAGTTGACCTGGTAGAAGACAAGGATGCAGCCATCGTAGACGGCACTGCAGGAGATGTATTCATCAATCCTGAAGGAGATATCCTTGCAAAATACGTGGATAAGCGCGAAGCGTTCATCAAGAAGAAAGAAGAACTGAAGAGGTTCATCGGCAAGGATACACTGACTGCTGATGGCGATAAGCTTGAGATCTTCTGCAATATCGGTACTCCTAAGGATGCGAAAAAAGCCATGGAATGCGACGGCGAAGGCGTCGGCCTGTTCCGTTCGGAGTTCCTGTTCATGGACAACACGCATCTTCCTACCGAAGAAGAGCAGTTTGAAGCATATAAGGAAGCACTTGAGACCATGCAGGGCAAGACTGTCATCATCCGTACACTGGATATCGGCGGCGACAAGGACATCCCTTACATGGATTTTGAGAAAGAAGAGAATCCGTTCCTCGGATTCAGAGCTGTCAGATACTGTCTGGCTAATCCGGACATGTATAAGGTGCAGCTCCGTGCCATAACAAGAGCCAGCGCTTTCGGCAAGGCCAAGATCATGGTGCCTCTCGTTACCACAGTCGATGAGGTCAGGGCGGTCAAAAAGCTCGTCGCTGAGATCAAGGACGATCTCCGCAAAGAGGGAATCGCATTTGATGAGAACATAGAAGTCGGATGCATGACAGAGACAGCAGCATCTGCTGCAATTGCTGATCTCCTTGCTAAGGAGGCAGACTTCTTCTCGATCGGAACAAACGACCTCACAGGTTACACAATGGCAGTAGACAGAGGCAATGCCAAGGTTGCTTATCTGTACTCCGCATTCCAGCCTGCAGTACTCCGCTCGATCAGACAGATCATCGCAGCTGCAAAGGAAGCGGGCATACCTGTAGGAATGTGCGGAGAGGCAGCGGCAGATCCTCTTATGATCCCGCTTCTCATGTCATTCGGACTTGACGAATACAGCGTAAATCCTGTTCTTGTTCTCACGGCTCGTTCCATCATATCAAAATGGTCAAAGGCCGAGGCTGATGCCCTTGCTGATAAAGTCATGGCAATGGACAACATTGAAGACATCGTAGCAGCTCTTAAGGCAGCAGCAAAGGAATAGATTTTTAAGAATCATCAATAAAACAACTGAAAGCGGAGCTTATGCATTTACAGTGCAGGCTCCGCTTTTTCTATCATGTATATGGTAGAATATATAAAAACTGATACAGGGGACCGGGAGTGGCAATGAAAAAAGAAACAGGAAAGATCCCTGTCATAGTCGGAGTTACAGGACACAGGGATCTCAGAGAACAGGATACAGCAGATTTGAAACTTGCCGTGCAAGGTGAGCTTGAGTCGCTTCGTACGATGTATCCCCATTCTGATATTGTTGTGATGACAAGCCTGGCAGAGGGGGCTGATCAGCTATGCGCTGAGACTGCATATGAGATGGGCCTGGATATCATCACGGTGCTGCCTATGCCTGCTGATGAATATGCGAAGGACTTTGAAGCGGAATCACTGAAAAAGCTGAATGAGCTGATTGACTGTTCGTCGAAAGTCTTCATTGCACCGCACAAGGAGCCATTTGAGGAAGGCCGGGACTATCTTTACAGACAGGCCGGAATCTATATTGACGGGCATTGCCATATCCTTTTTGCGCTGTGGGAAGGGACTCAGGCTGATTCCGGCGGCCGCGGCACGGGATCGATAGTTGAGACTAAGCTCAGGAATTCTGCCAGTGTAAATGCAGGCGAGCAGCTGAGAAGGGCTGACGGCGCTGTTGTTCAGATCGTGACTCCGCGCCGTAACTCAGGCAGCGTGCAGAAGAATGCCGGTGAGGTCATCATGCACGGAGATGAAAGCACCTGCAGAAGCATTCTCAGGGATACTGATAATTATAATAAGGACTGCGAAAAAGCCGCTGATGCATGTGCGTCAGATGACAAACTTTCTGCTGTATATACAGCCTCTGACAGGCTAAGCATAATCAATGACATGAAGGACAGACGGGTCCTTATAGGTCTGTCTGCCTGCGCGACGGTTCTGACGATCGCTTTTCTGCTTTACGATGAAGCGGAGTGGCACTGGATGATCCTGCTGTGCGGACTGATGATCATTTCGTTATTCGCGATAAACGCGTTGACACGATGGACGAGATTCAATGAACGGTATGTAGAGTACAGGATACTGGCTGAATCGTGCAGGGTGCAGAATTATCTGCGTACTGCCGGCATATGCCGCGAGGTAACAGACATAATGCCATGGAATCTGCAGGTGACTATACCTTGGGTAAGCAAAGCGGTTTCAGCGATATCGGCAGTTGAAAAAGCAGGCGAAAAGAAAAGTATTCTGGATATATGGATAGCCGGTCAGAAGGATTACCATAAAAAGGCACTGAAAAGAACAGAATTGCAGCTCAGAAGGAATGACCGGATGGTCACGGCTGCTTTGATCATAACCATCGCAACTTATATTGCGGCACTGCTGTTCGAGATCGTCTGCTGCGGAATGATCTCAGGTACCAGCATGTTTGCGCCTGAGATAAACGATGCGGTCAGGACGGGATTTAAGCTGTGCATGGGAGCGTTTTCTGCAGTTACACTGTTTGCAAACAATTATTACGGCAGACTGGCGCTTCCGAATGTCATAGACGATCACCGTAAAATGGTATTGCTTTATGAAGAGGCGGAGCGGGAAATCGCCGTTAAAGGTGAGGCCGAGCCTCTCCTGCTGCGGATAGCAGAAGATGAGCTTAACGAGAATGCCAACTGGTATGCATATCAAAGCAAGCAGGATCAAAGTCTGGGTATATAGGAACAAAAAACGGCATTAAAAAAACACCTTTTTGCAAGGTGTTTTTTTCATAGGTCAGTCGTACAGGGTCGGCATTATCAGCTTTGCCTGTTCGTCCAGTATGTAGCTGACGTATTCGCGTACATCATCCTCCGTATCAAGGAGGGCCATATACATCTGATTGCCCATGGCTGCTGCGAAGACATCCGGCATCCGCTGGCACATGGTTATCCTGCTTCCATAACGCGCCAGGATCTCATCGTGATCATGTGTATGACTGAAGGTGTCCTTGGTGCCGACAAACACGCAGAAACGGTCAGGACCGCCCTGCGATTTCGTGCTGCGTCCGGAACATACCATGTCCGCCCATATCTGATATACATCCGTTGAATGTGAGAAATTCATCATGTCAGGGATGAATCCGCCGGCCGGGCGCATGTTTACCTCAAGCCCTACAAACTCGCCGGCATCAGCAAGACCCTTGCGCGGCTCAGTCAGCCTGAAGAACTCGAAATGCACAAAGCGGCTCTTTACCCTGAAACCTTTCAGGGCTTTCCGTCCGTAGTCGCGAAGCTGTTCAGGCACATCCGGCAGTACGAAAATGATTGCTTCAGTGCCGTCGTTTACGGAATCAGCGACATTTACACATCTGAAAGAAGATTCAAAAATAGGATCGCCATTCTGATCGCATATCGCATCATATGTATATATATCTCCTACGATGTACTCCTCCATGACATAATCCATGCCAGAGACAGCATCGAAAAATGCACGCAGGTCTTTATCGTTTTCTATCTTATATGTCGAGCTTGCGCCGACTCCTACATTCGGCTTTGCAAATACAGGATATCCGCCGATCTCGTCGAGGAAGGCCATTGCATCCTCGATCGTGGATACACGGTGCTGGCGCGCAGACGGGATTCCGGCAGCCTTGTAAACAGGTTTCATAGCTGCTTTGCTTTTCCATAAAGCCAGCTCGTCAGGCTGTACGCCTGTAGTGACGTTGAAATCCTGTCTCAGCTTCGCGTCAAGCTCCAGCCAGTACTCGTTGTTGGATTCGATCCAGTCGATCCTTCCGTGCTTAAAGGCGAAGTACGCTACTGCGCGGTAAACCTGATTGTAATCCTCCATGGAATCCACTTTGTAGTACTCGGTGAGAGATCTTTTCAGATCATCGTTCAGTGAATCATATGGAGCATCTCCTATACCAAGAACGTTGACTCCGTTCTGATGCAGTCTGTCGCAGAAGTTCCGGAAATTATCCGGGAAGTTAGGTGATATGAAAACAAAGTTCATAGGTGTCTCTTTTCTCTTTTGTACCCGTAACCATTGATGCCATACTTCATGCATGGATGTTATTGATAATACTACAATATACCGCAAAAAACACGCTATAATAGGTAAAACGGGTTTTTGATTATTATGATCAGGACAGGAGAAGGACATGGGTCTGACCAAACTTGCGTTGAAGATCGCAGCGCCTGCACCTAAGATAGAATCGTTTTCAGGATATCTGTTCATAGGGCCGCACCCTGATGACATTGAGATCGGATGCGGAGCGACTGCGGCAAAACTTGTAAAGAACGGGAAACAGGTAACCTTTCTTATTCTGACTGACGGAAGATACGGAGACGGCAATTCCGGAGGTTTAAAAGGGGATGAGCTTGCCGCGCTCAGAAAGCAGGAATGTATCGCTTCCGCTGAGCGGCTGGGCGTAAAGGACGTACGCTTTCTGGAACTGTGCGACGGCGGTTTTTATAACTATGAGGAAATGAAGAGAGGAATCGCGAAAACTGTAGGCGAGTGCAGCCCGGATCTCATTTTCGCTCCGGATCCGTACACCGGACGTGAGTGCCACATAGATCATCTGAATGCCGGCCGGGCAGCGTCACACATAGCATATATGGCTCCGTATCCGGGCATAATGGAAAGGGAAGGAGCAGCCGCTGCAGATGTAAAGGGCATAGCATATTACATGACTGCTAAGCCTAACCGTTACGTAAAAGTCACTAAGGAGATGTTAAGTCTGCAGAAAGAAGCTCTTTTCGGATGTCATGTCAGCCAGTTCCCTGAAGGCAGCTCAGAAGCAAAACAGCTTCAGATGTATCTGAAGCTGCGTTCGGCTGATTTTGGATTAAGAAGCATGTGCGCGCATGCAGAGGGCTTCCGCGTCCTGGGGCAGACACACATGCACTGCACCCCGGAAGTCGTATGACAAATCAGAAATACTGAGCGATCCGGCGCAGCTTTGACTGCTCCATGTGATATTCCATAGCCTTGCGTCCTGCTGCGACATTTCTGGCTTCGAAGGCGTCATAAATCGCCTTGTGCTCTTCGAGTATGGCCTTGAGACTTTCTTCGGTGTATGTCTTATGTGGAGCTGAGTATTTCAGATAAGTATGGTAGACCGACAGAGTCTTCTGTATCATTCTGTTCTTGGTGCCTGCATAGATTACGTTATGGAACTGGGTATTGAATGAGAGCACTTTATCCACATCTTCTTTTAAGGTGTAGAATTCCATGAACTCCAGACTTTCCGCAAGCCTGTCAATCTCTTCACTGCTCATGCGCTTGACAGCCCACTCCACGGCCTGGACTTCAAAGAGTATTCTGAGGTCGAAAAGGTCTGAAATATCGCGTTTCGTAAGGCCTGTAACAAAGGCACCGCGGTTAGGGATGTTCTCGATGAGACCATCTGCTTCAAGCTGTCTGAAAGCCTCCCTCACAGGAGTGCGGCTCACTCCGTACCGCTTGCAGACGGCCTGTTCCGTCAGCTTGCTTCCGTCAGGGATGGCGCCTGACAATATATCTTTCTGAAGTTCTGTATAAAGACCGGCTGACAGCGGCTGGCTGGTTTTTTCTCCGTTGATGATATCCATGATTCACCTCTGAATTCCATACATTATCAAGTGTTGTATACAATTTAGTATACCCCTTCAGCATCTTATGTCAATAAAGAACGCAGGCATTTGATAAAGAAAACAAGTGCAGTGAATGAAAAACAATAAAAAACAAAAAATGATAGACAGCCTCTATCATTTTTTGATTAAAATGTATTGGAATTGACCTGCTCTCGCTTCTATAATCAAATTGACGGGATTGGTTTTCCGCCTTCTAAAGTCGTTGAAAACTGTATTGTTTCAGGAAAGGAAGGAAACAATGATCAAGTATTATCAGCAGGGTACCGAGTGGCATAATGGTGCTCCGCAGAAAGCAGCACCGGATGCTGACAAAAGCGCCGGAAGAAACGGCACTATTGCTTATCAGATCCTGAACGCGCACCGCGCTCCGTCTGATGACGGGATTTTCCATATCAGCTTTGATGCGTTAGTTTCGCACGATATCACATATGTCGGGATTATCCAGACTGCCAGAGCAAGCGGTCTTAAGGAGTTCCCGATTCCTTATGCAATGACAAACTGCCACAACAGCCTCTGCGCTGTCGGAGGCACTATCAACGAGGATGACCATGTATTCGGGCTTTCTGCCGCAAAAAAATACGGCGGCATTTATGTACCTGCAAATCAGAGCGTTATCCACTCCTATGCAAGAGAGGAGCTTGCAGCCTGCGGTAACATGATACTCGGATCGGACAGCCACACGCGCTACGGCGCTCTTGGCACCATGGGCGTGGGAGAAGGCGGACCGGAGCTTGTAAAACAGCTTCTGAAGAACACCTGGGACATCACTCCTCCGGAAGTGGTCCTCTGCTATGTGACAGGAAGGCCTAAGAAGGGCATAGGACCGCACGATGCAGCCATCGCTCTTGTAAAGGAGACGTTCGGCCGGGGACTGGTAAAGAACAAAGTGCTTGAGTTTGCCGGCCCGGGTCTTGAATATCTGCCGTACGACTTCAGGAGCGGCATCGACGTAATGACGACTGAGACAACATGCCTCTCGTCCATCTGGGCTACAGATGATGAGATAAAGAAATACTATGAGATCCACAAGCGTCCGGAGTGTTATAAAAAGCTGGAGCCGGAGGAAGGTGCTTACTACGATGCGATCATAACGATCGAACTCGATAAGATGGAGTCGATGATCGCTCTCCCGTTCCACCCTTCAAACGCTTACACGATACACGAATTCATTGAAAATGCCGATGAGATCCTCGCCGGCGTCGAGGCGGAGGCTGCAAAGAAGTTCCCTAAGGCGCATCTCGACCTCAGGTCAAAGGTGAGCGGTAAAGGCGTCCTTGCGAACCAGGGAATCATCGCAGGCTGCTCCGGCGGTATTTTCGACAACATAGTCGAAGCGGCAGACATACTTAAGGATGGAAGTACAGGCAACGGCTACTTCTCGCTTTCAGTATATCCTACAAGCGTTCCGACGAGCCTGGCTCTCACGCGCGCAGGAAAGACCGAGGCGCTCCTTGAAGCCGGCGCTGTCATAAAGCCGTCGTTCTGCGGACCATGCTTCGGCGCAGGGGATGTACCGGCCAACAACGGACTTTCCCTCAGACACACAACGAGGAACTTCCCTAACCGTGAGGGCTCAAAGCCGGGTGAGGGACAGATCAGCGCAGTTGCCCTGATGGATTCAAGGTCGATCGCCGCTACCGCCAGGAACGGCGGATACATAACCGCGGCTACGGACATAGACTACGAGACACAGCAGGTGCCGTACACATTTGACAACGAGGTATATAAAAAACGCTGCTACTACGGTTTCGGCAAGGCAGAGCCTGACACCGAGCTCATCCTCGGACCTAACATCACTGACTGGCCGAAGATGTACGAGCTGGCAGACAACATGCTGCTCGAGCTTGCGGCGGTCATCAGAGACCCTGTCACGACGACAGACGAGCTTATCCCTTCGGGAGAAACAAGCTCATACAGGAGCAATCCTCTGAGACTCTCGGAATTCGCGCTTTCGCGTCGCGTTCCGGAATACGTAGGCCGCTCCAAGGCGGTGGCTGCTGACGAGGCTGCGCGCCGTGACGGAGAGAAGCCTGAAAAAATGGTAAGAGCACTCAGCGCTGTCGGTGATGCTGACGAGCTTATGAAGAATACACAGTTCGGATCCTGCGTATTCGCCAATAAACCTGGTGACGGATCTGCCCGCGAGCAGGCGGCATCCTGCCAGAAAGTGCTCGGCGGTTTCGCCAATATCTGCTACGAATATGCCACAAAGCGTTACCGCAGCAACTGTATCAACTGGGGCATACTGCCGTTCACTCTTGCAGAGGGAGACGAATTCCCATATGAAGAGGGTGACTTCGTATTCGTACCGGGGATCCGCGCTGCGATCGAAAGCGGGCTGGAAGAGATCCCTGCAAAAGCTGTCCGCAAGGACGGATCGGTCAGCGATCTGACCCTCTATGTCAAGGGGCTTACTGCAGACGAAAAGGAAATAATCCTGGAAGGCTGCCTAATGAATTACTACGCGGCACAGAACAGATAAGGTTTTTACCGGGAGGAAAACCATGGAAATCAAAAAAAACGCCGTTGCGGGAACTCTCGAGAGCAGCGACTGCATGGTCACTGTGGAGCCGGCTAAAAAGGGGCTTGAGCTCGAACTCGAAAGCGCTGTAATCAGGCAGTATGGAAGACAGATCAGAAAGGTGGCCATGGAGACTCTTAAACGCCTGGGAGTCAAAAAAGCCAGAGTCAGCATAGTGGACAAAGGCGCTCTTGACTGCACCATAAAGGCAAGGGTGGAGTGCGCCGTTATGCGTGCCGCCGAATACGAAGGAAGAGTCAACTGGGGAGGTATGATAAAATGAGCAATCCTGATAAATACCGCCTGCGCCGTACCATGATGTTTCTGAACTGTCAGAAACCGAGCCTCATCAAGGATCCGTACGTGTATAAACCGGACTCGATCATGCTCGACCTCGAGGATGCAGTAGCTGAAAGAGAAAAGGATGCGGCGCGTTACTCGCTCTACCACGCCCTGCAGGAGATAGACTACAGGGGTGTCGAGAGAGTGGTTCGCATTAACGGACTCGATACAAACCTCTGGCGCGAAGACATAAGATGCGCTGTTGCGGGAGGCTGCGATTCGATCCGCATCCCAAAGACTGAGACCGCCGATGATGTACGTACTGTTGAGTACGCCATCGCTGAAGCTGAAAGAGAGTTCGGCAGGCCGGAAGGAAGCGTGCTCATAATGGCGGCTCTCGAATCCGCAAGAGGCGTCATCAATGCCATGAGCATCTGCGACTCATCGGAGAGACTGTTTGGCATCGCTCTTTCGGGAGGAGATTATTCCAAGGATCTCCAGGTACCTATCTCGGGCACGGGAGTCGAGTTCATGGGCGCAAGACAGCATATGGTGATAGCCGCAAGGGCGGCAAAAGTACAGTGTTTCGACACTGTGTGGACAAATCTCGATGACATGGAAGGCTTCAGAAGGGAAACCGAGATCATACATTCCATGGGGTTTGACGGCAAGTCGATAGTCAATCCGCGCCAGATCCCTGTCGTCCATGAAATATACACTCCTAGTGAAAAATCTGTTGTTTTTGCAGAAAAGGTCATCAAGGAGATCGAGTCCAAGAGAGCTCAGGGCATAGGAGTATTCACGGTGGACGGCAAGATGATAGATATAGCGTTCTATGACGGCGCAAAGAGGACCATAGCTCTGGCGAAGGCATCAGGTGTATACAAGGGGGATCTGTAAAATGAAAAACGCAGTAGGCAGAGAGATCCCGGAAGAGATACTCGAGATAACCGGGAAAGAGCCGTTTCAGGGCAACTATTACCGTGATGACAAGCCTATAACGCTTCACGGGCCAACCATACGTCCGGTAATGAACAACCAGAAATCCAAGCTGGTAGGGAGTATCAGGGAGGCTCTGGAGAAGTGCGATGCGCATGACGGCATGACTGTATCATTCCATCACCACTTCCGTGACGGAGACCTGATAGTCAACATGGTAATGAAAGAGATCCACGATATGGGTCTCAGGGACATAAGAATATGCGCTACTTCGCTCGGCAAGGCGCATGGTGCGCTCGTGCCGATGATAGAGGACGGCACCATAACCAACATAGAATCCTCAGGTGTAAGAGGCGGGATAGGCGAAGCCATCTCGAAGGGCAAACTGCAGGGTCTGGCTATAATGCGTTCACACGGCGGACGTGTGAGATCGGTAGCGACCGGCGAGAGCCATATCGATATTGCTTTTATCGGAGCTCCGACTGCTGATGACTACGGAAACCTTAGGGGTATCGGAGGAAAGGCGGACTGCGGCGTGCTGAGCTATGCGATCGTAGACGGCAATCATGCCGATTATTGCGTAGCGATCACGGACTGTCTGGTTCCGTATCCGAACTTCCCGGCCCACATCTCACAGACAAAGATAGACTACGTATGCGTAGTTGATGAGATAGGTATACCGTCAAAGATCGCCACAGGCGCTGCAAAGCCAACCACCGATCAGAGAAAGCTTCTTATGGCCAAGTACTGCACAGATGTAGTTGTAAACACGCCTTGGTTCAGGGACGGATTCTCGTATCAGACGGGTGTTGGCGGAGCGTCGATAGCATCCACGCAATACCTCGCCGAAATAATGAGGGAACGCAACATACGAATGGGGTTTGGTGTCGGAGGTCTCACCAAGGCAATGTGCAAGCTTCTCGACGACGGCATGGCTGATGTTATGCTAGACGTTCAGGATTTTGACCTCGATGCGGTGAAAAGCCTTAAAAACGTGAACCACCACAGGATACCGGCGGCCGTTTACGCAAATCCGCTTAACAAGGGAGCTGTCGTAAACAAGCTCGATTACGTGGTGCTGGCATCGCTCGAAGTGGATGTTCACTTTAACTGCAACGTAGTAGTCGGGTCTGACGGCATGATCACCGGAGCTCAGGGGGGACATCCGGATACAGCCCAGGGAGCTAAATGTGCAATCGTCATATGCCCGCTGCTTCAGGGAAGGATTCCGGCCATCTGTTCCGAGGTCACAACAGTCACCACACCTGGTGAGAGCATCGACGTGGTCGTTACAGACTATGGAGTTGCGGTCAATCCGGCAAGGCAGGACATCCTGCAGGCTCTTAAAGAAGCTGACTGCGTGCCTCTCAAGACCATCGAAGAACTCCGGGATATCGCTTACTCAATAGTCGGCGTACCTGACAAGGTGGAGTTTGAGGACAGAGTCGTAGGCATTATCGAAGCCCGCGACGGCACGATCATGGATGTCGTAAGACAGATCAAGGAAGTATAGCGGATCTCAGAGATATACAAGGAGCAAAAATGGAAAAAATCAGAATGACGACCCCGATAGTTGAGATGGACGGGGATGAAATGACAAGGATACTCTGGAAGATGATCAAGGATGAGCTCATCCTGCCTTTCGTCGACCTCAAAACGGAATACTATGACCTCGGACTTCCTGTCCGTGACGAGACAGGCGATCAGATCACAAAAGACGCCGGAGAGGCGATAAAGAAGTACGGTGTAGGCGTAAAGTGCGCCACGATCACACCGAACGCTCAGCGTATGACTGAATACAATCTGCACGAGATGTGGAAGAGCCCTAACGGCACCATCCGTGCCATACTTGACGGTACGGTGTTCCGCGCGCCTATCACCATCGACGGCATCAAGCCTGTAGTGCGCAACTGGAAGAAGCCTATCACTGTTGCGCGTCACGCTTACGGAGACCTCTATAAGGGAACTGAATACCGGGTGCCTGAGAAGGGCAGGGCAGAGCTCGTGTTCACAGGCGAGAACGGAGCGGAGTACCGCGAGACGGTATATGACTTCGAATGCCCGGGCATACTGCAGAGCATCTACAACAAGGACTCCTCGATAGAGTCGTTTGCCCACTCGTGCTTCAAATATGCAGTCGAGACAAAGCAGGATCTCTGGTTCTCCGCAAAAGATACCATCTCCAAGAAGTATGACATGCATTTCCGCAACGTGTTCCAGGATATCTATGATGAATTCTATAAGGAAAAGTTCGAGGAACTCGGACTCACATACTTCTATACTCTGATCGACGATGCGATCGCGCGTGTCATACGCAGCGAGGGCGGCTTTATCTGGGCTCTCAAGAATTATGACGGAGATGTAATGAGCGACATGGTATCGACTGCTTTCGGCTCGCTCGCGATGATGACATCCGTGCTCTGCAGCCCTGACGGCAAATTCGAATACGAGGCTGCGCACGGCACGGTAACGCGCCACTACTACAAGTATCTGAACGGCGAAGAGACATCGACCAATCCTATGGCGACCATCTTTGCATGGAGCGGCGCTCTCAGAAAGCGCGGCGAGATGGATGGACTCGAAGACCTTCAGGCATTCGGCGACAAGCTCGAGGAAGCGTGCATCGATACGCTCAATGACGGCATAATGACCAAGGACCTTGTAGGACTGGTCGACGGCATGGAAGCCAGAGCTGTTCTTACCAGGGACTTCATTGCGGCAATACGTGAGCGTCTTGAGAAGAAACTTTAAACCTTACTTCGATAATATCAAATAGTGCTAATTACGGGATATGGGCTTAATAACGACCCCCGTCGGGCACGCTCTCGCTGACATTCGGACGCAGCGGTACTAAGCTCTGTTTGCGCCTGCGGCTTGCCAGTCGCTAAGTGCCGGCATCATAGAGTCACCCGCAGAGGGTGTTATTAGACCCATATTTATTTTTTAAGTATTGGAATATCTATTAATTTCAGGAACATATAACAGGTATGGGAATTTCGATCTGCAACACACCTCTGTCTGAACGGCAGCATAAGGAATATCTTCGCCTTCTTGAGGCGTGCGGTCTGCGCGATGAAGGAGACGCTGACATCATAGCGCTGATGACAGAAGATGACATACTGACCGCATGCGGAGCTCTGGCGGGGCATACGGTCAAACAGCTTGCTGTTGCTCCTGATGCGGAGGGGCAGGGAGCGATGGCGGCCGTTCTTTCGGCTCTGATCACAGAGGCATATGCACGGGGCATACACAGGCTCTTTCTGTGCACAAAACCGGAGAACCTGCGCATGTTCGGATCCATGGGATTCTATACTGTCATAGAGACAAAGGATGCAGTTCTGCTCGAAAACAGAAAGGACGGACTCAGCAGTTTTCTGGGATCCATACCGAAGTATGACGGAACATGCGGAGCAGTGGTATGCAACTGCGACCCGTTTACCCTGGGGCACCGGCATCTGATCGAATATGCCGCGGCACACTGCGATGACCTGTATGTTTTTGCAGTCTCGGAAAAGGGCTCCATGTTCAGTCCCGGAGAACGGCTTGAGATGATCAGAAAGGGAACGGCAGATATTAAAAACTGCCATGTTTTCAAAAGCGATCTCTACCTGATCTCGCGCGCCACCTTCCCGGCTTATTTCATACGGGATGAGTCCCGGGCTGATCTGGTGAAGTCAGATCTTGACATAGAGCTGTTCTGCAAGCGGATAGCGCCCGCGCTGAACATAAGCAGGCGTTTTGCGGGTGAGGAGCCGTTCTCGCCTGTCACACGCGCCTACAATGAACGCATGAAGGAACTGCTCCCCGCAAACGGGATAAGCTTCGAGGAGATCCCGCGTCTGGCGGAGATCAGCGCCGGCAGAGTGAGGAGACTTCTGGAGACCGGCGAACCGGAAAAGATCAGAGAGATGGTACCGGAAAGCACTTATGAAATCATACAGCGTAGATCTTGAGCAGATGCTTGCGGCCCGTGACAGAAGGGCAGATATACAGAACAGGATGCTTGCAGGGGCTGGTCCGGGCCGGTGCCTTGTTTGCCTTACGATGAACATTGCAGGTGAAATAAAGCGCACACCCATGATACGCATGCTCTTTGATGCAGGTGTGGAAAAGTTTAAAGCACAGGGCTTCAGCATCACAGAGGAGTACTTCCTCGATGAAGCGAGCGGATGTGAGGCTTTCTGGCTGCTTGATGAAGACGGAGCGGGGGTCAAGGCGCTGATGGAGGATATCGAGGATTCATTCCCTGCGGCAAGGCTCTTTGACTTTGATGTGATAATGCCGGATGGTGTAAAACTTTCAAGAGCCGCAGGCCGCCGGTGCCTTATCTGTGATGCTTACGCGGCGGAATGCGCAAGAAGCAGGCGGCATGGCCTTGAAGAAGTGAAGAAGGCAACAGCGGATCTGCTCAAGACGTTCTGTGCCGTAAGGCTGGCTGATGCTGCGCATGAGTCTTTGCTGGATGAACTTTATACCACTCCGAAGCCCGGCCTGGTAGATAAGAATAACAACGGAGCCCATTCAGACATGGATGCAGTCCTGTTTGAGAGAAGCGCCGATGCGCTGGTTCCGTACTTTGAGGATGCAGCGCGGCTCGGAATGGAACGCTGCGGCATCGGACTGCTGCGTGAACGCGGAATAAAAGCAGAAGAAGAGATGTTTGCCGCTACAGGCGGGGTCAACACTCATAAAGGACTTGTCTATTCAATGGGGCTGCTGATCGCGGGAATGGGAAGATGCCTCGCTGAAGAAGGCGGCTCGTGCATCGAACAGGCAGCTGCACTGGCGCGTGAGGACGCAGAAGAGCGGCTCAGGAAAGCGCTTGATGCTCCTGTGACAAACGGAGGAGCGGCATATAAAGCATACGGCGCAAGAGGCGCCACGGGTGAAGCAGCAGCCGGATTCCCGCATGCGGTGTATTGCTTTGAACAGCTTGCTTTTTACAGGGAAAGCAGCTGCAGCGGGCCTGCTTCGCTGGCCCTTTGTGACTCCATGGCATCGCTCGAGGACACAAATCTGCTCCATCGCGGAGGCAGGGAAGGACTTGAGTATGTGCAGCACGAGGCGGAAAGGATATCAGGGATGCCTGCTGAGGAACGCACTGATGCTCTGCACGCTCTTGACCGGGAGCTGATCGCCCGCGGTCTGTCTCCGGGCGGCAGCGCGGACATGCTGGCGCTGGCTTTTCTGCTGGAGCACTGGCGCAATATAAGCTCAGACTTGTTCACTGAAGAAAGGGAGTGACAGTAATGACGCTTCAGGAACTCAGATACTTTTGTGTTACAGCCGAGGTGCTTCACTATACGCGCGCATCGCGGCTCCTCTATATATCGCAGCCGAGCCTGAGCTATGCTGTCAGCAAGCTGGAGCAGGAGCTGGGGGTCCCGCTATTTGAAAAGAACGGAAAAAAAGTGACTCTGACAAAATACGGAGAGGCGTTTCTGCCGTATGCGAAGAGGGCCCTTGCTGAACTTTCCGAAGGTACTGAACGCCTGAGGGAGATGAAAGTCCCGTCGACGGCAGGCGTCAGCATGGGGTATATTTACAGCGTAAGCTTTTCTGCTCTGCCTGAATTCGTGAACAAATTCTATACGCATCAGGGAAATGAGCGGATCGCTTTCCGCTTTCGTCAGGGGAAGGCAGGCGAGCTTATAGAGCATCTGCTGAACGGCACGCTTGATCTGCTTATAGCAGGGAAGCCGGACCTGGCATCGATCGACTACATACCGATCTACCGCCAGGAGCTCTATCTGATAGTACCGTCCACGCACCGTCTCGCGGATGCCGAAGCTGTCACTCTGTCGGATATAGCCGGGGAGTACTTCATCTCGCTTAATCATGAGACTCTTACGTATCACCAGCTCGAGAAAGAGTTCAAAAAAGCTGAGTTTGAACCGAACACGATAATCGAAGCGGATGAGTACAGCTCTATTGCGGCATCGGTTTCCACAGGGGCTGGAGTGGCGATAATGCCTATACTTCCGATACTCGACAGCTTCAACGTTAAAAAGATACCGTTTGCGGATTCATTCATGTACAGGGATATATGTGTGCTGAGATCATCATCACGTGAGATGAGCCCTGAGGTGCAGAGTGTATGGGATCTTGCAGAACACATATCTTATGAAGCAGAAGGTGCAGAATAAAGGGGGACCATATGACTGAAACGGTTAACAACAAGGACCGTATGGAAGAGCAGCTCGTCATAGACAAACAGTATAAGCTGCAGGAGAGATCCAAGGCGGTCGAAATAATAAGAAAAGCCATGGATCTGGCAAGGGAGGAGATCCCAAAGGGAAAAGTCGCTACATATATACCTGAACTGGGCAAGGTCGATCCCCATCAGCTGGGAATAGTTGTGAACCCGCTGAAAGGTGAAAAGATATGCATGGGCGATTATGACGTAAGGTTCACCATGCAGTCTGTATGCAAGGTAATAATGCTGATAGTGGCACTCGAGATATGCGGACGCAGAAATGTGTTCAAAAGGGTCGGTATGGAGCCTTCGGGAGAAGCTTTCGACTCGCTGGTCGAGCTGGATGTAAACAATTCCAAACCATACAATCCGCTCATCAATTCCGGAGGGCTCGCTCTCTGCGGATTGCTGCTTCCTGAACTGTCATTCCAGGATATATTGAGATTTACAAGAAACATATGCTCCGATCCGGAAATAGATCTGAATGAGGCTGCCTATGATTCTGAGATGAAAACCTGCTCCAGAAACCGTTCCATAGCTTACCTGCTCGAGAGCAAAGGCATAATAACGACGGAAGTGGAAGACACATTAAGATTCTATACAAAGATGTGCTCAATGAGCGCCACGGCGGAGACACTCTCGAATCTGGGGGTTGTTCTTGCCAATGACGGCGTCTGCGTGGAAACAGGCAAGAGATTCATGTCGTCGCGGACTGCCAGGATAGCAAAGACGCTTATGCTGACCTGCGGTATGTATGACGGATCCGGAACATTTGCCATAAAAGTGGGAATACCTACAAAGTCCGGAGTCGGAGGGGGACTGCTTTCAGTCTCTGACAAGCGTGCCGGCATCGGAGTGTTTGGGCCTGCGCTCGACAGTCAGGGCAACAGCATCGCCGGATGCAAGCTGCTCCGTGAGATCTCCAACGAGCTCAGACTCAATCTGTTCTATGACCCTGAATGGAACAGGGAAGAGGAAGAAGAGAATGAGCTGATCAAAAAAATAAGGGAGTCACATGTGATCTGATTGTCTGATAATGAATCGTATAATAAATATATACAGGGGGGAAATATGGGTAACAGAGCATTCAGTGAAAACAAAAAACATCTTGCATTCGGAATGATGAGACTGCCGATGACCGGCGATAAGATCGACAATGAACAGGTATGCAAAATGGTGGATCTGTTCCTGGAGAAAGGTTTCAACTATTTTGATACCGCACACGGATATCATAATGGACTGAGCGAGATCGCCGTCAGAGAGTGCCTTACTTCCAGACATGACCGGAGTGAGTATGTCCTGACAGACAAGCTGACGGACGAGTACTTCAAATCCGAAGAGGATATCAGACCGCTGATAGACTCACAGCTGGAGGCATGCGGAGTGGAGTATTTCGACTTTCTTCTGATGCACGCTCAGAATGCCAAAAACTTCGAGTTCTTCAAACAATGCTGCGCATATGAGACTGCTTTCGACCTGAAGGCTGAGGGCAAGGTGCGCCACGTGGGACTTTCGTTCCACGATAAGGCAGAGGTGCTCGACCGCATACTTACGGAATATCCTGATGTAGAAATAGTACAGATACAGTTCAACTATCTCGACTATGAGAGTGTCTCGGTTGAGAGCCGCAAGGTATACGAAGTATGCCGTAAACATAATAAACCAGTGCTTGTCATGGAGCCTGTAAGAGGCGGAAATCTCGTCAATCTGCCGGATGAAGCACAGAAAATATTTGATGATCTCAGAGCCGGGACCGGTTCTGACTGCAGCAATGCCGGCTACGCTCTCAGGTTTGCTGCCGGATTTGACG
Source organism: uncultured Eubacteriales bacterium (assembly GCA_902780815.1). Classification (GTDB taxonomy): domain Bacteria; phylum Bacillota; class Clostridia; order Peptostreptococcales; family Anaerovoracaceae; genus Crickella. The sequence continues at coordinate 19,720 of CACZGY010000008.1, forward strand.
GCATCGAGATGGTACTGTCCGGAATGAGCAACATGGAGCAGATGGAAGACAATCTGGAAACATTCAGCTGCAATGACGGAGACTTCGCGCCTTTGAACGACAGTGAGCGTGAGGCGGTCAATAAGGTCGCAGATGTGTTCGGCTCGATGGGGGCTATCCCGTGCACCAAGTGCAGGTACTGCGTCGAAGAGAACCACTGTCCTATGGAGATAAAAATACCATCCCTGTTTTCAAGCTATAACAGCAAAGTCCTGTTCGGGAAAAACAATCCATGGGAGACATATGAATTCATTATCGAACATGGCAGCGGAAAACCGGGCGACTGCATTGAATGCGGCATGTGCGAGGAGGTTTGCCCGCAGCATCTGGAAATAAGGGAACTCCTTAAAACGGTGGCAGAAAAGTTCGAATCCTGAATCTGATTAAAGTGTTGACTTTTCAGCGCGTTTTGTGTGATATTTAAATTGGTTAAATAGGGAGTAGCTTGCGCAGAAATGCGTTACATATTTCGTCAGTACGGGTCAATGTGCCCCGGAATATGTTCGAAGTAGCGAGACTTTTACTGATGCTTTTTCGGTATGAGTCTCTTTTTTTAAAACAGGGAATAAGAGAGAGGAGTCAGATCATATGGATGCGACTAATATAATTTCTCTGCTTGGAGGCGTGGCGATGTTCCTCTTCGGAATGTCGGTCATGGGTGATTCGCTCAAAAAGGTAGCGGGAAGCAAAATGGAAATGATCCTGTACAAACTTGCAGGAAATCCTATTAAGGGCATCCTGCTCGGAACAGGAGTCACCGCTGCCATCCAGTCATCGTCTGCGACATCAGTAATGGTAGTCGGTTTCGTAAACTCAGGCATGATGCAGGTGAAACAGGCGATCGGTATAGTTCTTGGAGCGATCCTCGGAACGTCCATTACAGGATGGATCCTTGCCCTCAACAGCATAGGCGGAGGCGGGGGCGTAGCTTCGCTATTCAGCACTGAGGTGCTGACAGGAGTAGTTGCCCTGATAGGTATCCTGTTATGGATGTTTGCAAAGAAGACTGCACACAAGAATATCGGCGGTATCATGCTGGGATTTGCCGTTCTGATGTACGGCATGAGCATGATGTCGGGAGCCATCGTTCCTCTGAGAACGGATCCGAAGTTCATAGATATGATGACCAGCTTCACCAACCCGGTGCTCGGAGTGCTGATCGGTGTACTCGTAACGGCAGTGATCCAGAGCGCGAGCGCTGCAGTAGGTATTCTGCAGGCTCTTGCGGTAACAGGAGCTGTTGAGTTCGACATGGCATTCCCTATCCTGATGGGTATCGGAATCGGAGCTTCAGTACCGGTAATGCTCAGTGCTCTCGGAGCCAGCGTCAACGGGAAGAGAACAGCTTTTGTCTATCTTATAATCGATGTGCTCGGTGCCGTGATCGTCGGAGGTATTTTCTACATCGTCAACGCGATCGTTCATTTCAACTTTATGACGATGGAGATGAGCATGGTTTCTGTAGCTTTCACGAATACTCTGTACAGACTGGCTGTGGTCATAGTTCTGGCACCATTTATAGGATTGCTGGAAAAGCTGGTTATCAAGCTGTTCCCGGAGGGGAGGGAAGCTCTGGAAGAGAAGGCGGATATGGACAAGCTCGAGCCTCGATTCCTCGATCACCCTACACTTGCCCTCGCACAGAGTAAGGATGTTATAGAGTCCATGGCATCCAAGACACTTGAAAGTGTTATGGGCGTCATCGATGCCAGAAGGGAGTACAGCAAGGACGGAGTCAAGAGGGTAGTCGATCTTGAGCGGGTGATAGACCGCTACGAAGACAAACTCGGCAATTATCTCTTCAAGCTCACTACATCTGATCTGGACGATGAGCATTCCGCTGAAGTCAGCAAGGATCTGAAAGTACTTTCCGACTTTGAGAGAATATCCGACCACGCAAGGAACATAGCAGAATCCATAGAAGAGATCCATGAAAAGAAGATCGTTTTTTCGGACAGCGCAGTAAAGGAGCTGACTGTGCTTGAGGAAGCGATCAGGGAAATCATAAACCTTACTATATTCTCTTTTGCGAACAGCAGCTATGATAATGCACTCAGGGTCGATCCGTTAGAGGAAGTCATAGATGACATCTGTGACACAATGAAAGCCAATCATGTCGAAAGAATCAGCAGACAGGAGTGTACGCTTGAGCACGGATTCGTCTTTAACGACATGATCACGGATTATGAGAGAATCTCAGATCACTGCAGCAATATAGCGCTGGATGTACTTGAGGCTGTTTCCGAAATTGAAGGAAAGCACGCGTACCACAAACAGCCGAGCTTCAGGCACGATGATTTCTTCAAGGACAACTTTGCAGCATTCAAGAAACAATTTGAGATAGAAAGTTTATAATAAAAACGATGGAAGGACTGCCCCGGAGGTAGTCCTTTTTTTATGCATGCGGTATAATTAAACGTCGGCGTTAAACATCGCCGGCAGAATAATAATCAATGGGGTCAGACAATGAGCACTATAATGATAACCCTGCTGTTCACATTGATATGGTGGGGCATATTTTATCATTCATTCTATAAGGACAGAAGCAGGTACCGCAACTGCCATCTGCTGGCGATCGCTTTGCTTTCTATGATACCGTTTATCTTATACGTTTCAGGACAGTATGCGATACAGGTAATGCTGGTGTTGTTTATTGCAACAACGGTCACGCTGCTGATAGTTCCGTTCTTTCTTATCCATAACGGGATCGTGATGATAAAAAATGAAGGCAGGAGTGCAGCGCATATGCTGTCGCTTGCACTCGGGATAGTTGTTCTGATCGGAGAACTGCTGACCGCCTACAACGTCGTTTTTTATTCTTACGTATACGGACTGGAGAGGGCTCAGCGGTATTTCAGTTCAGACGGCTTTCTGGTGCAGTCGCTGATTGTCGTGACAGTAGTATACGGATCACTGTCATTCGTCGTATTCATGATATATTCGGTATTCCTGATGATCATCCCGAGGAGCAAGGATTTCGACTATGTGATAATACACGGGGCGGGACTCATCAATGGGGAAAAGGTATCAAAACTCCTGCAGGAGAGGCTGGACAAGGCTATAGTAGTTTACAGCAAGGACCCTTCTCCTACGAAACTCATACCTTCAGGCGGGAGAGGCTCCGACGAGAGCATATCCGAGGCTGAAGCAATGAAGAGGTATCTGCTTGAGCAGGGAATACCCGAGAGCGATATCCTTATGGAAGATCAGTCGACGACTACACTCGAAAACCTCGAGTTTTCAAAAGCGCTGATAGACAGCCGCGAAGGAAGAAAATATACAGCGCTGGTTACCAGCAACTATCACGTATACAGGGCACTCAGATACTGCCGCAGAGTAGGCCTCAAATGCAAGGGTATCGGAAGCCACGTTGCTTTCTACTACTGGCCAAGTGCGCTGATACGCGAGTTTATCGCGGTGCACAGCGAAAAGAAACATGCCTTTCTGTTTGCTCTTGGCTGGGCATTCTGGATGTGGTTCACGGTAATGCTGATAAAAGCGAATTAAGATAATGCATTCGGTAACAAATATACAGAAATATTCGATACATGACGGAGACGGCATACGCACTACGGTGTTCTTCAAGGGATGTCACCTGAGGTGCCGGTGGTGCCACAACCCCGAGACCCAGAGCTTCGAAAAGGAGCTCCAGGTTGACGTACCGAAGTGCACGGGATGCGGAAGATGTGCTGCGGTATGCCCTGAGGGAGCGATCACGATATCTCCTGAGGGCAAATCAGTAACAGACAGGGAGAAATGTGTCGTCTGCGGAAAATGCGAGGCAGCCTGCCTGGGCAACTACCGCACTGTCGTAGGCCGTGATTATACTGTCGATGAGCTGGTCAGGATATGCATGCAGGACCTCATGTTTTATGAGCAGTCCGGAGGAGGGGTCACACTTTCGGGCGGAGAGGTCATGGCGATGGATCCCGGCTATATACTGAAGCTTGTTAAAAGGCTGCACAGGGAAGGCGTAGATATCGCGATAGATACATGCGGACAGGCTCCGTACAGCAATTATGAAGCGATAATTCCTTTCGTTGACACATGGCTTTATGATATAAAGGTCATGGATGACGAAAGACACCGCAAATACACAGGGACCGGCAATAAGCTGATACTCGAAAACCTGACACGGCTCGCCGCGGCAGGAGCAAAGATATACATAAGGATCCCGGTGGTGAAAGAGGTCAACGGAGATGAGATGTCGATGGCAGAGATCATTGAGTTTCTGAAAGCCAACAGCATAAGACCGCTTCAGGTCAATCTGCTGCCTTATCACAGCACCGGTTCACACAAGTATGGAAAACTGGGGATGGAGTACCCGGGACAGTCACTGACAGTACCGTCAGATGAAGAGATGCAGGGCTTCGTCAGACAATGGAACGAAGCCGGCTTCGGCAATGTAAAAATCGGAGGATAGAGATGGAAGAACGCGGAATGAACGCAAGAGTAAAGGCTCTTCGCAAGGTAAGCATGGAGACCCAGCCTCACATAGATCTCGAGAGAGCTATCATCGAGACTGAAGTCTACAGGAAATGGGAGGATAAGGTATCACTTCCTGTGCTCAGAGCGCTTGTTCTAAAAGAGTACTTCAGCAAGAAGACTCTTTATCTGGGCGAGGGCGAGCTCATCGTGGGCGAAAAGGGCAAGGACCCGCAGTCTTCACCTACATTCCCTGAGCTTACATGTCACACGATCGAAGACATGTATATCATGAACGACCGCGCCGTCGTTAACTATACCGTGACAGAGCAGGATATCAAAGACCAGGAAGAGATCATAATCCCTTACTGGAAAGGCAAATCCATGAGAGATAAGCTGCTTGCCGGCATGACGCACGAGTGGAAGAAATGCTATGCGGCAGGAATGTTCACGGAGTTCATGGAACAGAGAGGTCCGGGGCACACCTGCGGCGGCAAGAACGTGTTCACCAAGGGATACGCAGAATATAAAGAAGAGATCCAGGCAGCGATCGATGCTCTTGACTTCATGAACGATACCGAAGCAGTCGATAAAAAGGATGAGCTCGAAGCCATGCTGATAGACTGCGACGCAGTCATGATCCTCGGCAGCAGGTATCAGAAACTCCTGAAGGCTGAGGCAGACAAGTGTGGCGATCCTGTGCGCAAAGCTGAGCTTGAGCAGATGGCAGCAAATCTGGATGTCATACCTGCGCATGCTCCGCAGACATACTGGCAGGCGATACAGCTCTACTGGTTCACACATCTCGCAGTAACATCTGAGCTCAATCCTTGGGATGCTTTCAGCCCGGGAAGGCTTGACCAGCATCTGTATCCTTACTATAAGAAAGATGTCAAAGCGGGAATCCTCGATGATGAAAGAGCTCTTGAGCTTCTCGAGTGTCTGTGGGTGAAGTTCAACAACCAGCCGGCGCCTGTCAAGGTAGGCGTTACGCTCAAGGAGAGCGGTACATATACGGACTTCGCAAACATCAACACGGGCGGCATCAAGGAAGACGGAACAAACGGAGTAAACGCTGTCAGCTATCTTATCCTGGACTGCATGGACGAGATGAAGCTGGTACAGCCGAACTCCAACGTTCAGATAAGCAAAAAGACTCCTCACAAGTTCCTCAAGAGAGCCTGCGAGATCTCAAGAGAGGGCTGGGGCCAGCCTGCATTCTACAATACAGACGAGATCGTGCAGGAGCTGCTGAATGCAGGAAAGACTCTTGCTGACGCGCGTCAGGGAGGATCCTCCGGCTGCGTTGAAACGGGCTCGTGGGGCAATGAGGCATACATCCTTACCGGATACCTCAACATACCGAAGATCTTCCAGCTGACTCTTTACAACGGCTTTGACGATCAGAGCGGAAAGCAGCTGGGACCTGAAACCGGCTATGCATGGGACTTCGACACATACGAAGAGCTCTGGGAGGCGTTCACGATACAGCTGAAGCACATGGTTGATATAAAGGTGCGCGGCAACAACGTGATCGAGAAGCTCTACGCCAAGTACATGCCTGCTCCGTGCCTGTCCATCGTGACCAATGACTGCATCAAAAACGGCAAGGACTACAACAACGGCGGCTCCAGATACAACACAAGATACATTCAGGGTGTTGGTATCGGAACGGTCACAGACTGCCTCGCGGCAATCAAGTACAATGTATATGACAATGAGAACTTCACCATGAGGGAGCTCATGACGGCAATGGACGACAACTTCGTAGGCCACGAGGAGATACTCAACATGGTGCAGAACAAGACTCCTAAGTACGGCAATGATGATGACTATGCAGATGACATCATGCAGGACGTATTCAGGCAGTACAGAGACGAAGTAACGGGACGTCCGACGATGAGCGGCGGACAGTATCACGTCGACATGCTTCCTACTACCTGCCATATCTACTTCGGTGAGGTAATAGGTGCTACGGCAAACGGAAGACGTGCGAATAAGCCTGTTTCCGAGGGCATTTCGCCTGAGAAATTTGCGGATACAAACGGACCTACGGCGGTCATCAAGTCGTGCGCAAAGATGGATCACTGCTCGACAGGAGGCACACTTCTGAACCAGAAGTTCACACCGAGCGCTCTTGCAGGCGATACCGGTCTCGAGAACCTGGCAAGCCTGATCAGAACATACTTTGCGATGGACGGACATCATATCCAGTTCAACGTCTTCGACAAGGAGACCCTGCTGGAGGCACAGAAGCATCCGGATGACTACAAGGATCTGATCGTCCGTGTCGCCGGATACTCCGACTACTTCAGGAACCTCGACGAGGAACTCCAGAACGAGATCATCAACCGTACCGCTCAGTC
>CACZGY010000009.1 GCA_902780815.1 uncultured Eubacteriales bacterium
CGAGTTGGATGCGGCTTTGTCGGCACTCAAGTCATCAGAGAATGACTTCTCAAAAGACGAAGTCATTTTGTATGCCGGGAGCACAACAAATATGATGGGCCTGGTGCTTGAAGGCAGTGTTCGCATAGAAAGCAATGACATGTGGGGGAACAGGACCATTCTGAGTCATGTAGGAAAAGGCCAGGTATTTGCAGAGACATATGCTATGGCCAAAGATGAGCCCATGTTGGTTGATGCAGTTGCGAACGAAAGATGCAGAGTATTGATGCTCCGAATTGGACCTCCCGGAGCGTATAGTCAGGATCCATCCCTTTGGAGACTCAAGCTGATTACCAACATACTGGATGTGTTCATGCATAAAAATCTTTTGCTGGCGGGAAGAAACTTTCACACTTCGCCGAAGAGTATCCGGGGCAGAGTAATGGCATATCTGAACAGCGTGTCGCTGCAGGAGGGTTCAGATGAATTCGATATTCCATTCGACCGGCAGCAGCTGGCAGATTATCTGAATGTAGAGCGCACTGCCTTATCCAAAGAACTGGGGAAGATGCAGAAAGACGGCTTGATCACAGCAAAGAAGAGACATTTCATCCTCTTATCACCTTTTTCTAAGCCTGGTTATGAGTCGTAATAAAAAGAAAAAAGCAAGGTGTTTTTGAGGAAAGCTTAAGGAATGGATGGGATGCTGTCGCTGAACCTCCTCTTTTTACTGGGTTTTAGGCTCTGCACCAGACTTCGAGCCCCTGATCATCCACCACAGACCTCCGAGAAATCGGTGGTTTTCTTTTGTCGGAAGACATCTTAAAAGCGGGCAATTACGATCACCCGCTCCAGAAGTACCGCAAGCGCAAATATATCAAACCGTTATATAGCCTCTCCACCCACGCACAGAGTAGTATGAATCCGCGCCATTGTGAAATGTAAACACAACACCGTAGCGACGCTCACAGAACAAAGCGCCTCCTTTACTGCGGACATCATACGGAGTTGCTATCCAGCTTGACGTTTTCTGATCAAACGGCCCAAGTTCCTGCAACCGCCTGTACAGCTCCTCAGTTAGCATGGATACATCCATCTCCTGAGACTGATGCATGGCACTGCCCGAAGGCGGGTTCTTTTTTCGCTTTTCCAAAGCTTCATCATCATAGCAAAGGCTTCTGCGGCCAGCGGGAGTTTCGCTTGAGCAATCGCAGAAAATGATTTTTCCGCTGGATTCATCTATACCAATAGCGTCCGGCTCGCCGCCGCTTTCCTCCATGCGCTTCAGCACCTCAAGCACTTCCTTGTTTTCGTTCAGACGATCTTCGACAAAGTCCCATTCCAGGTCAGGGTGTCTTGTCATATTCTGACAAAATCTGTTCTTAAGTATTTCAGTTATCATTATGCTCAAGCCCTCCTGAACGCAAGACGGAATACTTTCGTCATAAGTGGAATGTATGTTGCAGCAAATACACAGGCTGCCGTCTTAATAGCCTTCTTCTTATGTTTTTCTGGAATTTGTGTCCCTGCTGCCAGTCCCATTGAGAACAGGCAAAACTTTACAAGCGCAAAATCCTTCCAAGTGCTTTCTCTGGCGTAACGATTGCCAAAATCAAATAGTTTATCCATAATTGGCTCCTCCTCGGTTAATTCTGCAAATCCAACCACCTGCTGTTAATCGGAAAACGTGAATTTGTCAATCTGCAAGATAAAAAGATGGTACCAAATCATGGGTGATGTACTTGTCGCCCAGAATAAGGCCATGCTCTCTAGTTTCATGAATATAAGCCTTTATATCTGCAAGGGATTTTTCTTCAAATCCATCTTTTCTTTTTACAGTGCTCCCACCAAAGGATGGACGAAACGCGACCACCTTCTTCATAGATAAAATCCAGGAATGTTTCCCAATCTTTAAAAAGGTATTCTGAGCAAAAGGAATTATTATCTATATAGCTCTGTATTCTTTCAGTTATAATCGTTATCCTCACAAACTACAGATTTGTCTGGTTCTTAAGTATCTCTCATAATACCATATTCGCTGTATATAAAATGTCTCGGATCAGAACTCCGAGACATTTATTGTGGTCTTTTGCAAAAAATCAGATTTTTTGGTTTTTTGAGTAATTTTTGAGTAATGGAAGGGATGATGTCGCTGAACCTCCTCTCTTTACTGGATTTCAGGCTCATTACTATATTTCGAACCCCTGATCATCCACCATAACAAATCCGTAAACCTTTTAAAAAATAGGCTTACGGATTTTTCTTTTGTCTGAAAAGGATTCTATATCCGTTATAGTTCGTTACCTTCCGTCCCTAGTGCCCTTTTTCAATGTTTAGGACGGAAGTTTTATGTCTTGTGTTATTCCTGACTTCCGTCCTTAACACACGTTTTCAGCATTTAGGACGGAAGTTTTATGTCTTGTGTTATTCCTGACTTCCGTCCTTAACGCACGTTTTCAGCATTTAGGACGGAAGTTTTATGCTTTGTGCTATTTCTGACTTCCGTCCTTAACGCACGTTTTCAGCATTTAGGACGGAAGTTTTCCCTTGTTCACTTGTATAAAACGATAAATAGCACCGTAAAAGGTCCGATTTTTTATATATGAATCCTTTTCAAATATACTCTTGATGGCGTGCCATCCATATCGTCCATTAGGCCTTCAAATTCACACCCGTACTTTTCATACAATCCGATATGGTTCGTTGAGATATATACTTTGGGAGTCCCGGTTTCTTTGGCAATACGTTCTATTTCATCAAACAGCTTTCCAACATAGTGATGCCCTCTATGTTCGGGAAACGTATAAACAAACCCCATCCATGGTGTAAGTTCTGTTGGTTGAATGTCGTCCTTCTCAGCATATGTGCAATAAGAGATCAACTCGTCGCCCTCTGTCAAAAGCAATAATTTTGACTCCTCTCCGACAGCATCAAAAAACATCCCTTTGCTGATCAAATCAGATAGAAAAGTTCCTGCACTCCAATCGCTTCGCTTGATTTCTTCAAGCCAGTGTGCCTGTCTGTTGCTTTCAAAATAATTGACTACCTGCATTTCTGTTATCCTCATAAAAAACAGACTCAAGTATTCGCTCTGCACATTCCGCCGCGGACATCACGTGCGTAATCAAACTTCATTCTGTAATAGTCCTCAAGTTCAAGCGTGCTATTACTGTTTTTGATAAAGTGATCCCTTCCATATTTATTGAGGCAGTACAGTCTGGCGTTCTTAAGTCCATGCTCATCCAGCCATATACGGGATGGCTCATAAACGCTCGTATTGTTCCACATCCAGATCAAAAGACCTATCCAGTTCAAAATAAAGAATCTGTTCATAAGGAACATGCTTATTGAACATTTCCAGCACAAGCTTTGAGAAGGCCCTTCCTGTCTCGCACAGGCAATCGTCAAAATCAACATAGATACGCATTATTTCATAATCTCACTTTCTCAAATCGTTTATTTCTTTCTGAAGATTTTCCAGGAACCTGCCTGCATGAGCTCCATCCATCTGCGTGTGATGGAACTGGAAGGATACCGGTAAGTAATATCTGAAGAGCTTTTTTCTGTATCTTCCCCAGATCATAAACGGGTTGTTAAAAATCCCGCTGTTCATCCCGACAGCGCCATCTATTTCGGTATCAATAATTGCGGATGTGCCGATCACCATACTGTCATATGACAGATCCCGGCCTACGCAGGTTTCCGCGACTTGTCCGGTATAATCCAGATATGCATGATTAAAGGCTTCCAAATCATCTGTGAACAGAATATCGCAGGAGTTCACTTCTCCTATCTTGTTCTTAATCATCGTATTTACCGCGATTGTATCGAACCGCATCAGCTTATCACCGACCGGAAGCAAATAGAACTCTTTTATAGGAGCGGCTGCCTTCCCTATACAATAATCCATCAGCATGTTGAACTTCAGTTTTCTTTTTCTGCTCGTCCTTATCAGTTCTGTTACATCCACAGTCTTGAAAAACGTAACCATCGGGTTCGGAGCCTGCATCCACATTTCATATGCAGATGCCCTACTTGTTTCCTTTGGATTAACTTCTACTGGCATAAAGATTCCATTTACCTCCAGATCATTCCTTTTCCTACTGCCGCTTAATTCGATTCCACGTACTCCGCCAGCGTTTTGACCTCGCATCCCTTATCTGCGTAATAAGAGAGCATTTCCGGCATCTTCTTCAGATCGTAGCTCGTCACGCAATCGGAGATGACATGCACCGTATATCCTGCCTTTGTCATATTGAAGCAAGTGGATTTCACGCAACCTGTGGCATCCGCGCCGGTAATATAAAACTCGTTGATGCCGTTTTTCCGGATATACTCCGAGAAATCTCCGCTGGTCAGTGCATTGGCCTTTGTCTTAACAAAAATATGATCTGAAACAATCTTGAGTTCCGGTACAAGTTCTGCTCCTTTTGTAGCCGGTTTAAAGGTACGGGTTCCGGCGGACAAATTGTTGTGTTTGATATAAATTATCGTCATTCCTTGCTTCATTGCCCAATCGATAGCGGAATTGATGTTTTCAACGATGTCCCTGTAATGCTTAGTAATGTCATTTTGAATGTCAATGACGACGAGTGCTTTATTACTCATTTACAGCCGCACCTCCATTTCACGCCAATCACTTTTCAGGACTTCACAAAAAGCTTTCGCATCTCCTGAAACCCCATCAAAGCAATAATCGTATTCCCCGGAATCAAACACCCCATGCTTCCTCTCCAGCATAAGGGAAACCGGTGCGGGAAGATTTCCATGCATTCTTGCTGCAAACCGATCTTTAATCGTCTCCAGATCTGCCGACACGAGAATCCGGATTGCCCCGTCCGGAAGCAGTTTCACATGCTCCGGATCAGCAATAACATAGATTATGTTCTCTCCGGAAACGGCCCTACTGAGTTTATCCCTGAAAAGGGAGGCGGCTTCGCTTTCCGATTTCGCCATTCGCAGATAATCCTTTCCGGTTACAATCTCTGCCCCTAATTCTGCCTTGATCTTTTCTGCAAGAGTTGATTTCCCGCTGCAGTTTTCTCCAATAATGCCAAAAACCATATGTCCTCCGTACCATGTTATCCCTTTAGCCGTTTGAGGGTTTCCTCGTTGTTTCCTGTTATCATTTCAAGCTTTTCACATGTACTCATTTCACCGCAGTCTCCGCAGGTTTCAATATCCTTGCTAAGCGCGCATTGCCTTATCGGACAAAGTGAATCGCAGAAAGGAGTCTTCACTCCGTCGATACGGCATCCAGCGCAGTTGATCATCTCCGGAGTGATTTCCACTTTGTTCAGCTCTGACCATTCCTTTGCAACCTTTATTCGCAGATCATTATCATTATTTACTGTTGCAATATGAGCTTCACATGTCTCGCAGTTCAATCCACAGTATGCGATATATTCATTCACTCTGTTCCTGACCGGCACCCATATGCTGCATTCATATTCAGCTGAATTCGGATCGCCTGCGGAATATACTTCCAGTGTCGCTGTTCCATTTGCGTGATATTTCTGCCCCTCGTTCGGGAACCAGTCCTGCCATACTGCAGTATTCAATGTTTGCAGTGATCCGGGGATCGGCCCCTTTGTGCTAAACACAGCCCAGTTGCTCTCAGGAAATGAATACAGTTCCAGTCCGTCCGGAACATCACCGCCCTGATACATGCCGGCGACCCAGTAACTGAAGCCATTTTCTGCTTCGGCACATATAGCGTACATACCGATTCTGTTTTCAATGATCGCCTTTTCGACAGCATTTGCAGGCTCCATCGTCTGCCAAAGCTTCGCATACTTTGCAGCATATTCCTTGTCCCAGAATTCCGGGCATTTCTGATATGCTTCATCCGGACGTATTTCTGTGTGATACCCGATAAATGTCATTCCTTTTTTCTTTTCATAAATCACTTCCATTTGATTCCCTCTCATATATCATCGGTGTGAAGCGTATACCATTGATTGTTTTCTCTTCTTCAGTCGGGACAAATCCAAGCTTTTTGTAGAAGCCCAGGCCGTATGGTGAAGAATTGACCGTTATGATATTGCCTATATTATTTTCCAGAAGATAATTGAACATCTTAGTCCCGATTCCATTTTTGTGATACTGTCCGTCAACAAAGAAGAAACAGATATGCTCCAGATTCGAGCGAATACCGATCAATCCAATAATCTTACTGCTGTCAAACGCTCCGTAATAATCTATGCCATACAGGTATTCCTCATAATGCAGGCACTTACGGAACTCCTCAGTCCCCTCTGTTGAATAATCAGGAGATTCGTATTCGGAAAACACCTTCCAGGCCAGCTCCAGAGCTGCAGGGATCTCAGGATCAGACAGCCTGCGTATTTGGATCATACTATCTATCAGTGTCATTTCTTGTCATCTTCCTTCTCTTTTGAAGAACCCATAGCAAGTCCCAGTAACAGGCCCAGCATCATTCCGATGCCAACATTGATATGCAGTGCTGTTGCCATTGCAACTCCGAAGCACATCCCAATGGACATTCCTTCAGAACTATAGTCGTCTTTCTTTTTCTGAGTCATTTTTCTGCATGCCGCTCTTACACAAAACACAGCAAGTAAGAGGCCAAGTGCGATCCAAGGCATCGCAGCACCAGCGAACATGTAAATACTGCTCATATTCGGTTCTCCTCTTTTGCTGCAATATCTTTGACTTTAACGATCATTATAATCGCGATCACCCATGCGCATATTATTGTGAGAAACCCGGTCTCGCTGACGTAATACATCATGTCGTCGCCTCTTGTGATCATGCCGAATACTGCCTGATCATAATTATTATGTGCCGCATGCAGGAATGCTGCAGGCCAGACGCTCTTGCTCAAGTATGTCAGACCGCCGATAATGATCCCGACCGGGAAGATGCATAGCACAAATGCAGGCAGTTTATACCACACAGGTGCACCAGCCATATAGTCCCCGAAAGCGAGCAGCGGCAGGTGCCAGCAACACCAGAACAGGCTCGTTATAATCAGAGCTTTCTTCAGACCGCTTCTTTCCGTGAGCGCAGGAAGCATATATCCTCTCCAGCCTATCTCCTCGCCCATTGAGGAAAGAATCCCCGGGAATATCCCGATGATCAATGCAGGGAGACAGTCTTTCAATATCAGGCTCAGCGCCACGCCCGTATATCCAAAGTTGTTCGGATGTGTTTTCCAGTAGATCATGTATGGGATCAGCAGATAGACAAGCGGAATAAGCACCGCCAGCAGGATGTAGCGGATCCTGCATTTTCTTATCCCAAGCCCGGAAAGAAAGCTTTTCAGAGAAAACTTCTCCTTATCTCCTTTAAGCGAAACCGCGCTTGCAATGATAGCTGAGAATGCAGGGATCCACATCAGCACAAAATACATCCAGAGCGGGCCGCCATTTACAATAAATGCCTCTGCCGCCAGCGAAAGTATTATCACTAAAGTGAAGAATGTGATCAGCGCTTTATTGTCATTTCCGGCAGCCGCAGTATTACTCATTGTCATCACCACCTCCGCATTTCTTTCTTATCCCAGTCTCTGTTCTCGCACCAGTAAACGACCCTGTCTGTCACGTCATATACCATGGACACGACGGTCGGGCAGGCTTCCTGCGAGACTGATTTCAGGATTTCAAAACAGTCTTCAACATCAAATTCGTCAGAAGTATTCTCCAGCATATCTTTCGCAATGTGATACCTGTCCCATCCCATCCAAGGATGTGTCTCCGAGTCCTGTTTATATGCTGAAAAGTTTGTCATGACCTTATATTCAGGTTTTTCGTAGTAGCTGCAGCCCTGCCCGGGCACGATATGAAGCACGTTTCCGTCAGCGTCCGACAGAGCAGACATGAATGTCAAACCCGGAACACTGTAGACAGGTCTTTCAGCTGCGATATCGCATATCTCCTGCAGTGTCTTCTTCTGCAGCAGAAGATCTATGTCCAGCAGTATGATATTTTCGCCGTCTCCTGCCGGATCGCTTCTTTTGTCAGCAGGCCAGCATGTCGGCATTCCAACAAAGTCTCCACGGGAGTTAGCGCCAAACAGCGGCATCCATCCTTCTGTTGCATCATTGATCTCTATGTATACCCCTTCTTCAGTAGGTCTGACTCTGTATTCCATATCCAGGATATCCAGATTCCAGCCTACTATCGTCTTTTTCTTATTAACTACTATGCTTGTGCACATTACCGCCCCTCCTTTGCTCCCTATCGTTCGGTAGTTTGAGGTGTATTTTTTTACCGGTCAGCCTCAATGACCGGCCGGTACATATATTCTATAACAATTGATAGCTTGTATCGTTCTACTTTGCGTATACCTCGAAGAACTGCAGCACGTGTTTGTGCACCAGTTCCATCACTTCTTCCTCTCTGGCAGGCTCCCTGTCGCAAAGGTTTATCCATACCGTTATCGGTGACGAGAGCTGCGCTGCCATGATTTCTGTATCTGCATCCTTAAGCGTATTGCTGCGGATAAGAAATCTGATCATACCTTCGAAGTATTTCAGGATGTCTGCGTAATTCATTTTTGTCTGCAGAACAGCAAGCTCTTTGTTGCGGAACTGCTCTATAAGGAGCATCTTTCTGCCCCTGCTGATAGCAGGATCATGGACTATATATCTGACCTGCCCCTGGATCATCTTCGCGGCATCTTCGCCGGTCATTCCTTTTTTGTCCCTGGTGAATTCAGGATCATCCCAGTCAGCGTTGGCAAATATCGACTGCTCTGCATATCCATCAAGTACTGACTCTACGACATTATCAAGTATCTCCTGCTTGCTGCTGAAGTGGCTGTAAAGAGACGCTTTTCGTATTCCGACAGCATCTGCGATCTGCGATATGCTAGTCGCCTCATAACCATTTACCGAAAACAGGTCGAGTGCGGCTTTCAGTATTTCATCTCTTGTATTGCCCCTTTCCATAGCTCTCCTTTCAACAGCAAAACACATTCGATATCCGGCACCGTTATTTTACCTACCGTTCGGTCGTTAGTCAATATATCTTCTATTCATTTTTCAGATAACTTGTTCATGACCTCCTGTATTTTACTTTCAAAGAACTCTGCAGGAATCAATGCGATAGTCAGTTCTACAATATTCATATCAGTTCCTTTCGATTCGTTTTATCAACTTTATCAATTTTGTTTGATTGTTATGAATATTGTAAAAGTTGGTTGCACTACGGACAACCAACCAAAGTTAACATATTATGTTGTTATTAGTTGCAGCGATATAATGTCCGAATCTAGTGTGGTCACACTTACCGTTGTCCTCTGAAAATAGAGCACCCTGCGGACGGCGCCTACTCCTTCCATTTCAGCGCTTAGAGCAATTGGTTCTGATTAATATGCTTTCCACCCAAATTAATAGGAAGACGAATTTTTGCGATTTCGTCTTCCTATCTTTGCTGACGCCCTTTAATATTTTCACTTTTTTAGCATAAGAGCTTCAAGTAATCTTTTTCTGCCATTCCTACGAGTCAGTCCTACAGATCATAGAATCTTCTTCGTTATCTGTGTCTTGTGGTCTCTCTAAGGAATGACATTGACCTTGACCGTCTTCTTTTTGCTTCCGCACTTGACGGTTATCTTGGCCATTCCCTTCTTCCTTGCCGTGACAAGGCCTTTCGTTGAGACTTTCGCGACTTTCTTTTTGCTGCTCTTGTATTTCAGCTTATATGTGCAGGTCACATAGCCTTTGTCCGCCTTGATCTGATACGTCTCCCCGACATGCAGTGTCAGCGACTTAGGTACACCTGTTATCTTAGCCTTTACCTTGCCGTTCTGGACTTTGACCGTATATTTTGCGGTGGTTCCATTGGTGAGGGTACAGGTGACTACGGACTTGCCCTTCTTTTTGCCCTTCAGCGTTGTTCCTGATACAGTCAGGATTTTTGTATTGCTGCTGGTCACGCTTTTTACCGATACACCCGCAGGGAGCACAAGATTGGCAGCAGCGTTTACTTTCTGCTTTTTCTTGAGCGGCAATGTCGCTTCCCTGACCTTTGCAGTCGCATTGATTACCGTCGAAGACTCGGATATCTCTTTAGTACCGGCTGCATCGCTGAAGCACTTGCCGCATTTGCTGCACTTATAATACTCAATATTCTTCGCGGTTGCCGCGACCTTCACGAGCGTATGACCTGTCGCTTCGATGACCCAGCTGCCTTCTTCGATCTCGTTTTCAGCATTAGCGTCGCTGAAGTACTTGCCACAGATGCTGCAGCTCCAGTACGCACTATTGCCGGCGGTCTCGCATGCCGGAGCATTGCCGGCATGCGCAGTCAGGCTGTGGGTGTGCTCCTTTGAGAACACGAACGGGCTGAAGCCGTTGGTGCTGAACACAAACGTTGCCGATTCGCCGTCCTTAGGCGAGGCCTCATACTCCTCTCCGTTGTGCCATACATAGACAACATTGCTGTCTGCGAAAGCCTCCGGCAGTCTGATCTCAACTTCAGTCGCTTTGTTGACTGTAATCGGTTTTTCCTCAACTACGACAGCGTTCGTACCGATCTCGATGTCTGTTTCATCCAATGCAGCGATCACGGAAACTTTAGGTGTGATCTCAATGGTCACAGATTTGATCTCATCGCTGCCTTCTGCTCTGTTTACCGTCTGTATCTCCATGTCGAGATATGTTCGGATAACAATGCTGACATCTTCCGCAGATGTATCCCCTGCAAGTCCTTCCCGCTGCAGTGCTTCCAGTCCGTCCGCCACTGTGACCTCAACCTCATCTGCTGCTGCTTTCGCGGCTTCTATCAGGTTCTTGTCTTGTACGGATGCGGTCACATTGCTGACTGCTTCCTTATCTTCTTCTGAAATGTTGTCCGCAAAACTTACATCCGCATCAATCTTCTCAACTTCAGGGGCCTCAATCCACTTGGCATAGAGGAATGTTTCTTTTGTTACCGGTTCGTCAAAGTTGTAAGGCTTGTCATATAAATCACCGTTCTGATCCATTTCGTACCATCCTGCAAGGGTGTAGCCATCTCTCTCCGGCTCGCATATATCGACTCCGGATTCTTTAAATGACATCCCTATAGGAGTGCAGCTGTTTGCATGGGTAATGTAATCGCCTTCATTTTCGTCGTATTCGTCGTAGAACCATACCTGATATCCGACATAGCTCTTCAATTTCTCTTTAGACAGAGCTCCCATATAGTTCAGTTCTACAGTGTTATTGTAATAGTGCCCAGCACCGTCTCCGTTCGGTTTCCATCTCTGACCTGTTGTATCGAAAGTTATCTCTCTTTCAAGTCTGGACTTGTTGCCATTTCCGTCGACTGTCACGAAACCGTCCCAGCCGTGTTGATAGACCGGGTCGTTCTCGATATGTCCATACTCGAATACTTTTTCGGTTCCGTCTTTATATTCGAAGGTCAGAACATCTCCCTCTGCTCCGGCATATCCGTTATAGTAACCATCCCCCAGATAGTACTCGTCTGATGATGCATCATATGCAATATCTTGCTCTTCGCCTCCGCCATTGAATACATACAGGTACTTTGTCGATTGTGTAAATGAAAAGTCTGTAACAGGGCTGTTTTCGATCGTTACTGTAATTTTATTGGTTGTATCGACTTTTCCCTGGACTTTTAGAAAGATATTATATGTATTGCCGACTGCCCACGGTGTATCCTGCTGATACTCTCTAAGAGAAATGTATTCGCCATTTTTCTCAGTTACATAATCCCAGTCCTCGAATTCGTCAAGAGGGAGTGTCTCCGATGGAGTCCCGTCATTATATTCGATCATTACCTTATCATTCCAAAATCCATAGAGGTAATCGTAGGCATTTCTGACATCAAAATATGTGTCACCATCGTCAACCATCTCATCTACACCCTTGTACAGCGTGATCGCATCTGACTTAGGTGTATATGTTATCCGGGAGACGTTATTGGATTTAAACACTACTGTACCTGAAGTTTTTACGTTCAAGTACTCTATATAGAATTCGAAAGAATCATCGTTAGCTGCACTCTCAGGAATGCATACAGGCCCGAAGAAAACATCGTCCATTGATATGATATCATCCGGATCATTTTCGTTTTCCCACAGTGCGCCTTCCTCTCCTTCTGCCAGTTTGTAAGTAGCTGTTGTGTTGTCTTTATAGGTTATTTCGATGGAATCTCCTTCAACCACTTCCGGATAGTAACGATATCCATCTTCTGTCAGCTCGCATTCATCTTTAAGATAGTAGTCATAGACAATCTTTTGCTCTACTGGTGTAAAAACAATTGAATCGACCGGATCTTCCAGAACCGTAACAGGAATCTGAGCCGACTTACCCTCGTATGTCACATTGATCTTATATTCACCATCATCTGATACCAGCTCGAAGCCCACATACTCGAGTGATATGGTCTCTCCGTCATCGGATATGAACACTTCACCATCTTCTTCATCTGAATATGAATATGCAGTCTCGACAACGGTCTCGCCATCGGATGTCGTTACGATAAGCTGATCTTCCGGGCGTGGATGATAACTCTGGCCATCATTCATCTGGTATTCGTACATGGTAATCGCATCACTTCCATCACTCAGTTGATAACTGATAGCAGTGACTTCGGATCCTTCCGCGAATGCCATTGCCGGTATGAATGCCAGTATCATGGTCAATGACATCACGATCGCTAATAGTTTCTTTCTCATGACTCTTCCTCCAAACACAATCAGAAGTTTTTGTTATTTTACAAGTGTATCAATTTCAGGAGACTAAAAAAATCAGCCGGGAGCATACCTCCCGGCTGTATCCAGTGTGTGTAATGAATATAGCTGCCATATGAAAATCAGCGAAATTCGGCTCCGCTGGTGTCTATCGGGTAGTCGATTGGATTGTCGATGTCGACGCGGTTGTCTTCAAAGACAGTCCCGTCAAATACGATGCGGATGGTCCCCTCGAGACGTTCAATTTGAATCCGACAATATTATCCGTAAAGGTGCAGTCATGTACCGCTATCATTCCTCCGTCAAGAGCCACAGCCCCGATATCGTAGCCCGAAAAGCTGCAGGATGTCATGAAGACAGAAGCTGTGGCGCTCAGTCCTGTGCCCCCCTGCCCTTCAAATGAAATGTCTGACAGAAATACATTGTATGGAAAGTCACTATTGACAGACAGCGATCCCTGCAGGACCGTTCCTCCCTCGGGATCCCCGTGCAGGTTGAAAGCGCGGGAGACGATCGACAGATCACCGGTATACGTCTTCGGCGGCAGATAGACATCAACGACTGCATCATCCGGAGCTTCCGCGTTGATCTTATCGATCAGCGCCTTGACATCATCTATAGTCTCCATCGGAAAATCATCCGCCGTGAATATCTGATGTTCCAGCGGCAGCACTTCGAATGTCTGCTTAAGGCGAAGTGTATCGCCGTTTTTCATTATCAGCTCCCAACAAAGCTCGTTGGTCCCGCTGCTACCGTCGTAAAGCAAGTTGCACTCGCGCGCTGCGGGAGCAAAATCCGTCTTATATTCCGGCTCTGTAAGGCGCACTGCGTCGTTCTCGTTTGGTTCGGCAGTCAGCGTGCATTTTTCGACTTTGCCGAAGAATTCCTCAGGATCTTCAAGCAGTTTTCCATCGCGGTAAACTCCGATCATGACCGTCATGGCCCCCTCTTCATCAACGACCTGAGATACCCTTTTACTCCTGACCGGCTTCTTGTTTTCGATATCCCCCGGGAAGAATGCCGCGACTAGCTCATAGTCGCCGTCAGAGTCAGAATAAGCAAGATAAGCTCCGTCAGCTTCATATATATCTGCGCGGTTTGCAGCAGAGTGTATCGCGATGCCCGCAAGAACGAAGGCCACGCAAAGTGCTGCAATGACGATCTTTCTGCGGTAAGGCCGCGGAACTGTCACTTCCTTCCTGTCTTTCAGGCTGCGCGCGCAATGCGGGCAGAAAGACGCCTCGTCGGGCAATTCAGCATTACAATATGGACATTTCATGCCCAGCGCGTAAATATCTGACTGGGCGCTTGTCTGCGCCATTCCGTACTGCTCAGGCGGGGCATATCCGGTAGTCCCCAGCACCTGCGTGTCTTCCTTTTTTCCGCTTTTCATCACACGGGAAGCGTCAAAATCCATGAGAACCGCCTGATCTCCGCGCATAATGACATTCTCCGGCTTTACGTCGCGGTGGACTGCTCCTAGTGAATGCAGAACCCACAGGGCCTGGCATATCTGTCTTGCGATACGGCAGGTCTGCTCTGCCGTAAAAAGGTCCGCTTCCAGCAGCACCGACAGCGGATCTCCCTGAACATATTCCTCAAGCACAGCGACCATTCCGTCCTTCTGCGCTGCCTCCAGTATCAGGGGCAGTCCCGGGCACGAGATCTCAAGCAGCTTTTGATATACATCGCCGTTTCCCTTATAGTGATGGAACACGAAACGCTGTCCGCTCTTTTTGTGACACAATAAAACGACCGAACCTCTCTCGTTTTCTTTCATTATGCGGACTGTGCTGTATTCTTTTTCCAAAGCGGATGTCAGGTAGTCATAAAGCATGTCAGGTGCTCCGGAATATGCTGACAGCATATTTTGTAAACATTGGTAACTTGTTAATATTACGGTATGAATATTATACAACAGTTGTTTTAAAAAAAGTGAGGGCGGAAACCATATGGCTGAAACAAATGACATGAAAGAATCTCTGATGAGCGCACCTGACCTTGACCGCTTTCTGGCGGAGCACCGGGAAGACTTTGCGCAGGAAGCAGCTGCGGATCATCTTAATCTTCTGTTCAGCCGTAAGAATGTGACAAAGGCGGCTCTCGCCAAGAAAGCCTGCATGAGCGAGGTATATCTTCATCAGGTTTTCGCAGGCAAACGCAATCCATCCCGCAACAGGATCATCTGCATATGCTTCGGCCTTGGCGCCAGCCTCGAGGAAACTCAGGATTTTCTTAAGCACTGCGGACACGCGCAGCTGTATGCCAAAGTCAAAAGAGACGCCATAGTGATCTATGGGCTGGTAAACGGTCTGGATCTCAACGAAGTGAACGACAAACTCTTTGCGGAAAACGAGGAGTCGCTATATTAATAGCGCTGTTCTCCGCACCATCATCAGCTCATCTATATCTATACAGTTTTCGAAGCTGTTCTCTTTTACGCCTTCAATACATAGGTCAAGATCCATCCACAGAACCCGGTCTACCTCTTCTTCCTGGAGAGTGAATTCATCTTCGTCAAGATCCAGCCACATCATAAATACTCTTGTATATTGTCTGTCATGGTATGGCTTTCCAAAGAATTCATCATCCCAGATAATATATTTATTGCCGCAATATATGAGATCACTCTCATTCGCTGTTACGCCAAGTTCTTCCTTGAGCTCACGAATAGCAGATTCTCTGAATCCATCTCCGGCAGGTATGTGTCCGGCGCTGGAGATATCATAGCAACCGGGGAACGACTTTATCAGTGCTCTCTTCTGAAGAAGGATCTCTGTACTTTCCGCTCTTTTTCTCAGAATCCACAAGTGTGATGTCCTGTGTCTTATTCCCTCCAGATGAGCTGTCTCACGATCTACTGTCTCCCCTGTCGGCTCACCATATTCATTAACTACATCTAATATTTCCATCCTTTTGCACCTATATTATTCTGCAATATAAGCATTCGCATTATTCCTTGTGATCATTACAAGTTTTTAAACAAGTATACTATATTGGGGGTATTCCTGCTGATGTACTTTAACCTTGTTCTCATCGATTTTGTTATAGGATCTACTTCTGCGATTATTTGTGAGCATGCCGGCATAGATAATAAAATCGGGTTGGGCGCAGGGGCCATTATCGGATAAAATAAAAAAATGGCCTGCAAGTAATGCAGGCCATTTTTTCAGCTGACCACCCTTTAATGTGATGTATTCTTCAGTACTTGCTTCAGAGTAGCTTTCATGTGACCACCCTTTAATGTGATGTATTCTTCAGTACTTGCTTCAGAGTAGCTTTCATGCTCGGAATATCCAGCGGTTTTGCGATATGCCCGTTCATCCCGACTTCCTCGGCTTTCTTTATATCCTCCTGGAACGCGTTAGCTGTCATAGCAATAATCGGGATGCCGGCGAGTCCCGGGTCGGGAAGACCACGTAT
Organism: uncultured Eubacteriales bacterium; assembly: GCA_902780815.1. Lineage (GTDB taxonomy): Bacteria > Bacillota > Clostridia > Peptostreptococcales > Anaerovoracaceae > Crickella. The sequence continues at coordinate 16,069 of CACZGY010000009.1, forward strand.
CGCCTGCGCTGCCATATATCCATCCATGACCGGCATTTGTATATCCATCAGGATCACATCATAATATCCCGGCTCTGACTCCGCCGTCATTTCCAGAGCTATTTTTCCGTTCTCCGCTGTTTCGATCAGGAATCCCGACTGCTCCAGCAGCATCTGTGCGATCTCCATATTGATCATATTGTCTTCAACCAGAAGCGCACGCCTGCCTTCAAATGAGATCTCATCCCCTTTGCTGAGGGTGGTATCCTCTTCCGGATCCATCAGAGGAAAGTCAACGGTAATAACAAACTCCGTGCCTTTGCCTTTCTCCGTCCGAACAGTTATATTGCCGCCCATCATGTCAACAATACGCTTTGTGATTGCCAGACCAAGCCCGGTTCCCTGGATCCTGCTGACTGTCGATGTTCGCTCCCGTTCAAACGGAATAAACAGGCGCTCCACAAATTCCGGGCTCATGCCGATGCCTGTATCTTTTATCCGGATTTCATAACTGCCCGCCTCGTCACCTGCGGCAAGCTCATTCAGCTGCAGGGACACACTGCCGTTTTCTTCCGTAAACTTTCCCGCATTGCACAGCAGATTCATCAGAGCGCGATCCAGCATAACCTTGTCGCACAGCACCCATTTATGCGAAACATTGCAGGATACGGCTAATTCGATTTTTTTTGCTTCCAGCTGTACCCTGACAAGATCACACGCTTCCAGTATACAGCTTTCCAGATCCACACAGGCCGGTTCGAGGCTGAACTTGCCACTTTCGATGCGGCTCATATCCAGCACATCGTTCACTATTTCCAGAAGCTGTCGGCTTGCCGTCTCGATCTTGTTGATATACTCACTTTTTTCCTCATTCGAAGCACCTTCCCGCTTTGACAGCGTGGTATACCCAATAATGGCATTCAAAGGTGTACGGATGTCATGTGACATATTTGACAGGAAAAAAGTTTTTGCCTTACTTGCTTCTTCAGCGGCAAACAGCCTCGCCTCAAGCTGCTCATTTTCCTGGATCCTGTCAAATGTACGGCGGATGAGAAGAAGCATAACAAACACGAAAATGCTCCCGCCAAAAAGGATACCCGCCATAACGAGATCCGGCTTCCCAAAAATACCGACGGTCAGATATCCGATGAAAAACAGAATCAGCAGCATGATAGGAATATTAAACAGCTTTTGCTCCTGATCCCAGTTTCCGTGCTTCCGGACATCTCTGGAGAAGCACACATAACGGTATATGTTGTAAGCCATCAGCGCACTTCCGGCATATATCATCAGATAAAGGAAAATCTCCTTCATTGCACCTCCTGTTTCACCCTGATTATCTGGCTCCGGTTATTCTCCTTATTCCGAAATTATAACATCATTAAGCGCAGTTATTGAGAAAATATCATCGGATCGAACCGGATACCATATAAAGCGTTCTGCTGAGTTTATCGTGCGGCATCAATCTGCCTTTTCTTAAAACTACATTGACGAAGTATATGATGAAATATAAGCGCGAGACAGCGGTCAGTCCCAATATAATAAGGTCAATTATGAAAGCAAAGCGTACACTCATAAGCTGTCCGGCAATGATCAGCGGCAGATCCGTAAAGAGCCACAGACAAAGGTAGCGCTTTATTAGCTGCCACGCTGATGCTGTACCTCCGTGTTCTGACATAAGAGTCATCCTGCACGCAGCATGCCCCAGTGTTGATCCTTTAGTAAAGAGAACCTGTAATAGAGATATTACGCAGAAAAAAGACCAGCTGTATACCTCTCCATATATGGAGTAGCCGGTAAACTCAGGGTCCAGGACCCGGATCACACCAAGCAGGAAGACATACACTGCGGCAATACACACATAGTCAAAAAGTCCTGCCCATAATCTGCGCATACCCGATACTCTGAGACTTGATGCTTTGCACTTCTCATCGATCTCATCTCTGCTGGGAAGCACTCCTGCAAATACAGATGCAATATAATATCCTCCGGCGCCTCCCATCGTATTACATATCAGGTCTTCAACATCAGCCAGCCTGTATGGTCCCGGATATATGCCGAAAAGCGCTGTTATCTGACTCGTTTCGTAGAAAAGGCTCAGCAGGAATGAGTAAATGACCGTACGCCTCAGGCTCATTTTGAAGTAATAGCGCATGTATATACCAAACGGTACAGTCAGCAGGATATTGAACAGCAGCTGCCAGAGCGACATGCTCACAAGATATGCTTTAAAAGCCGCAACTTCAAAAGATTTGTCATGCCAGTACAGCCAGATCTGTCTGAAAGGAATCAGGTTAAGGTGTTCCTGCCACGTATTTCCTGCGGTTGATGCTCTGTCCGGAAGCGGCAGTATGACCATAAAGTACGCGATCAGCATGTAGAGTATAAAACTATAGATGATCAGCGTCCTGTACTTAGATACCGAACCATGCCTGTTATACTGATACACCGCATAAGGCAGCGTGAATAACGCTGCTATAAACGGGAATACCAGAAGGCCTTTGTAAATGTTATCAATATAAATCATCCAACACCCCTTTCCCGCCAATAATACCATAGTATTACTGGTTTTCAGGCTCATGGTACGCATTTTCAGGCACTTTATCATTCACAAAAAAACTCCGGAGACCGGAGTTTTCTTTATTTATCTATTCATATTATGCTCCGAGGAACATCAATCCATATTTCAGTGCGATACCGGATACCATACCGATAAACGGATCGGAGAAGCTTGTAACAATGATTACACAGGCACCAACAATCGGATCTTCTGTGAGTGCCGCTTTTGCATCTTCAGGGAAGACTGCAAATGCTCCGAGTACGAACAGGAATCCGGAAATGGTCTCCGCAGGTATGTGTTTAGCCAGCCTTGTGATAGTTTTTGTCAGGAATATCGCCGATACAATTGCAACCAGTAACAGTCCTGCAAGCAACGGGTGTGGTGCTGCCGCGGTACCGCTTATGATTGCTTCTACCGGACCGCCGCCGAAGAACGCGCTTGCGGAATCTGCCAGACCGGAATAAACGGTGATAGCGTCTACATTCGCTGTTTCTCCGGCAATACCTGCCGTAATAGTGGCATAAGCGATATTTCCGCCTATCTGAAGAGTACAGACGGCAAGTACGCTGCGGATGATATGTGTATTAACTGTCAGTTTAAGCGGTATGAGCTTTTCCTTACTCATATCGACCTCAAGCAAGTGATCCTGATGGCCTGTCACTTTGACCTTGATAAGGTGTGCAACATCACTGACAATAACGGAGATTGCAATCGTCCAGATAAGATCGTTGGTCGCAAAATAGACAATCAGTGCTGATGCCATGGATATGCCGGAAACGAATCTGTTCTGTTTTATCATGTCAAATCCTGCTTTAGCCAGCATCAGGCCTACACCTGCCAGCATGGCGTTCAGGATGCAGGGGCCGATAAAGTCCATGGTCTTTGTCAGTACGCCGCAAAAGCCCAGGATAGCCATTACGATACCACTGTAGAAGATAATATTCAGTCTTTCATTGCGGTCATGGCTGATGGTTCCTGCAAGTACGATACTTTCTGCCTGCAGCGAGATCGGTGCGATCTGGTGAGTCAGAAGCATGCCGAAGCCGCCGACTATGAAGCCAAGTGCTGTAGGGAATGCAGCAAATCCATATGATAATGAAAACATGGCCATCGGGATTGCGTTAAAGACAACAGCGATAGCCGCAAATAAATCTTTTAAATACAAGCCCATAATTGCTATCTCCTTTCTTTCAGCTTAAACAACCTATCTCTGTCTTAATGTCCTCCATAGTATGTATTTCAATTCTAACAATATAATAGCACACATTATCACACTCTTCTTTGCTCTTTTAAGAAATCCCTGCATCAGCAAAGTCAGATTGTAAATGTTGATCTGTGTATCAGTATACAATGATTGTTCAACAAAGTATAATATATAGCATATTCACAGCAGTTCAGGAATAAGATAAGCAGACCTGGATGAAGGGAGCACTTTATGAACTGGATAAACGATGAAAATGACAGACAATTAATAGAAGAACTGGCTGCTACTAACCGTCTTCTTACTGATCTTACAAAGGCGGGAAGCTGGGTAATCAACTATGCACCGGATGGCTCTCCGGCATCTGTACAGTGGGGCGATGGATTCCGCAGGCTGATGGGTTATAGTGACCAGATTGATTTTCCGAATGAAATGGAATCATTCATGCGGGGCGTTTTCCCGGAAGACCGGGATACTCTTTTTGATATTATGAATGCTGATGCTTTTGATGAAAGCATCATGAGCACAACGGGTTATGATTTCCGTTTTTGCAAAAAGGACGGTTCAGTCCGGTGGTTCCGCAGCAAGGGCATACTTTCACGGGATCCTGAAGGAAGGCCGATGCAGTACAGAGGCGTGACTATCGACATAACACAAGCGAAAGAACATGATGATCTCTACGCTGAACTGCAGAACGAGGCTGCGTCTCTTGACACTATTCACGAGATGCTCGGATCCGGCAAATGGACAATGAGTTTCGATGAAACGGGCGCGATGGACCGGGTCAGCTGGAGCGATGAGTTCCGGAGAATGCTTGGCTATCAAGGCACAGATGACTTTCCGGATGTACTGGAATCATGGTCCGACCTGCTGCATCCTGACGACAAGGAACGCGTACTGAAGGAGTTCAATGAAACAATTTCAGACTATACGGGTCAAAAGACATATGATGTAGAATACCGTCTGCTGACGAAAAACAGAGGATATCGCTGGTATAGAGCTGTCGGAAAACCTACACGCCGTCCGGATGGGTCTCCTATAACTTATATAGGTGTGTTTATAGACATCACCGGGCAAAAGGAAATGATGCAGGAGCTGGCACAGCAGCGGGAATCGCTGAGCATTGCGCTTGAAGAGGCCAACCAGGCCAACAAGGCAAAGACAGCCTTCCTGTCAAATATGAGTCATGAAATCCGTACTCCGATGAATGCTATCATCGGGCTTGACCGGATCGCACTGAATGATCCCGGCATATCTGAAACGACACGCGAGCACCTTGAGAAAATCGGGCTGTCAGCCCAGCATCTGCTCAGCATAATAAATGACATTCTTGATATGAGCCGCATCGAATCCGGTCGCATGACCGTGAAGAATGAAGAGTTTTCTTTCGCAAAGATGCTGGCCCAGATCAATACGATTATAAGCAGTCAGTGCAGTGATAAGGGCATTGAGTATGAATGCCGCGTAAAAGGCGCACTCGACGATTATTATATTGGCGATGAAATGAAACTGCGGCAGGTTATGATCAATATCCTCGGGAATGCAGTCAAGTTTACGCCGTCAGGCGGTACCGTCACCTTTGATGTGGAAACAATTGCACGATTCAGCGGAAAATCCACGATTCGCTTCATCGTCAGCGATACAGGCATAGGGATGAGTCAGGATTTTCTTCCTAAGCTGTTCGATGCATTCAGTCAGGAGGATTCATCCAGCACGAGCCGCTTTGGAAGCACAGGCCTGGGTATGGCCATAACAAAAAGCTTTATTGAGCTGATGAACGGAACTATTTCGGTAGACAGTGAAAAACACAAAGGAACGACTTTTACTGTCACGGTCACGCTCATCGACTGCGACCGGGAGAGCATCGGTGAAGAGGAAAAGGATCTTCAGCCACACGAATTGTGCGTATTGGTGATCGACGATGATCCTATCGCCTGCGAACATGCCCAGCTGGTACTGGGACAGGTAGGCGTGAATTGTGAAAAGGCATTGTCCGGAGCAGAAGGGCTGGAGATGGCAAAACTCCGCCATGCCAGACGGGAGCCATATAACCTGATTCTGGTGGATTGGAGAATGCCTGACATGGACGGCGTGGAAACGACACGTCAGATCCGTGCCGCCGTGGGCGACGAAACGCCGGTGATCATACTCACCTCATATAGCTGGGATGACATTGAAAATGAAGCAAAGGCGGCAGGTGTGGACACGTTTGTTGCGAAACCACTTTTCGCCGGGAAGGTGCTCGATGAGTTCAGAGAGGCTTTCAAAAAGAAGAACGCTGAACTTGCGCGGGAAACGGCGGATCTCAGACAACGCAGAGTACTGCTGGCGGAAGATATCACAGTAAACGCCGAAATCATGATCATGGTGCTCTCCATGCGTGAGATACAAGTGGATCACGCGCAGAACGGACGTATTGCCGTAGAAATGTTTGAGAAGCATGAAGAGGGCTATTATGACGCAATTCTGATGGATTTGCGTATGCCTGAAATGGATGGGCTGGAGGCGGCCCGCAGAATCAGGGCTATGAACAGATCCGATGCAAAGGATATCCCTATCATAGCGCTGACTGCAAATGCCTTTGATGAGGATGTTCAGCGCAGCATGCAGGCAGGTCTGAATGCGCACCTGAGCAAACCGGTGGAACCGGACATATTGTTTGAAACATTAGAAGGGCTTTTGCATAACTAAGATATATATTTTTTAAAACTTCTTAACGAAACCAATCAATATTACTGTGATATTATAAGGGAAACAGTTAGCAATCAAATTGCAAGGAGATCCCGCAATGACTGAGTCAGAACACAGCAACAAGAAAGAACCCGATATCAGGGATGAGAATACAGTGCAGGCAGATGAAGCACAGACTCATGCTCCTGTAAGCGAGGAGATCCGCAGGAAAGCCAACAGATATTTCCTGACAAAAGTGCTGGTCAATCTTGTACTGATCATTATCGGTGCAGTCGCCGTTGGAGTATTTCTGAGGCAGATGCAGATGCAGACCGCTATTGCCAAGCAGGAAGAAATAAGCACTCTTGCTCTTGAGGAGACTGTCCAGATACTTGAAGAAAACAATGAAAATGTCAGCACTCTGACCGACATATATCATGACAGCAATCAGGATATACTTGATGATATGTCTCAGCTCTTTTCCAGCGGCCTGTTTGATTCTCTGGTAGACACTGACAACAAGACAAGATCCAGGGTTTTTGCTGATCTGGTAGAAAGATCGGGTATAGAATATCTTTTCATCATGGATATGAACGGGAAGATAGCTATTTCAGGTGAACCTTCTCTGTATGGTGTCAATCCTGCTGCCAGAGCTCTTATGACACAGGAAAACGTAAACGATATTATCAAAGGTTCAGTCAAAGACGATGGATCTGTCGCACCTATCGAGGTTGGCAATCAATACGGTACATTCTACTTCTATTCAATGCCTTATAAGTTCGGCGGCAATGAGTACCGACTTGTCCTCGGCGCAGATGCATCAATACTGGATGTTCAGATTTCATCCCTAAAGGATGTTTCTGTTGTGCTGAGCCGGGCAGCAGTAGGCAACGATGGTTTTATGTTTGCTGTTGATCAGGAAGACGGCACCTTTATTTATTACAGAAATGGGGACGACATTCTTACGGGACAGAATGCCATGAGTCTTGGGCTCTCCGAAGAAGCAATGCAGGATGGGTACAGGGGTATACAGACCATCAAGGGTGTCAGATATTTCTGCGTTTCCAAAACATGCGGTGATAAAACGGTGATCTGTGCAGTCACAGATCAGAGTAAAATCGTTGCAAACGACAAGCACGTGCTGTTCTGGTCCATAACAGGTTTCATTTTCGTTCTGCTGATCTGTCTGGCATATGCTGTCATAATAAGGAACAACTTTGTACGTAATGAAATAAAAACAGAGCGGCGCATCCTCAAACCTGACTCAGAGAACCCTATATATTTTGACAAAACTATTTTCCTTAAAGTTCTTCCGCTGATGCTGACCGGCGTGATCGTCATGTTCGGAATCTCATTCTATACGCAGACTTTGCTCGAGATCACGGAAGGCATAAATAAATCCAATGTTGCACTGGATGAGGTCTCCGGAAGATATGAGGAAAGCCAGGATAACCGTGATGTCATTGAGAATTACTACAACAACCGGTTCCTGTCCAAGGCAAAGCTGATCTCCTTCCTCATAGAAGAGGATCCTTCCGTGCTTAATGCTAAGTCCGATAAGTATCACAGCTACTATGACAAAAGCGGAGAAAGAGTTTTCCTCAAGGATGACGAAGGCAATTCCCTTAAATCTGTCTCTTCATCAGCAAGGCTGCAGGAACTGTGTGATGCAAATAATATTGATTCGGTCTACATATTTGATGAAGACGGCCACACTATAGGGACAAATACCGCCAATTGGTTCTTTACTGTAAGTCATGATGAAGAAGCTCAGTCATATCCTTTCCTGCAGGTCCTTGACGGCAGAGCAGACAGCCTTGTTCAGGATGCAATGACCAATGATTTAGGTGAAACTACTCAGTTTATAGGTGTCCCTTTCAATTATTACACCAGAAAAAATGCTGATGGTGATACCGTTTATGTATCACGTTTTGTATATGAGAATTCCGATAATAAGGAGTCTATCACCCCTCATACGTCAATGGTACAGATCGGCCTTGACAGCGAGACTTCCGGTAAACTGCTTGACTCGACTGATGTAGGCAACGTTCTCTCGACTAATATGCTGGCCGGCGGCGCTATAGTAATGTTCGACACAAGCGAGGACCACCTCTGTGTATACTCTCCGGTTGAAGTCAGCATCGGCAAACCCGCTAAGGAGCTCGGTGTTTCAGACAAGGCTTTCTCCGGAACAAATTACTATGGTTTCGCAAGAGTTAATGATATTAATTACTTTACATGTTTCCAGTACAGAGAGGGATACTTCATCGGAACAGCCCTGCCTAAATCCGAAATGTACAAAGCACGCTTTATTATTGCTTTGATTACTGCTCTTATCAGTTTCCTGGTTGTTCTTTTCCTGTCGGGAACTGTTACTCTCACGACCAAAGAAGAAGAATCGCTGTACGCGACCATGAGTGAAGCGCAATCCAAGAAAGGGCTTGACTCAGCGATATTTAATATAATTCTGCCGTCAGGACGTCAGTCAACGACTGTCAAAGCCTCCTCAAGATGGGACAACAAAAGGATCCCTTGGGCAGAAAAGAGTCCGGAGCAGAAACTTCTTACGCTTGTCGGCATTGCAGCAGCACTGCTAATGCTTTATGTATTCCTCACGATCATTAACGCAAAGACGTTGTTTAATGAAGACTCGATCATAAGATACATTATCAGCAGTGCATGGGACAGAGGCACCAACATATTTGCACTCAGTTCATGTGCAATGGTCCTGATGACAATATTCGTTGGCGTCGGACTCTTCCGCATACCTGTAAGACTGGCAACTACTCTTCTCGGAGCCAGAGGTGAAACTATCGGGCATCTGCTCATCTCTGTTATGAAATACGGAGGCGCACTGTTCGGACTCTTCTACTGTCTGTATCTCCTTGGAATAGATTCTTCAAGACTGCTGGCCAGCGCCGGAATCCTGTCTCTTATCATTGGTCTTGGCGCGCAGAGCCTGATCAAGGATATACTTGCAGGAATCTTCATAGTATTTGAAGGTGAATTCCGGGTAGGAGATATCGTAACCATAAACGGTTATCGCGGAACGGTACTGGATATCGGTCTGCGCACCACCAAGATACTCGGCACTGATGACAGCAATATCAAGATATACAACAACAGTGAAATTTCAGGCATTCTGAATATGACTCAGCAGGCTTCGTATGCATCCACTAAAATCTGTATTGAGTATGGTCAGGATCTTGAATATGTAGAGGACATTCTCGAAAAAGAGCTGCCTCGTCTTCATGATGAAAACCCAAAGATTCTGGAAGGTCCTACCTATATGGGTGTATCAGCACTCCAGGACAGCGGCGTTGAACTTTTCGTGCTCAGCCTTTGCTCTGAAACAGATGTGAAAGCGGTTACCCGCTACCTCAACAGGGAGCTTCTGCAGATATTCTACAAACACAATATCAACGTTCCGTTCCCTAACATCACGTTATCAACACTTAATGATGTTGATCGCCAGAAAATTGAAGAATACCTCAAGCCGCGTAAAGATGACAGTATTTTCGAGTAATCTTATGTGATTATTAGCTGAATGGAGTAAATCGATGAAGAGACAAATCAAACATATAGCGATTATAATGTGTCTGGTGCTGGCGGCATCTCTTGCAGCATGCTCTTCAGGTGCAAAGGAGAAAAAATCTGAACCCTCAGGCCTGTCCGGACAGCCTGAGACAGAGACAGTCAGACTTGCCATGACCCCTACCGGTCATGTTTTCAATGCAATCGCGGAGAAAGAAGGATATCTTGAAGACGAAGGTATCAAGGTTGAGTGTGTGCAGATAGAAAATGATGCCGCTGTTTTCGACGCTCTTAAAAACGGCCGGGTTGACATCGCTTCAAACCAGGGAACCAATCTCCCCCTTCAGCGGATCTCGGAAGGTCAGGATCTGACCATAATCGGCGGGTACATGCTTACAGGCTGTTTGCCGGTCTTCTCCAAAGTAGATACGAAATGGACGGGAATAGAAGATATGATCGGAAAGACGGTTGCCTGTGAGCCGAATTTCTTTGCACTGACAGGACCTCTTCTCGATATGGGTTACGATCCTTTGAAAGACATCAAATGGATGCCATGTGACACTCATGAGGAGCGTATAAAGGCTGTCAAGGAGGGAAAGGCGGATTTTGGTCTGGTTGGTACTTATCTGAACTATGAAATCAACACTGACCCGGATCTCAAGGTTCTTACCTATGCAAGTGACGTGCTCCCGGATTATTCCTGCTGCAGGGTCGAAGCTCCGACAGATTGGGTCAATGAAAACCCTAATACAGTCAAAGCTCTCCTCAAAGCATGGATACGCGCTATGTCTTACTATGATGCGCATCATGATGAAACTGTAGCCCTTATGGCAGAATCCCTGAATAAGGACGAGGCTTATGTCAGAGCTTATATGGACAACCCTCATTTTGATCTTAACATCGGTCCTATGAAAAGTTCAGTTGTGAGAGCCTGGGATTACATGGACAAGCTCGGACTCCTCGATGACGGTGCCCGGAAAATCGATATCAATGATCATATCAATGTTGAAATATACAAAGCCGCACTCGATGAGTGCCAGACACAGTATGGTAAAGAAAACCAGAAGTTCTACGAAAGAATGCAGGGTCAGTTCGCAAGATCCAACTGGTAATTCGTAATCTTTTCAAGGACGTGTTTTTTCTGTGTAGTACTCTCCGTAGACATTGACTACATCATCCGGCTGCGGAGGGTATTCCCCTTCTGTTATGTCAGGCACCTGCCTCATTATCCTGCTCCATAAAAGAGCTGCTGTCCCTGACGATCCGCTCATTACTGTATTATGGTCTGTTCCTATCCAGAGTGCAGCAGAATACTTCGGAGTAAATCCCACAAACCAGTAATCATAGTTATCGTTTGTGGTTCCCGTTTTTCCTCCGACCTGAGCGCCGTATATCGCTGCGTTACCGGCGATGCCCCTGGTTACTACGGACTCAAGGCAGTCTCTCATTATGAACGCTACTCCCTCATCGAGCACCCGGGTTTCTTCAGGTTCTTTCTCAAGCAGCACTTTTCCTCTATTGTTTGTTACCTTTGTATATGCAGACGGAGAAACTTTCACTCCTCCGTTCGGGAATGTTGCGTAAGCAATAGCCATATCGAGCGGTGTTGTTCCATATGTCATCGCTCCTAAAGCCATTGCTGCAGGATTATAGTCATTAGTCGGCTCAGAAGCATCATCAGCGATCGTTGAGATACCGTATTTTCTGAGCATCTCCATCGAGTATTCCGCTCCGACCTGCAGCTGTATCTTCACTGCACAGGTATTGATAGACTGCTGAAGCGCTGTCCTGAAGGTCCTGTAGCCGGAGAACCGCCTTGAAAAGTTAAGCGGCCAGACTTCACCATTTATGAACAGCCTCTCGTCGATTACTGTTGATCCGGCTGTGATATAGTCTCCCCAGCGGTATACTCCCTGTCTGTCGAACCCATAATCAACGAACGGGAATGTCATACCGCGTTTAGCGAAGTCCTCACTCTTCTGAAGAGCAGCAGAATAAACGGCCAGCGGTTTTATCGACGATCCCGGCTGTCTCGGAGAAGTTGCCCTGTTGAAAAGCTTCTGCCCGGAGGTGTTTCTTCCTCCTACCATAGCGCGGATCCGGCCCGTGCCGACCTCAGTCACCACCATCGCTGCCTGTGGACTTTCCTCCGAATACGGAAAATTCCAGTCATCGCTGAATTCGGTATTGATCGCATTCTGTATATCCTGGTCGATCGTTGAATAGATCCGGAGACCGCCAGTATGTATGAGCTGTTCCGCCTTTTCAAGCGACATGGAATACTTCTCTGCAAGGTCATTTGCCACCTCGGTCGTGAGGTAATCCGTGAAATATGTCAGTTCCTTAGGTTTCTTCTCTATGTGCGGATGCAGTATTTTGCTCAGCTTTTTCTTTGCCTTCTCTGCCTCTGCAGCGTCGATATAGCCCTGCTCTGCCATGAGATCGAGCACCAGATCGCGCCTTTCAACAACGAGCTCATTTGCATACAGGCCGTACTTTTTCATGTATGTCGTATTCTCATCCTCATTGTCTTTCAGCAAAGCGTAGGAATCCGGAGCCTGCGGCAAAGCTGCAAGGGCAGCACTTTGCGCAAGGCTGAGCTCGTCAACTTCTTTACCGAAATATGTATATGCAGCAGCTTTGATCCCGTAGCATCCATAGCCCAGATATATGGTGTTCAGGTATGCTTCGAGGATCTCGTCCTTCGAATATGCCCTTTCGATCTTCAGGGCATAGATCATCTCGCGGAACTTACGGCTCAGCGTTCGCTCACTTTTTATATCCGAAAGGAACACGTTTCTGGCCAGCTGCTGCGTGATGGTGGACGTGCCGCTGATCTCGCTCGAGCGCCCGGTCAGTTTGCTGAGGACCGCCCCAAACAGCCTTTTATAGTTCAGTCCATGATGGCTATAGAACGTTTTGTCCTCTATTGCGATGAATGCATTCTTTGTATTTTCAGGGATATCCTGTATGGAAACAATCTCCCTGTCTTCGGTGTAGTACAGCTTGTCGATCTCCTCACCCTTTGTATCATAGATAATAGAGCTGAGATCAATATTGGAATAAATGCTGCTGGCATCAGGATCGATACTCGGCACAGAGTAATATGCGTAAGCAAAAGCCCCTGCAAGCGCAAACACAAAAAGGCACAGCACGCCTATAAGCACCCTGCCCTTCGTTAAAGGTTTTGCTTTGCCGGCGGTCTTGCCTTTTCTTAGTTTGAAAAACTTTTTTCTGGATTTCTTACCGACGCCTTCGTCAATATCTTTCCATTTGAAGTTTATCTTCTCATTATTTGCTTTATCTTTGCCGTTGTCGTTTGTAGATCCTGACACTGCTTTCTCCTCAATTACTGCATACCCATTTTAGGATTCCGCAGGCAGGATATCAACCTTTGTGTGATATAGAATTCTGTTTTAATTTAGTACATTCTTCCGTACATGACAGCAGCAGCAGGTATATGATGCAGATTGCTGTCTTATAGTTGAAATTTCAGCACTTCATATGATAATTTGATTAATATTGAGATAATAAAAAAAGTCAGAGAGGTAAACGGCATCCAGTACGATCAGGAAAGCGTAAAACCCAAGCACTCCAAGGCAGAGCTCTCAAATCCCAAACACGTCAGGACAGAAAGCATAAAGCCTAAACACGCCAGAGCAGAAAGTTCAAAGCCTAAAATACTGAAGATAGTAATTGCGGCCGAACTTATTTCAGTGATACTGGCCTGCTGTTATATTTACAGTATCTGGTGTCACAATATTGAAATGCGTGTTTTCGGGCAAGTCTGTTCGGCTGCTGTTGCGGGCGCATCAGACTGTATGGACGATGCGACTCACAAAGTCGTTAAGTCATATCTGGAAGGTGTCGCAGAGGAAGTCTATGAGTATGTGTGGACTACCGGAAAGACAAAGTACAGGACAGGCGCCGACACATCATACAAAAGCCCGGGAACACTTGGTAAAGACAAGATGATCCGTCGTACAGCCATTATGCATAACGGCTGGAGCCGCATCTCTGTGGACGGAGAAGAGTATTACATTCCGGGCGACAAGGTATCGACCGACATTCCGGAGGGTCTGCCGATAGCGGATGGCGTCAAGGGAGAATACCAGAAGTATGCCCTCTCGCTCCTGCCGGATTTCGGCTGGGATTCATCGGAACTGGAGCCGCTTATTTACCTGTGGAACAGGGAGTCCGGCTGGAACCCTAACTCACATAATAAGCGCAGCGGAGCACACGGAATCCCGCAGGCATTGCCGGGCTCAAAGATGGCATCCGAGGGAAGTGACTATTACACCAATCCTGAACCGCAGATAAGATGGGGTCTCAAGTACATAGCCGGAAGATACGGTTCTCCGTCTGCAGCATGGGCGCATTTCAGTTCCCACGGCTGGTACTAGCAGCACCTCTGAGGATTTATAGAGAATTATATATAACGGAGCAAAGTGAATTGAATACACAGAAAATCAAGATCCTGCTTACTGCAATAGATAAAGGCAGTCTTACCAAAGCCGGTCAGGTACTCGGATACACGCAGTCCTACCTCACACAGATAATGAAAGCTTTCGAGGATGAAGTCGGTTTCCCTCTGCTCGTCAAAACAAACCGCGGCGTTGAACCGACTCAGGAGGCAAGGACGCTCCTGCCTGCGATGAGGAGAATAGTCGAAAGTGAAGAGCTGTTCGACCAGGAAATAGCTGAACTTCAGGGACTGCGCCGCGGAACCATCAGGATAGGAACCTACGTCAGCACTTCTGTGTACTGGGTCCCGCAGATCATAGAATATTTTCATAATAATTATCCTCAGGTCGTCTTTCAGATCGAGGAGCTTGGTCACGATGAAATGATAAACGGCCTGCTTGATGGCTCACTCGACATAGCTCTCATGAGTTACCCGGGAGACAAAGTCAGCATAGACTTCATTCCTATCCTCGAGGATCCTATGCTGATTGCTTTCCCTGCCGGCCATGAGCTCAGCAATTATGATTATGTGCCTGTCGAAAAGCTGAAAGATTACCCTTTCATAATGACCTACAAGAGCTATGACAACGACCCTCACAGGGTTTTCGAGGATGCGGGCTTCTTTCCTGAGGTAAGGTATTATTCAAGGGATGACTTCGCCGTGCTGTCGATGGTGCAGCGCGGACTGGGTCTGGCAATACTGCCGGAACTCACCATCAATGAGTTCCCGGGCGATTATGACACCCGCATGCTTGAGCCTGAAGCTTACCGGACCCTTGGAATAGGTATCAGATCTCTTGAATATGCAGGTCCTCTGGCAAAATTCGTAATCAAATACATCATGAAAAATATACGCTAACGAAAAGAACGATCCGTCAGTGCTGCCGGATCGTTTCCTTTCTAAATAGTATGTAATGTGGAACTTTGTATCAATTAGTTGTTCTTTGGAGCGATCTTCTCTTCGAACTCATAAGTAAGAGCTCCGGATACTGCGAGAATACCTGCTACTGCGATGATTCCTACCATTTTATTGCCTCCTGTAAAAAATCTATTTTATCTATTTTTCATGCCGCTTCAGTCTGCTGATATGCGGCTCTCTTTGTCTGATAAAAAAATAACACTCTTACAGCTAATAGTAAAATGGTTATTTTGCATATCCAATATTACAAAAACTAATACCAATCTTCCCTGTTTTTCGCCTAAAAAAACGTCCGGATGGTAAGATTCAGGTCCGGACGTCTTGTCTTATAACGTAATTACTTCAAAATCGTTGTCATCTGTCTCGTGATATGCTTCCAGTTTCTTCATTATTCCTGCAACTG
The DNA here is from genome assembly GCA_902780815.1 of uncultured Eubacteriales bacterium. Lineage (GTDB taxonomy): Bacteria > Bacillota > Clostridia > Peptostreptococcales > Anaerovoracaceae > Crickella. The sequence continues at coordinate 31,799 of CACZGY010000009.1, forward strand.
ACTTTTCAGAATATCTTTTAGCATCTTCTTCCCCAAAAGTGTTGATGAAGCACTCATTCTTTGTCGAAACTGATGCAACGTAGCCTGTCTCATTGCTGTACTTATTTGTCCACTTAATTATAACCATTGTTTTTTCCCCTCCTTATGAAAAATACAGAAGGTATGTTAATGCGGTCGAGTGGAAATGTCAACCCCTGACAAAAAATATTTATTATATATATCCTTTATTATCCTACAGCCCGGAAGCCTCTCTCTGAATCTAACAGAGGAACATCCGTGACATCCATACGCTCTATGCGTATGAATCTTGCATGTTTCAACTCTGTAATCACCTGATCTATTTGCTCCTGTGTTCCCTGGATCTCCATTGTCACTGAATCGTCCGGATTGTTTTTTACCCAGCCGGTTACTTCATGCGCTTTTGCCGCAAATACCGCCCTGTATCTGAAGCCGACACCCTGTACCCATCCATGGAAAACTATTCGCTGACGTATCATCTTTTCACCCTTTTTTATTCCAATCGTACTTATGCCTTTAGTCTACTTCGTGATTTCCGATGGTCGCAACATCAGGTGTCAGAAGATTCATGACCTCAATAGTTGAGAGGCCCTTATACTCGCTGTCAATTATGGATCCCCGCAGCATATCGCCCGCGATCGCATAGATGACATTTTTTCCTTCATTTCTATGATACCCTATCGTTTTGCGTTATCCAACAAAAACCGCCGAAGTACATTCTTCAGCGGTTCTGTTCAGCAAATATCTTACTGTTTTTACAGCGGCAGCTCGCGTCCTTCCTTTTTCCAGGAATAGAATTCTGCAGTTGCTGTAAAGATAGCATCTCCGGAGGAGTTCAGAGCTGTCTCTACAGAGTCCTGGATAACGCTGATGATGAAACCGATTCCTACCATCTGCATAGCGATATCTCCAGGGATACCGAACATCGAGCATCCGAGCGGTACGAGCAGCAGGGATCCTCCTGCAACACCGGATGTTCCGCATGCGGAAAGTGTAGCAACGATACTCAGCAGGATAGCCATCGGGAACGAAACGTCTACTCCTGTTGTCCAGCAGGCAACAAGTGTAAGAGTCGTTATTGTAACTGCGGCTCCGTCCATGTTGATAGTTGATCCGAGCGGAATGGATACCGAATACATATCCTCGTCAAGTCCGAGATCCTTGCAGAGCTCCATATTTACAGGGATGTTGGCAGCCGAGCTTCTTGTGAAGAATGCCGTAAGCGCACTTCTCTTGATGCAGTACCACATAAGCGGATACGGATTGCGTCTGAGAGTAATTGCTACGATGATCGCATTGATACCGAGCGAAGTGAAAAGCATTGTGCATACCAGCAGTGCTACAAGCTGTCCGTAGCTCTTGAAGATCGCAAGTCCGCTTGTCGAAACCGCATTGAATACAAGACCCAGGATACCAAATGGTGCGCAGTTGATGACCCAGCGTACCATTACCGAAAGAGCGCTTGCCATGTCTGCGAAGAACGACTTGGTTCCAGGGCCGGCAGCCTTCAGTGCCAGACCGAGAATCACTGCCCAGAAAAGGATAGCGATGTAGTTGGCGTTTGCAATGGCATGTACCGGATTGGCGATAAAGCTAAGGCACAGGTTCTTGAGCACTTCGAACAGTGATCCCGGAGGGGTCAGGTCTTCTGCAACATTCTCGATGCCTGTCAGCGGTACAGTTACTTTGAAGATGAAGTTCATGCATACTGCAACGAACGCTGCGATAAGTGTACTGAGCATGTACAGGAAGATTACTGTCTTGAATCTGTCTGCGTTTCCTCCCTTTGCATTAGCAAGGGACGATGCAACAAGTACGAATACCAGAATAGGAGCTATACCCTTGAGGGCTCCTACGAACATATCTCCGAGTATGGAGATCCATGTGAACTGCGGAAGCGCAAAGCCCAGAATAGCTCCGATAATGAGACCGACGAATATTCTCAGCACGAGGCTGATGTTCATCCACTTCTGAAATAGATTCATAATACCTCTTTTCTTTAATAAGCATAAAAAAAGGAAGACCAATGATCTTCCTTAAAAGACAATACGATAAATAAATATCAAATTTGTCTGGCAGTTTATAGTTCTTTTTTTAGTACATCTATTTAGCCTCAAGGATGCTCATGAATTCCTCGCCGGTAATCGTTTCCTTTTCATAAAGATGCTCCGCAAGTTCATCCAGCTTGCCGCGGTTATCCATGAGTATCTTCCTGGCTTTTTCGTGCTGTTTTCTGACAAGTTCAACGACTTTTTCGTCTATCTTTGCCTGTGTCTCAGCCGAGCATGAAAGCGTGGTATCTCCTCCGAGATACTGGTTCTGCACGTTCTCCATCGCCACCATATCGAAGTCATCACTCATGCCAAAGCGTGTGATCATTGCGCGGGCTATCTTTGTGGCCTGCTCTATGTCATTGGAGGCACCTGTTGTAACAGATCCAAAGGCGATCTCCTCGGCTGCACGTCCTCCAGTCAGGGTAGCGATCTTGTTCTCCAGCTCCTCTTTTGTCATCAGATAGTGATCGCCTTCATCGACCTGAAGGGTGTATCCGAGCGCGCCCGATGTGCGTGGTACGATCGTTATCTTCTGCACCGGAGCAGAATGTGTCTGCATCGCTGCCACAAGAGCATGACCTATCTCGTGGTACGCCACGACCTTCTTCTCGTGGTCGGTAAGGATCGAGTTCTTTTTCTCGTATCCCGCGATGACTACCTCTATGCTTTCCTCAAAGTCAGACTGCGATGCTGCATTGCGCCCGTCTCTTACCGCACGGAGCGCCGCTTCATTTACTATATTGGCAAGCTCAGCACCTGAAGCGCCGGATGCCATGCGTGCTATCGCCAGATAGTCTATGTTATCTTCTGTCTTTACCTTTGCGGCATGTACTTTGAGGATCGCTTCCCTGCCCTTGAGGTCAGGCAGCTCAACCGGCACCCTGCGGTCGAAACGGCCCGGTCTGGTGAGAGCAGGATCGAGCGACTCCGGCCTGTTGGTCGCTGCGAGGATTATGACTCCGCTGTTGCCTTCAAATCCATCCATCTCTGTCAGCAGCTGATTAAGCGTTTGCTCTCTTTCATCATTGCCTCCGAAATTGCCGCTGTTTCTTTTCTGACCGATGGCGTCTATCTCATCGATGAACACGATGCACGGTGCTTTCTCCTTTGCCTGTCTGAACAGGTCACGGACTTTTGATGCGCCCATGCCTACGAACATCTCAACGAATTCAGAGCCTGACATCGAGAAGAACGGTACTTCAGCTTCACCGGCGACAGCCTTGGCAAGCATTGTCTTTCCTGTTCCCGGAGGGCCTACAAGAAGTACGCCCTTCGGCATTGATGCGCCGATATCCCTGTACTTGGAAGGATCGTGCAGATAATCCACTATCTCCTGCAGGTTCTCTTCCGCCTCGTCAACGCCCTCAACATCATCAAATTTGATCCCGTCCGAGGACTTTACATAGACTCTGGCATTGCTCTTGCCCATATTGAACATCATTGAACCCGGGCCGCCTGCCTTGTCCATCATCCTCCTGCTCAGGAACTGTCCAAGTGCGATGAAGATGAAGATCGGCAGTATCCAGCTCAGGAAAAAGCTCGCAAGCGGAGACATTTCCTTGATTATCTTACTGGTGAACTCCGCGCCTGACGCATGCAGGCGGTTGACCAGATCCGGATCATTCATAACACCGGTGCGGTATACATCCTTGCCGTCCTTACTTGTGAAAAGTATCTGGTTTGTTTCTATCTGAACAGACCCGATGTTCCCCTCTTCAGTCATGGTCATAAAAGTGCCGTAGTCCACTTCCTTGATCTTCTGCTCCTCTGCAAGCATCGGAGCTATCAGGGAATTGAACGCAAACATGAACAGAAGCATGATTATGTAGAAAACTATCAGCGGCTTCCTTGGGTTCTTTACTTCATTCATTGCTTTCTCCTGTCTTTAGTAAATCCCTTTACTTTTACTAATGCAGCGCTTATCGCGTTATGATACAGCTGACGACTTTAGTGCCGTCCTTTTCTATTACATATGCTTCATTTTCGGAACTGCAGCGATAGATAACCAGTTTGTCGCCCTCATGTGTCTGCGCCGCATACTGCACCTCTATAGCTTTGACCGGATTCTTTATCAGCTCATCGACCCCAATCTGGTTCACGAAGTAATGTACATACGCGACGTTGTTAGTATGATGACAGTAATCTATATCAGCCGAGCGTACTGTGATTTCATCCACGATGTCGCCGCGTACAGGCTTTTCCTTTGAATAAGCGATATCAAACAGCGGTTCCTCCGCAGGAGTCTTTTTACCTACACCAACACTTTCAGACTTCCTGATCTTACCTGTTTCAAGATCTACTGCGCACAGTTCAAGTCTGGACCTGAGCGCAATGCTTCCGTCTGCTTTCTCAAGCACTGTATCAATGTATAGCCTGATCTTTGAGAAGGAGCTTATATAGCACGTTGCTGTGTATTCATCCATCCAGGCGAGTCTCTGAGGCATCTCGATCCTGTTGCGCACGAATACCCACATGCCGCTGTATTCCCGCATGCACGTGACACCGTCGATATGCTGGTCACCCATGAGTTCCGTGACCATGTCCTCTACTATCCGGAAAGCTCCCTCAACTGACAGCTTTACATCCGCTCCGCAGCTGCTGGCCGGCAGCCTGTCTGTTTTTACCAGTCTCATCTGAAACAATCTTATCCCGGTTATCATCGATTAAAAACTAATTCATTATAGCACAAGACATATCCTATGGCAGAAGGTTCTTATCTGTCATGCAGCAAGGATGACACGGTTTACCATTATATAGTAAAATAAAAAAAGGTGAACGATTGAAGTTTCAAGGCACAGACATGGAGTTCATATGAAAGAAGAATTTGTCAGGTTTGACATGAGTGAACCGCCAACCAGAACCAAATGGTATCTGATGCCGCTGATCGCTGCACTCAGCTACCCGGCAACTATCCGGCACCGCACAAAACTGCAGAAAATCGGCATGGACGGTGTCAGGCCGCCATATCTTCTGCTGTGCAATCATAATGCATTTATGGATTTCAAGGTTGCAAGCCGTGCGATGTTTCCTCATCGCGCCAACTACGTTGTTGCGATCGACGGTTTCATCGGACGCGAAAGGCTCCTTCGAAACGTCGGCTGCCTGTGCAAGCGCAAATTCACAAGCAACCTCCGTCTCGTAAAGCACCTTCGCAAGGTGATCGTGAACGGAAACATAGCCGTGATCTATCCCGAGGCCAGATACTCACTATGCGGTACAACTGCCGTGCTTCCCGATTCGCTCGGAAAGCTGTGCAAGCTGCTCGGGGTTCCGGTAGTTACACTCATATGCCACGGACATCACGTTAACTCCCCTTTCTGGAACCTTCACAACAGAGGGATTTCTCCTACAGAAGCGGAAATGAAGCTTCTGTATTCTGCAGAGGAACTGAAGGATCTTCCTGTTGACGAGATCAACGCCGGCATTGCAGACGCATTCCAGTACGATGATTTCGCCTGGCAGAAAGAACGCAATATAAGAGTGAAATATAAAAAACATGCCGAAGGTCTCCACAAGGTGCTGTATCAGTGCCCGTCATGCGGAACAGAATTCCGCATGGGATCCAGCGGCCGGCAGCTGTTTTGTATGGAGTGCGGCAAGCGCTGGAATCTCTCTGATCTGTCGGAGCTGTCTGCAGAAAAAGGAGAGACCGAATTCTCTCACATTCCTGACTGGTATGAATGGGAACGCGCAAATGTCCGGCGCGAGGTGGAAAACGGCACATACTCAAGCGGTGAACTCAGTGTCACAGTCGACAGCCTTCCGAATGCAATTGGCTTTGTAAGGCTGGGTGAGGGAACACTTGTCCATGACATGAACGGCTTTACAGTACGCGGAGTGGATCGTGACGGAGATGAATTCCTTATGAAAAAAGACGTTCCTTCACTCTATTCATGCCACATCGAGTACGAATATCTCGGTAAGCACGGAGACTGTGTGGACCTCAACACGCTGGAGGACACCTGGTACATATACCCTCACGGAACGGATTTTTCCGTTACAAAAATGGCTCTGGCAACAGAAGAGCTTTATCAGCACTACTGGAGAGTAAAAAAAGGCAGGGAATGATGATTCCCTGTCATTTTTTGTTCAGGCCTTTCATCGACAGCGCTATCTTGCCGCGCTTCTCATCTACCGACAGAACCTTTACGTTCACTATATCTCCTACTTTGACGATGTCCAGCGGATGCTTTACAAACCTGTCTGCCAGCTCGGATATATGCACCAGACCGTCCTGATGAACTCCGATATCCACGAATGCACCGAAATCCACGATATTACGCACCGTGCCTTTCAGCTCCATCCCCGGTGCCAGGTCTGACATCTCCAGAACATCGCTTCTGAGAACAGGCGCCTGGACCTCCTCTCTTGGATCCCTTCCCGGCTTTTCAAGCTCTGCCGCTATGTCGGCAAATGTGTACTTTCCTACACCCAGCTTTTCCGCTATATCTTTCCCTGCCGTCAGGCCTTTGACTCTTCCGGCAGTTATGTCTTCAACACTGTAGCCGCACTCCCTGAGTATGGTCCTTGCTGCATCATAGCTTTCCGGGTGCACAGACGTAGAATCAAGCGGTTCGCTCCCGTCCGTAATTCTGAGAAAACCCGCACACTGCTCAAAAGCTTTTGGTCCGAGTTTCGGAACTTTCAGAAGCTCCTTGCGTTCGCTGAATCTGCCGTGCTCATCTCTGTATGCCACTATGTTTGCCGCTACCTGTCTGCTGATTCCCGAAACATAGGCAAGAAGAGACGGCGACGCTGTATTCACATCAACGCCTACCATGTTTACGCATTTCTCCACTACTGCAGCCAGCACTTCTCCCAGGCGTTTCTGGTTCATATCGTGCTGATACTGTCCGACGCCTATCGCTTTAGGGTCGATCTTTACGAGTTCTGACAGCGGATCCTGCAGTCTGCGGGCGATCGAGGCCGAACTTCTTTCACCCACATTCAGGTCCGGATGTTCTTCAGTAGCAAGTTTGCTGGCTGAGTAGACTGACGCGCCTGCTTCATTGACTATTGCGTAGCGAAGATCTTTGCCGCGTCTTTTCTTTTCATAAGAGTGAATGAAGTCTGCGATAATCTTTTCGGATTCCCTCGAAGCAGTACCGTTTCCGACTGAAATAACGTCGATATCATATTTGTCGCAAAGGTCTTCGAGAACCCTGACAGCCTCTGCCACTCTGTTCTGAGGTGCAGTCGGATAGATCACAGCAGTTTTCAGGATCTTGCCGGTCGGGTCACATACAGCAAGCTTGCATCCGGTACGAAAAGCCGGGTCCCAGCCCAAAACAGTCTTTCCCTTCAGCGGCGGCTGCATAAGAAGCTGCTCCAGATTCGATCCGAATACTTTTATGGCGCCTTCCTCCGCTGTCTCTGTCAGGCCGCCGCGTATTTCTGTTTCTATAGACGGAGCTATCAGCCTTTTGTACCCGTCCTCGACTGCAGCCTCTACGAATGGTTTGCAGCTTTCCGTCACTCCGCGCAGCATCCTGCGTTTCAGATATCCATCTATCTCTTCTGCAGGCGCTTCTACAGATACCGAAAGGATTTTTTCCTTTTCTCCGCGGTTTACCGCCAGCACCCTGTGTCCCGGTATCCTTGAAACTGCCTCACTGTATTCGTAGTAGTTTTCATACACCGAGCGCTCGCCGGAAGCTGCTAGCTTTTTCCCTTCCGCGCCAAGGCTGCATGTAACGAGACCTTTATCGTGCGTTTTCTTCCTTATCCATGCCCTTATATCAGCATCATCGGACATATCATCCGCGATAATGTCCTGAGCCATGTTCAGCGCAGTCTGAGCATCAGGGATCTCCTTCTCTTCGGAAATGTATTTTTCCGCTTCTTTAACAGGATCACCTGTTGAGTCTTTTGACAGAAGATAATCCGCGAGACCCTGCATCCCTTTTTCTCTGGCGATCCCGGCGCGTGTTTTTCTCTTTGGCTTGTATGGTCTGTAAAGATCTTCGAGAACAGCCGCTGTATCGGCAGCTTCTATCTTTGCCCTTAGTTCATCAGAAAGCTTCCCCTGCTCATCAATGGCCGCCAGCACAGTCTGCTTGCGGTCCTCAAGATTGCGCAGATACTTCAGCCTATCGTCAAAGCTCCGCAGCACCTCATCATCCATGGCGCCGGTGGCCTCTTTGCGGTAGCGCGCAATGAACGGTATGGTGCAGCCGCTGTCGATCAGCTCCGCTGCAGCTTCAGCCTGCCAGAGTTTTATCTCCAATTCATCAGATATCTTTTTCAGAATAATCGTTTCCAATCTGTTTCCTCTTTTCGTAATGTGATCTATTCCTCATGTTAAAGGAGTTTGTAAAAAATTTCTACATGAGCAGCCTAAAAACAGCAATCCATGTAGAAAAATAAAAGCCCATATCGTTTATTCATTAGTATTCATTGCTTCTCAGAGACAAAACCGTGTTCGGAATGCATTTTAGCTGACGATAATGCGCTCTGTAAGATCCTTCCTGATGCTATATTTCAGAATCAATCAAAATCCAGCCCTTTTCCTGATACTTTTTCTACATAAAAAGCCCCGGAATGGGGCTTCATGTAGAAGAATTTTCAAAACTCCTTTTTTTCTATCAGTCTATATGGCGATTTTGCGTATATATATTTACCACACAGGATTTTTTTGCAAATGCGGACTGATGAGAGCTGTTTGCCTGAATGCTGTCCGGCAAATCTACTCTATATGCTGCTTCTCGCGCGGTATAAAGCGGACGGCTGCGTAGACAATGATGCAGACCGGCA
>CACZGY010000010.1 GCA_902780815.1 uncultured Eubacteriales bacterium
AGCATTGATCACGATGACGTAGTCGCCTGTGTCGATGTGCGGTGTGTAAGTCGGCTTTTTCTTTCCTCTCAGGAGCATTGCTGCTTCTACAGCGAGCTTTCCGAGAGTCTTTCCTTCTGCATCGATAACGTACCACTTGCGGTCGATATCGGATGGCTTAGCGATGTAAGACTTCATCTTGATTCCTTTCTACCTACTTGGATCTGCCTATGTGCTTCGCGTCTGTTTTACGGTACGGCTGCCTTATTGCAGAGCTTTTTCGGTCCGCCTACTGGGAGAGACTTGCCCGCGCAAGCGCGGTCGCCTTTCTGTTTCGGCATAACTAGTAATAAATATTAGTGCTTCGGCTGCCGGCGTACATGCCTGCCTCAGCTCGCGGCGCTGCCTATCCAGCGCACACGCTCGATTAGTATAAGGTGTCAAAGCCTTGAAGTCAAGCGCTTTTTTGAGTAAAATCGACGCATGAGCGAGAAAAATAAAGGTAATCTCATACTTCTTCTGACGGCAATACTCTGGGGCACGGGTTTCATATCCCAAAAGCTCGGAAATGCGGTTATGCCGCCGATGACATTCAATGCCGTAAGACAGTTAATGGCAGCTTTTGTGCTGACTCCCGTCGCTATGCGCGGGCTCAGGACAAGCGGTTACCTTTCACAGAAGTGCTGCTCTCAGAGCCAGATCGAATACAGAAAAAAGAGATTGCTGAAAGCCGGTATTCTGTGCGGACTGTTTATGCTTATCGGAACAGCGACTCAGCAGATAGGACTGCTGACTGTAAGCGCTGGTAAATCAGGATTCATTTCCTCGATATACATAGTTTTTACACCATTCTTCAGCGTGATCGTGGGCAGCAGGGTAAAAAGACGTTCCGTGTTCTGCATAGCTCTCGCAATGATCGGCTTTGCAGTTATGAGCCTGAAGGGCGGTCTCGGAGGAGCCACTCAGGGTGACTGGCTGACTCTTGTAAGCGCAGCAGGATTCGCTGCACAGATAGTTGCAGTCAACTGTTTTGTCGACAAGGATAACGCTATACTCATTTCCCAGGCACAGTTCTTCTTCTGCGGAATAGCCGGTCTGGTGATCGCTGTTATTGCAGAGGGACCTACCTTTGCTGCAGTTTTTGCAGGTCTTCCGATATTGCTCTATCAGACATTCGTGCCGACAGCCGGAGGCTATACGCTGCAGATAATAGGTCAGAAATATACCGATTCAACAACGGCTGCTCTCATAATGAGCCTTGAAGCCGTATTCGCGATGATATTCGGTGCACTTTTCCTTCATGAGATGATGAGCGCAAGAGAGATAGCCGGCGCGGCGATCATATTCGGAGCCACGATACTAGGGCAGAAGGAGTGAACACTCCTATTCTTTTTTACGCATCACAAAAGGCAGCCATAACGGCTGCCTCATCTTGTTTTTGTGATCAGATACTGTGATTCTCTTTCTGCTGTTTCTTGAAATCATAGCCTCCGTAGGTGATAAGCCCGTCATCCAGAAGGTCGGTGATTATCTCCTGAGCCAGCACCTGATAATTGTAAGAGTGCGAATAGGATTCCGATCTCTTATTCAGAGCCTCGTCTATAAGATCAGCGTCAGAAACCTTGAATCTGTAAAGGTTGTTGCCTTTGTATCCAAGCGAACCCTCGCCGGTTGGCGGATAATCATACTGCACTGTGAGGATCTGAGCCAGACCTTTTCTGATTTCATCCATATTGTCGTTCATGTCAATTCCTCCTGCTCTCTATTTATCCTTGTAGCGAAGCACTTCCTCGCCGTCCTTGATGATCATATCCATGTTGTCGACATTGATGTCGTAAATGCTCTTCAGCGGGTCACCGTTTATTATAAGCATGTCTGCATTTTTGCCTCTGGTAATGGACCCGGTGATATGGTAGCACCCGAGAGCCCTGGCTCCATTGGCTGTTCCTGCAATGATCGCATCCATCTCGCTCATTCCGCAGGAGTCTACAAATCTGTGGATCTCGCCGATTGAGGTAACACCGTAAGGTGTTGAATCCGAGTTGAAGCTGTCAGAACCCACAGTTATAATGACACCCATCTTGTAGGCCTTATTGACGTTATCGTAGAGCCGCGCGAGCTCCTTATCTATGAGCGTTGCACCTTCGTACTTGTCATGCACACCCGGTATGTACTGAGGCGGATATGTTGACAGCCATGCAGGGAGGAAGTTGATAGTAGGGCAGAAATAGATGCCTTTTTTATACATCTTTTCCATGTCTTCCTCATTGATCTCAAATCCGTGGATGATGAAGTCTGCACCCGCATCTACCGAAGGGGTGGTTGCCCCGTATGTGTGCGACCAGACCGGAATGCCTCTCATTGCTGATTCCTCTACGACAGCTCTGATCTCCTCAAATGTATAGTGGTGATCACGGGATGTGTCCCACCTGTAAATACCGCCGCCTGTAGCCCAGATCTTGATAGCGTCAGGGCACTCTCTAAGTCTGCGTCTTACAGCCTTGCGAAGCTCCCATGGACCGTCTACGGCTTCTGCCCATGGATGGCCGGCAGCAACTTCCTCTATGGAGCAGTTGTGCGAATCTCCGTGGGAAGCCGTTGCGCAGAATCCTCTGCCGCTGGCTATGACTCTCGGTCCCTGCATCTGTCCGGTATTGACCATGTCCCTGATAGGAATTCCGAATCTTGAGATTTCACCTACTGTAGTGAGTCCGTTTTCAAGGCATTCATGTGCCTGCTGAACTGCCATTACCTGTTTCTGGAGCAACGGCTCTCTGACCCAGTCAGAATCATTGTCGTTCAGGTTGCCGCTGAAGTGAAGGTGAGCATCTATAAGACCCGGCATTATGGTCTTCCCTGTGATATCTACGATATCATAGTCTGCAAGGCTTGGCGCCATATCATAATTACGTTCTCCGGCGTAATCGATTCCGCCATTGCTGATCATTACCAGTGAATCCTGTATTGCAGCTTTATGTCTGCCGGTGATCAGCTGCCCGCCTACAAATGCTGTTTTTAAATAGTGTCTCTTTCTCATTTCGCATCTCCGGTTCTGAAATAGATGGCTTTTGGCGAAAAACTCTTTTTCCCCCTGCCGTTTTCGGTGCAAATACTATGGAAATTATAACATGGCCAAGGTTTCTATGCATATATAATGTGATGCGCATCACAGCATACAGGGTGTATAATATTCGCGGTAAATCTTGAAAGGAGAGTATGCTTAATGAAATATGAAATCAAAAATCAGCCGTTCACAGTGCTGACTCTGCACATGGAACAGGGTGAAAGCATAAAGTGCCAGAGCGGTGCAATGGCATGGATGTCGCCGGGCATCCAGATGGAGACAAAGACAGGCGGCCTCGGAGGCATGTTCAAAAAAGCGCTCGTGGGTGAATCACTTGCGCTCAATCACTATACAGCAGCTCAGGCAGGCGAGCTCACTCTTGCAAAACACTGCCCGGGAGATATCATGGTGTTCAACATCGGGGAGACTCCGATCATCGCACAGAAGACATCGTTCCTCGCTGCGACAGAAGGCGTCAACATGGATATTTATCTGCAGCAAAGAGCCGCAACGGGCTTCTTTGGCGGAGAAGGCTTCCTCATGCAGAAATACTCCGGCAGAGGCTATGCATGGCTCGAGATAGATGGATCCGTCCAGGAAAGAGAGCTTGCTGCAGGCGAGAAGCTGATCGTTGACAGCGGCTATGTGGCCGCAATGGAAGCCACATGCAGCATGGAGATCCAGACCGTAAAGGGCTTCACCAATGTGCTGCTTGGCGGTGAGGGTCTGTTCAACACAGTCGTGACCGGACCGGGTAAGGTATGGCTGCAGACTATGCCTATCAACGCACTGGCAATGAACCTCTACTCTTATATGCCTCATCCGAGCAACTAAACTGAAAAGACCGGTTATGAAAGACAACGATAAAAAGACGATCAATACAGCTTCTTTTGAGGATAGACTGACAGCACTCGGAGAAAGTGAAATGGCCATGTTCCGCTTTCTTCTCGACAAACCCGCAGGAGTGATCCTTACGGTCGGGACAGACAAGATACTCGCACAGCTTCTCGAGAGAGAAGGCCTGGTGCTCTGCGAACCGGGTGATAAAGTGATGGTCCCTGGGGAAGTCCGCGCGGCCTATGAAGAGGTGCGCTCTGACGAGCTTATATTGAAGTGGCGCAAGCGAAACTGGATGTACAAATGTATCGAGGCAGGCAAGTATCTTTATGGTGTTATGACATATGAGGCTCTCAGAGATCTGTTTGCCATCAGGTATCCCGGTGCTGACATGCCGGAAATAATGGATCTGTTCGATTCTACGCCTTTGTATTATCAGTGGTTCACCGAAAGAGACGGAAAGCTTGTGCTGAACGGCTTTGAGCAGAATGAATACTACAAGTTTCTTGAACAGCAGGTGCAGGGCGATCTGCCATTCTATATACCGACTGCAGAGGAAGTTGAGGAGCTTTACGAACAGGGCAGCCTTATAAGCCGCGAGTCACATCAAAAGATAAAGGAATTTATCGAGAAGACTTTCGGATGCGACCCTGACACCGCAGCCCTGAAAGTTCACGATCTTTACGAGACTGTAAACAATCATATGCGTGTCAATGATGCAGTTGAGGCGTTCATCCACGGCAAAAGCGATCTGAGTGATGAGGCGGGATATGCGTTTGAGTTCGAGTCTGATGAGGACCGCTTCAGGTTCACGGAGCTCTATATCGAGATGAGCAGAGACTGCCGCATCAGAGATAACCGCGGTCACGACTACTATGAAATGGTAGCTATTATGTCGCAGAAAGACCGCAGTTCCGGAAACGGTGCAGACGGGAGATCCTCCGCAAAAAACAGCGCTCAGGTGAAACGCGTTAAGATCGGAAGAAACGATCCTTGTCCGTGCGGAAGCGGCAAAAAGTACAAAAACTGCTGCGGCCGCAACTGAGATAATAAGTCTGAAAGCTTAATAAAACTCCAGCCGGTACAGGACTCGCACATAAAGAATAGGATTGCGGAAACAAAATATCCGGGTGCTCAACAGGGCACCCGTTTTAAATGTGATTGGTGGGTGAATATGCATAATTACGAATAAGCACTCTGTGTATGACCATGTGGATCGTCTCATGAAAAGGAGTTTGGAAAAAGCTTCTACATAGAATCCGAAAATTGCCTGCTTCATGTAGAAAAAAGCCAGTCGAATTCTCGTGATGCAGCAGGGAGGCCCCTTTAAGGGATTTGAATCCGCCAAATTCGAGGGTTTTTGAGCACATAGCTTTACAATAACTACTGAATCTTGATTATTTGCAGATGAATAATCATACATAACCGATTTTTGCTTTGTTTTTCTACATTAACCCCCGAAAAACAGCGATCCATGTAGAAGAACTTAAAAATTTCCTGTTTGGAGACCCACCCGCACAATTGTCGCTCGGCGGGCGACCATGCATTCTCCTTTATTTACTAATATGTAATTGCAGCAAGGAAAAACCGGGAAGGAATTTTCACCGGGAGCAATGTATCAGTAAAGGAGGAGACAAAATGAGTAATAAGAATGATATGGTAGAAGTTGTTTTCATCATGGACAGGAGCGGATCGATGGGAGGCCTCGAAGCTGACACGATCGGAGGCTTCAATGCCATGCTTGCGAAGCAGAAGAAAGAGTCTGACAACATCATCTGGTCGACGGTGCTTTTCGATCATATCTCAGAAGTTGTCCATGACAGAGTGCCGGTAAACAAGGTGAAAGAACTGGACAGCGACACATACTATGTCAGAGGCAGCACCGCGCTCCTTGATGCGGTCGGCGGTGCGATTCATCATATCGGCAATGTGCACAAGTATGCCAGAGAAGAGGACAGGCCGGCGAAGACACTCTTCGTCATCACGACTGACGGTATGGAGAACGCCAGTGTCATATTCGATTACAGACGCGTGAAGCGCATGATCGAGAGGCAGCAGAAAAAGTACGGCTGGGAGTTCATTTTCCTTGGCGCCAACATGGATGCAGTCGGCATGGCGGGCAGGATCGGCATAGCGCCTGAAAGATCTGCACGGTTCCATAATGACGGGATCGGCATAGCTAAGAACTTCTCTGTGGTGGCGGAGTCCATGGCAAAGATGTCAAAAGGATACACTCTTGCCGAAGGTGAGCTAGACGAGATTCGTGAGGATTACTCCTGCAGGTCGATATAACGATGCATTTCCGAAAAGGATAAGGCCGTGAAAAAACAATATAGTGTATAATAAGGGCAGCGTACCGGACAGGTGCGCTGCCGTAGTAATGAGGAAAGAAAATGGCACTGCAGATAATACGCAACAACATAATAAATGTAGAGGCTGATGCGATAGTCAACACGGCAAATCCTGCAGTCGGGGTAGGCAGAGGAGTCGATCAGTGCATCTATGAAGCTGCCGGATGGGAGAAGCTTCTCGAAGCCAGAAAAAAGATCGGTGAGATGTCTCCCGGAGAGGCGGCATGGACTCCTGCATTTGACCTGCACGCCAAATATATTATCCATACAGTAGGACCGGCCTGGCGGGGCGGAAGTTATGGTGAGTGCGAGGCTGTAGCCAGATGCTACAGCAGATCGCTGGAACTGGCAGCTGAGCTGGGATGCGAGTCGATAGCTTTTCCGCTTATCGCTACCGGCACGTACGGGTTCCCTAAGGATGAGGCGCTTCGCATTGCAATGACAGAGATAAGCAGATTCCTGCTCGCAAATGAGATGGAAGTTCTGCTTGTTGTATACGACAAAGAGTCGTTCGAAGTATCAGGTAAGCTCTTCTCTGACATAAAGTCATTCATCGGCGACCGGGAGGCAATGTATGATCCGGTATACCATTCTTACGGCCGGACCGGGACATCCGGACCGAATATGCCGGAGGCATCCGTGCGCAGCGGTCCGGCTACAAATAAGGCTGAGACATCCGGCAGACGCGGGCTTCTGGACAGATTGCTGAATCGGAACATTGCTGAAAAAGAGGCACCGCCTGAAGCTGTACCTGAGCTTCCGGAAGCAGATTATGAGCTGTCTATGGGTGAGCCGGTTCCGCAGATGATGCCTTCGCAATCATATTCACCGTCATACGCGCCGGCGTTTCCGACGGAAGGGAAGTCGCTTGATGAACGCCTGAAACATCTGGATAAAACCTTTCAGCAATACCTTTTCATGCTGATAGACCGGCGGGGTCTTACTGACCCGGAGGTTTATAAAAAGGCGAATATTGACAGAAAACATTTTTCCAAGATAAGGAGCAATGTGGATTACACACCAAGCAAAAAAACGGCGCTCGCGCTCGCTATAGCGCTCGAGCTCAGTCTTGATGAAACAAAAGACCTGCTCGCACGCGCCGGTCTTGCTCTCTCGCCAAGCATGATGTCTGACAGGATAATAGAGTACTGTATCGAGACAGCGAATTACGATATATACGAGATCAACTGTATCTTGTTCAAATACGACCAGCCGACCCTCGGCGCTTAAGAAAAGGAGTATAACATGGAGATACTGAATGTGACTTATAAGTGTAAAGCGGGAATGAGAGAGAAGTTCCTCGAAACGATCAAGTCTGAAGGCCTTGATGCCGCGAGCCGTGCCGAAGCGGGCAATATCAAATACGATTTCTATTTTGCCGACGCGGATCCGGATGAGCTGTTTCTTTTTGAGAAATGGCGTGATGAAGAGGCGGTCAAAAGTCACAATACTGAGCCGCATTTCAGGCGCTTCGGCGAGCTGAAGGCAGAGTTTGTGGACGAAACAATACTCGAGCGCTATTCGAAATAACAAGAGAGTTTAATGAACAAATCGATAAATGTTGTCGCGGCAATACTGATAGAAGACGGCAGATTCTTTGCGACCCAGCGCGGTTACGGTAACTGGAAGGACTGGTGGGAATTCCCTGGAGGCAAGGTAGAGGCAGGCGAGACTCCGGAGGAAGCTCTCGTAAGAGAGATAAGGGAGGAACTCGACACTCTGGTTTCTGTCGATGAATTTCTTATGACTGTGGAGTATGACTATCCGGAATTCCATATCTCCATGGATTGTTTCATCTGCAGCATAATCAGCGGAGAACTGACACTCCTGGAGCACGAGTCAGCGAAGTGGCTTCCTCTCAGTGAGCCATGGCAGGTCAGATGGCTGCCGTCAGACATAGAAGTTATAAAGATGCTTGTTGAAAGAAGCGAGGCAAAGGAGCAGACAGCAGGTGCAATTCGTCAATAACGAACCGAATCAGATCGAAATAAGAAAGTCTCAGAACACACTGATCGTCGTGGGCACGGGGATCATCATATTCAGCATATGGACAGCGGTCAAGATGCTGGGTCTGCTTTTCCTGCTCAGAAATGAAACTGTTGAGACTCTGCGTGAAAAGACGGGCCCAATTGAGGGCTTGTCCGATAAAAGCCTGTTCTGGATGCTTGTCGGAATCAGCATTATAGTAATAGCTCTTCTTTCCGGTGTCAGGATGTATATCGGGCTGTCGGCGATCGCTGTCGTTGTGGGAAGTAC
Organism: uncultured Eubacteriales bacterium; assembly: GCA_902780815.1. Lineage (GTDB taxonomy): Bacteria > Bacillota > Clostridia > Peptostreptococcales > Anaerovoracaceae > Crickella. The sequence goes on from CACZGY010000010.1 coordinate 8,488, forward strand.
AGTATTTAAGCAGCCGATCATCACGATATACATTTACGGTGCCGGGCTCATCTACACAGCGGTGCTGCGTATTGCTTCGGCATTCAGACGGACTAGGATAGTTTACATACAATAGAGGGAAAAATGGCTGATTTATTCGATTATCTTAAATGGAGAGGCGATGTGCCTTTTGAAACGGATCCGTTCAACGCTGTGGACAACCTTGTTCTCGCTGAGCTGGCGTACACGGATTTTGACGGCATACTGAGCGACAGCTTCAGACAGACCGGTATCAGTACGGTAGATAAGAGATACTTTGAGATGCATTCCCGTGATGAAGCAATGAAAAGCAGCAACCATATTGTCAGGGCTCCTCTGATTCTGGACGGCATGCTCAGCGGCAGGCGTTTCTGCGACATGAAGATTACAAAGTATGTGAATGTAATCAATGCTTACAAGGGAATGCAGATCTCAGCAGTGACATGCCTGCTGAATGACGGAAGCATTTACGTGTCTTTCAGAGGTACCGACAGTTCTCTGGTCGGCTGGAAGGAAGACTTCAACATGAGTTATCTGCCGGATACGGAGGGACAGCTCAGCGCTGTGCGCTATCTTAACGAAGTCGGCGCAAAATTCAAAGGACCGCTGCGAGTCGGAGGACATTCCAAAGGAGGAAATTTTGCTGTCTATGCCTCAGCCTTCTGCAGACAGGAAGTGCAGGACCGCATACTCAAGGTATATACTAACGACGGACCGGGTTTCCGTGATGAGGTGATGTCTCGGGAAGGCTATAAACGCATACTCCCGAAAGTGATAAGTATAGTCCCTGACACATCCATCATAGGCATGCTGCTTACCAGCAAAGTAAAGCACATAGTTGTGGACAGCAGCGAAAAAGGTATAAACCAGCACGACGCCATGACGTGGCAGATCGAGAGGAACAGATTTGTGGTCACGGAACCGTCTGCTATCGGTTTGCTTATCAAAAAATCTCAGCAGGACTGGCTCAGCAAGATAGATGATGAGTCGAGGGAACTGTTCGTCAACACGGTTTTCTCGTTATTCGAGGCAACCGGAATGTCTACGTTCGGCGAGATGAAAGTGAATATGTTTAAGTCGATTGAAAGGATTCTGTCGTCTATAAATGATTTGTCGAAAGAAAGCCAGCAAGAAGTAAAGGATATCATTGTTGAGCTTATACAGAGCAGTACACAGGCTGCTAAGGAAAAACTGACAGATATGTTATAATGATTATCCTGATTGGGCATCAAGGAGGATAAGACATGAGTGATATGAACGAAAATGATATAAAGCATGCGCTTAAAAAAGCCGAAAAAAAGGGCAGGCGCAAGGGCTGGTTCGCAAGAATACGCACATTTTTCGTGGGCATCATAGCCGGCATGCTCATTCTTACTATGTTTACTGCCTATATGCACGGGCTCGCGGTGAAAGACGCGTTCAAGGCGCTTTTCACTACAGAAACGGCCGTTGAGAACCACGACCTTACTCTGATCAATCACAGGATCTTCGGATATAAGGTGGCGGATTTTGCTGAGGCTGTGCTTGGAGATGAAGAGCAGCTCAAAAAGCTCGAGGTGTATTCGAGAGAGGCCACCGACGTTGCGACACTGACACAGGCAGGACTCTTCAAGATAAAAGCTTTCTCGAAATATCAGCTGATTACTTACAATGGCAAGGCAGTATATACTGTCGATCTGAGCGGGCTCACTGCTGATGATATAACGCTTGACGAGGATACAAAGACAGTTACGATGAAAGTGCCGGCTCCTGTTCTCGAGCCAATAAATATACCGAGTGAGAGCATACAGTTCGGGGATGTCGAGAAAGAGGCTTTCGCATTCGGAAACATAAAGCTGACGCCGGAGCAGCAGGCTGAAGTGGAGACACAGGCCAAGGCCAGGATGCTCGAGAAGCTCGAGACAGAGAATGTTGCCGAAGATGCAAAAGCGGCGGCTGAGCACTCCATCTGGGAGATCTTCCAGCCTATGATCTCGAATCTGTCCTCAAAGTACTCTCTTAAAGTTGAATTCAAGTAGGACAGGCGGACCGGAAAGGGTATCGATATGAAGAAATGCTATGCGATCTGTAACTTTCTGTCCGAAGCGAACAAACAGCAGATGCGTTCCGTTGCTGAGGAATGCGGCTTTGAGATGGGATTCTATGAGAGCAGCGAAGAAGCTGCGGGAAAGATCGGAGATGCCGAGGTGGTCTACTGCGACGACGGCGATCTTATAAAGGAGATGCCGAATCTGAAGTGGTGCAACTCTGTTTCGGCAGGTGTCGGGCACTTTCTGAAAAGCGGAGTGTTCAGCAGCGGAGAAGTGATGCTTACGAACAGCTCAGGGGCGTATGGCCTGGCGATTTCCGAGCACATAATAATGGTGACGCTGCTGCTAATGCGCCGTATGCCGGAGTACTTCAGGATAACGGCGGAAAGGGGCTGGACCAGAGATCTGAAGATCAGATCCATAAAAGGCAGCGTGATCGCTATAGCCGGCACCGGAAATCTGGGACAAAATGCAGCGAAAAGATTCAGAGCGCTGGGAGCAAAGAAGGTCCTGGGGTTCAGCCGCAGCGGGAGCAAGCGCGAGTTCTTCGATGAAGTGTTCAGGATAGATGATTTCTCAAGTGTTGTGAGCAGCAGTGAGAATGAACAGATAGATGTGCTGGTGCTCTGCGTGCCGGGTACGCCTGAGAGTGAAGGGCTGCTCAGCGCAGACCGCATTGCGGTCCTGCCACGGAAAACCTTTGTAATAAACGTAGGACGCGGAACTGTCATTGACCAGGATGCCCTGATAGAGGCTCTTAATGATGGACGTATAGCCGGCGCGGCGCTCGACGTCATGTATCCCGAGCCGCTCCCGGCGGATCATCCGCTCTGGACAGCCAGGAACTGCATAATAACACCGCATATTTCGGGAGACATGGGGCTTCCTGAAACAGTGGATATCACGGTGGACATTTTCTGTGAAAACCTCAGACGCTACGCAAGCGGCGAAAAACTGACGAATCTGATAGATATAAGCGCGGGATACTGATCCCGCAAAAGGAAAGGGGACAAAAACAAAATGTGGGATCGTAAGGAGTTAAAAGCAAAAGGCAAGGCGGCATATAATGCCAATAAGATAGCCTGCATAATCGCAGCTCTTATTCTTCTTATAGCAGGAGGCATAGGCAGCGGATATGCGTCTTCATCAACTGCTGCTACCAGACACTATATGAACAATGATCAGACCGTAGAATCATATGACTCTGCCGGTGAAAATGATGCGGTTACGATAGAGGTCAACGGACAGGATCTTGATGCAGATGAGATAGGGCATAATATTGCTCCTGTGGCTCTATTATCTACAGTAGTCATTTACCTGATCGCGATTGCTGTTATAGTAGGGGTCATGGTCTCTGCGCTGGTGCTGAACCCTCTGAATGTAGGTGCGAGAAAATTCTTCATTCAGAATGCGTCAAACCCTGAAACGCGTGTAGGCGGTGAAAACATAGGCTTCGTTTTCGGTACAAACTACAGAAACGTTGTGTTCACCATGTTCGGCACCCAGATCATCAATATACTGTGGGCGCTGCTTCTGATCGTTCCGGGTATCTACAAGGCTTACTGCTGGAGACTCGTTCCGTTCATTCTTGCCGATGATCCGGAGATGCTGGGAAAGGAGGCAAGAGCTCTGTCTGCTAAAATGATGAACGGAAGCAAGTGGGCTTCCTTCGTTCTCGACCTCTCCTTCATAGGCTGGAAGCTTGTCGGCGCGCTCACGCTGGGAATACTTAACATTGTTTTCACGAATCCTTACGAGGCTGCGACAGATACCGAACTCTATCTGGCTCTGAAAGCTCAGACCGAATAATACCGGTGACTTAAGCAGATGAAGCTGTTTCCGGGGTCTGAAGATATACAGACCCCGGTTTTTATGTCTTAAGAAAAACGTAAGATTTATGATAGCCTTTTCTTAATATACCTCCATTAGGATATAATTGAGGTACGAAAGGAGTTTGTCATGAAAACTAACATACTGATCGTTGACGATGACAGGGAGATCGCGGAGGCAATAGCTTTTTATCTGCGCAATGAAGGCTATGAACCGCTTATCGCGCTCGATGGGATAGAAGCGCTCAATACCATCCGCAGCACACCTGTCAGCCTGATCATTATGGATGTTATGATGCCCGGCCTTGACGGGATACAGACCACGCTGCGCATAAGAGAGGAACACAATATTCCTATCATCATGCTCTCTGCGAAGTCTGAAGATTACGACAAGATCACAGGCCTCAATGTCGGCGCCGACGATTACATGACCAAACCTTTCAATCCTCTGGAACTTACTGCAAGGGTCAGATCTCAGCTGAGGCGTTACAATCAGCTCGGCAGTGCAGCCGGAGCTGCAGCCTCAAAAGTGATACGCTGCGGCGGACTCGAAATAGATGATGAGGCAAGGCGCGTGACCGTAGACGGAGAGCAGGTGTCACTGACTCCGCTCGAGTACGGTATCCTCAGACTGCTGGCATCGAACGCCGGCAGGGTCTTCAGCATCGAAGAGATCTACGAAAAGGTATGGAAGGAGGAGGCATACAGTGCTGACAATACTGTTGCTGTCCATATTCGCAGGATCCGTGAAAAGATCGAGATCGACCCGAAGGATCCGCGTTACCTCAAGGTAGTTTGGGGTGTCGGATACAAAGTCGAAAAGCAATAGAGGACGGATATGGATAAAGAAAAACGGAAAAACATTGATAATGGCAAGGGCCTTTATGCAGTGCTGGAGGTGCTTGCGCCGGTTATCGGAACACTAACGGCTCTGCTGTTTGCGATCACTGTATCAGTCGCAAATTTACTTGACGCCTCGCAGTGGTCTGCAGAGGAACTCGAGGAAAGGTCTCCGTGGAGCTGGGGTGCTGTATTTGCAAGCACACATGCCCAGGCTGACTTTACAAGCAGATGCATGACCATCACCATCATCTGCGGACTGCTCGCTATTGCGGCAGTGATAGGTCTATGTGTATTGACAGGCAGGTTCAGCAGAGACGAAGAAGGAAAGATAAAACTTAACTGGTTCGACAGACTTTGGAGCGAGCTGCATATTTTAGCCGGCTGTGCTTCGGCTGCAGGAGCAGTGTTTGCTGCGCTTCCTGTCGCGAGGATGGCCTCATGCAGCAATAAGATCGGACCGCTGAATCTGTCGGGAGTATTTAAACCGGTCGAAAGCAACAATTACATATATGGTATTTCGAATACCACCGCATTCTGGTATTGTACCGCAGCTATTGCCGCGTGCCTGACCATTGCTGTCATATGTTTTGTAACATTGGTCAAGAAGATAAAAGCGCGGGAGCTGATCCACTGCTCGCTTACAGGAAAAATACTTGGACTTCTCGGGGTCGGCGCTGTTGCAGCAGGGCATGGGGTCGCAAAGGCGGGCAAAGGCATCGCCAGGGCAGGCCAGAGTATCGCAGAGAGAAACAGAAGCACTATGAGAAGCTTCACCATCCCGAATGATGATGACCGCCGTGCAGCACGCAAGCTGATGATCAAGTACTCGCTGATAGCTGTTCTGCTTATCGGGTTTCCGGTGCTTTTCATGCTCATGTCGGGTGAGTTCGGATGGCTGATGTTCTGGACTCTTGCCTCGATGGTGATCGCCATAGTGCTCATAATACGCAAGGTAGGCAAGCTCGCTGAAATAAGGTCGGGTGTTATAGAGGTGAAGTCAGGTAATCTGACTCATAAAATAAGCGTTAAAGAAGATGAGAATGGCCCGAAGACCGACCTCGACCAGCTCGCTTCGGACATCAACCATATTTCCGAGGCGACCAATGCTGCGGTCCAGAACGAGATAAAGAATCAGCGCCTCAAAACGGATCTTATAAGCAACGTTTCGCACGATCTCAAGACACCGCTGACTTCTATGATCAGCTATCTGGATATACTCGAGAAGGAAGGCCTGGACAGCCCGGATGCTCCTGCACATCTCGCAGTCGTGAAAGAGAAGACCGAGAGGCTCCGGACTCTGACCGAAGAACTCTTCGAAGCAGCCAAGGCATCGAGCGGAAACATACCTTGCGAAATAGAGGACATAGATATAGCGGCGCTGATCGACCAGTCGCTTGCTGAGATGGGTGACCGCCTGGCAAAAAAGAAACTGAAAATAAAGAAGAATATAAGGACCGACAACACTATCGTGCGAGCGGACGGCAAGCTTCTGTACCGTGTCTTTGAGAATCTGCTGAGCAATATAAGCAAATACGCGCTGGACAGAAGCCGTGTCTACATAGACGTGACCGAGCCTTCGACATCATCAGGAAAGCTCCTGGTTGAGGTCAAGAACATTTCAAAGGCCGAGCTCAACATTTCGCCGGATGAGCTCATGGAGAGGTTCACACGAGGTGACAGCTCGCGCAACACCGAAGGATCGGGTCTGGGGCTCGCGATAGCCAAGGATCTTACGACTCTCATGGGAGGCGTGTTTGAAATCAGCATCGACGGCGATATGTTCAAAGCTTCTATCCTGCTTGACAGAGCCTGAGTCATTGATTATATAGAAAGGCAGGAGATGTATAATGGATAAGAAAACGATTGTAACAATACTTAAATTGATACCTGTCATTTCAGCGGCAGCATCTTACATATTGATTCTGGGACCATTCAGCGCCGGATGGATCAGTAAAGTGACAGGGGTTACTGTGCTTCTGGCATTTGCAGGCTTCGTGTTTTTCTTTATCGGGCGCAAGCTGGCCAAGGATTATAAGGCAGTGAAGATCCTGGGCATACTGGATATTCTGTCTACGGTCTCGATCGTTGTGCTTTACGCTCTTGCGATCGCCAGCATAGCTTTATAGGGTGTCATCAGCACATAGGGAGGAGATAGGTTGAAAAAGCTTTTAATAATGATAGCGACGATCCTGATGTGTATCGTGCTGGCTGCCTGCGCAGGCAGCACGTCATCGGGAGAAGCCGATGAAGAGGAAGATTACCACTATGCCGTGGAAGATTTGCAGACCGGAACCGGCATAGGGACCTTTACATCGGTAGATCTGGACGGCAATGAGGTGACAGATGCTATTTTTGCAGATAAAGATGTCACCGTGCTGAATATCTGGGCTACTTTCTGCGGGCCGTGCATTGGAGAGATGCCGGACCTTGCGGCAATGGCAGAAGAGCTCCCTGACAATGCCCAGGTGATAGGCATAGTGATCGATGCACCGACAGAAGGCACTGAAAGCGGCGCGGCGGTCGATCTCTGGGGAGGCGAAGCCGGTAATATCGATCTTGCTAAAGAGATCTGTCAGGAGACCGGTGTGAAATATACCAATATTCTTGCCAGTGAGTCAGTGTCTCAGACCTTTGAAGGTGTTGAGGCTGTTCCGACCACATTCATCCTGGATAAATCGGGCAGCGTCGTTTGCAAGCCATTTGTAGGCGCAAATGTGGAAGGATATAAAAAGGCAGTCGAGGAATATCTGGCAGGGTTATAAAAATCGGGACAAAGGGAACTGAAGATTTGGAAGCGAAAAAGAGAACGATCATCGCTATAGTGCTGCTTGCGTTCTCTGCGGGCATAATGACAGCGGGCATAATGCGCGGAGAACTGTTTATCGTGTTCACAAAGGCAGTGCATATTTGCCTCGAGTGCATAGGTCTGGGGTAGACGCATGAAGATCAGTCAGGATATAAGGCGAAAACTCATACAGATTGCAGCGTTCGGTTTTTCAAACAGCTATATCGGAAACATTCCGGGCGGAAGATTGTATAAAGGAAACTGGAAAAACTTCTGCAATCCCGGCATCAACTGCTACTCCTGCCCGGCTGCAAGACTGGCTTGTCCGATAGGCGCTATGCAGGCTGTCGGTGGATCGGCAAAATTCAGCATGGGCTTTTATGCGCTGGGTTTCGTGCTTGCCCTCGGAGTGGTATTTGGAAGGGCTGTATGCGGGTTTATCTGTCCGTTTGGGTTTTTACAGGAACTGCTGCACAAAGTCCCGTCGCCGAAAAAGCTAATATATAAGCCGCTGACCTACATAAAGTACTTGTTGCTGGTGGTCTTCGTTATACTTCTGCCTGCACTTGTCACGGACAATTTCGGACTTGGCGCTCCGGCATTCTGTGAGTATATCTGCCCTGCGGGAACACTCGAGGGAGGCATACCTATGCTGCTGACTCATCCGGAACTCAGAGGGCAGCTTGGCGGACTGTTCATCCTGAAAGCGGCAATACTGGCTGTTACAGTTGCCGGCTGCATAGTGTGCTGCCGTTTCTTCTGCAAGGTAATGTGCCCGCTCGGTGCGATCTACGGATTGCTGAACAAGGTCAGCTTGTATCGTGTTCATATAGACCGTGAAGGCTGTGTATCGTGCGGAAAGTGCAGCGACATGTGCCCAATGGATATCGATCCCGTGGCAGAGCCCGATTCGGCAGAATGCATACGCTGCGGCAAGTGTATGGCGGCATGCCATGTGAAAGCGATATCTGTAGGATTCAGTAAAAAACAATAAAAAACGCATACTCGCAGGAATCCTGTAATTCCAACGAGCATGCGTTTTACTTTTACTGGTGCGCCCGATTGGTCTGATAAAACGCTGAAACACAGTGAAATCAAGCGCTTTAGCGTTTTTCAAAAAACGGAAAAAAGTCGGAACGATGCACTCAAACGTTGGAATGACTCGGGAACGATGCATGGGTTTGTGGTAAGGATTTCGCATGATTGAGCGGAATCATTTTTTTGTTTACACTTGCCAGTAATCAAGAGGAACGGAGTAGTGCGTAAATGAATATAAGAAAAAAGGATTATGACTATATCCTAATCGACTGTATGCCTTCATTAGGAATGATAACGATCAATGCACTTACAGCTGCCGACAGCGTGATCATCCCCGTCCAAGCGCAGTTTCTGCCTGCTAAAGGCATGACTCAGCTGATGAAGAGTATAGACATGGTAAGAAATCATACCAACGATAAGCTCAAAATCAGCGGAATAGTCATGACACTGGTGGATGGGAGGACTAATCTTGCAAAAGAAGTCATAGATGTCATTGACACGGCTGCTGTTTTGATGTATACATAAGGAACGGACGTTATAACGTTATAATATCATAACGTCAGAATATTTCGCTAGACTATGGGCAGAAAATGCCGTACTGTATAACTAAACAAGGGAGGAAGAAAAATGGCTAACAAATATGCAGGAACACAAACAGAAAAAAACCTCGAAGCTGCATTTGCAGGGGAATCCCAGGCACGCAACAAGTACACTTATTTCGCATCAAAGGCTAAAAAAGAGGGCTTTGAGCAGATCTCAGCACTTTTCCTTAAGACCGCAGATAACGAGAAAGAACACGCAAAGATGTGGTTCAAGGAGCTCGAGGGCATCGGCAGCACAGCAGAGAACCTTGCTGCAGCAGCAGACGGCGAAAACTACGAATGGACCGACATGTACGAGGGCTTCGCAAAGACAGCTGATGAAGAGGGCTTCCATGAGCTCGCAGTTAAGTTCCGCATGGTAGGCGAGATCGAGAAGCATCACGAGGAGCGCTACCGCGCACTTCTGAAAAATGTAGAGGCACAGGAAGTATTCGCAAAGAGCGAGGTAAAGGTCTGGGAATGCCGCAACTGCGGACACATCGTTGTTGGCACAAAGGCACCGGAGATCTGCCCTGTATGCGACCATCCGCAGGCATACTTCGAAGTCCACGCAGAAAACTATTAATCATTCTTTCACTCCGGCGGGAATATAAATCCGCCGGAGTTTTTTAATACTTTGTAGCCGCGTATTTTGTTATGTATTTATGCAGCTTCTTGGTATCTGTCCAGCGTGAGACACCGTATCCGCTGCCAAGCACAACTGTAATATACACGCTGCCTTTGTACTCGTAAGCACCGGTAAAGCAGCAGCCTGCGTTGTCCTCTGTCCCTGTCTTGCCGCCAAGGAAGTTGCTTATATATCCCAGAATCGAATCACTGGACCAAACGGTCCATTTTTTTCCATACTTCAGGCTCTGTATAGTCTTGCTGCTGGTTTTCCAGCATTCTCTTATCTCAGGAAAGGTATATGCATATGCCGTGAGCATCGCCAGCTCTTTGGCTGTGGTGTAGTGGACATCTGCATCAAGGCCGTGAGGGTTGCGGAATTGAGCTAGACTATGGGCAGAAAATGCCGTACTAACTCAAACGCATAAGCCTTTTCCTCCTCCGTTCTGAGAATGATATAGCTCCAGTCGCGGGTATGATTCCAAGTCGGCGCAGCGTTTCCGGCTTCCAAAATCCGCTTGATGATTTCCAAATCTACTGGTTTGCCCAAAAATTTCCGCACGGTTTTTCTGTTGTAAATTACTTCATAAAAGTTCATGATCATTTCCTTCCTGGTCTTATTATCTGTCAGTATTAAAGCTTCGTACTAGTTGTCCGCGCGCTTTTTCTGAGTGTTTTTACAAATTGTGTAAGTATTTTTTGTAAAAAAAGCAGATTCTTACGTCTCAGGACCATGATGCTATTGACACGGCTGCTGTTTTGATGTATACATAAGGTACGGACGTTATAACGTTATAATAACATAACGTCAGAATATCATAACGTCAGAATATTTCAAGGAGGGATGTAAATGGAATACAAGTATGTCATCATCGGAGCCGGCAACGGCGGACAGTCTCTCGCCGGAGATATGGTTCTTCGCGGCACAAAGGTATCCGCTATCTACGACAAGAATCCTGCCCCGATTCGGGAAATTCAGGCGGCCGGCGGCATCAAAATGAGTGGTCCTGTGGTTCAGGGCTTTGCCCCGATCGAGCATCCGACGGAAAGCTTGGAAGACGCTATGCAGCAGGGCAATGTTTTTCTGGTAACAATCGTCGGCAACTTCCATCCGGATCTTGCAAGAGAAATGGCACCTTTTGTGCGTGAAACCGACATCATTCTTCTGATTCCTGGCAACGCAGGTTCTTCGTTGCTGTTCCGCAAAACGTTGGAAGAAGCGGGCGTCACCAAAATGCCGCTCATCGGCGAGACGATCTCCATGCCGTACGCAACGCGTCTTCTCGGCCCGGCGCACGCCGGCATCAAGGCTCGCAAGCTGAATCTCCCGGTGGCTGCGCTCCCCGCCAGCCGCAATGACGAGCTGTTAGCCGCCGTCAACCCCGCGATTCCCGAAACCTCGCTTTGGAGTGACTCGCTCAGCGTCGGCATGAACAACATCAACCCCTGCAGCCATGTTCCGTACTATCTGTACAACATCGGCAAGGTCGAGTCCCCGAGCGTCGTTGACGCGGATTTCCATGCATGGAACACACCGACGACAGACCGCATCTCCGATTTGTATGACGCGGAACGCATGCAGGTCATGCGCGCCATCGGCCTGAAGCCGCTGGACCACCACGAGGCAAACAAGCTCTGCTATAACGGCAAGCACTATGTCCCCATCAAGCAGGACAAGATCGTCTCCGGCAACGCCGTACAGGTGCCGAACCGCTTCATCGACGAGGACGTTCCCCTGAATATGATTCTCGTTGAGCAGATGGGCAAAAAGCTCGGCATCCCGACGCCTGTCACGACGCTTCTGATTGACACGTCGAATCTGGTCCGCGAGAAGGATTTCAGAGCGACCGGCACGACCGTGGAAAAATTGGGATTTACTTCGCTCGACAAAACGTATATAGAAGAAATGATTGGCACGAAGTAAGAGAAAAGAACCGCGAATTTGAGAATAAGAGAAAGGAGATACTTATGAAACGACTGATTGCTTTACTGCTTGCCCTGACGATGCTCTTCGCGCTTGCGGGCTGCAGCACAAAAACCGAAACCGCGGACGAAGCTGCGCCTTCCGAAACCGCTTCCAACGATTCTGCCGCATCTTCCGGCACCACGCGCCTCGTTCTCGGCACATCCACAACCGGCTCCACCTACTACATTCTCGGCACCGGCTGGGCCGATGTGATGAAATCCGCGGTGCCCGGCGTTGAAATTTCCATCGAATCAACCCCCGGTGGCATCACCAACATGCAGTCCATGCGCTCCGGCGATATGGACATGGGCATGACCACCAGCTGGCTGGGCGGCGACGGCTGGGCCGGAACCTCCTGGGCTGAAGGCACAAAGTATGATAACTGCCTGTCCATGTTCCCTACGCACTCGTCCGTTTTGTACATCTTCACGCTGGCCGACAGCGGTATCAACTCCATCAAGGATCTGGAAGGAAAGGCAATCGGGACCGGCGCGCTTGGCTCCACCTCCGGCGACGCGGTGCCGCTGCTTCTCGACGCGCTCGGCATTAACGTAAAGAGCACCGCGAACCTCTCTTCCAATGGTATCTGTGACGCGCTGAAAGACGGAACGATTGATGTCGGCTTCGGCGTGACCGGCGTTCCCGCCTCCTGGATGCTCGATCTGGAAACCTCGAAGGACATCAAGATCATTCCGCTGTCGGAAGACGAAATCAATACCGTTCTCACCGCGCAGCCATATTGGTCCTCCGGCGTGATCCCCGGCGGCGTCTATAAGAACCATGACAAGGACATCCCATGCATCACTTTCGGCAACTTCTTTATAGCCAACAAGGACCTGGACGAAGATCTCGTTTACAATCTGGTAAAGGCAACCTTTGAGAACAAGGCTGAGATTGAAAAAGTAGACAAGAACGCCGAAGGCATCGATGTCGAAAACCTCGGCTTCCTCACCATGCCGCTGCACCCAGGCGCACAGAGGTATTATGAGGAAATCGGCGTAGAAATCCCAGACAATCTCAAGCTTGATTAAACGCCAGAATCCTCGGCTTATCCCCGCATAAAAAACACAAAGGGGCGTAAGGACGTGAGCCCTTACGTCCCTGCACCGGAGGAAAAACGTTATGAAAAAAATAAAAGAACTGTTTCAAAAAAAGGAGAAGACCGTCGACGATCTCGAACTGGAAGAGGGTGGCAGCAAAAAGCGTGAGCTGACCGGCTTCTGGAAAAAATACGTCTATGTACTCGGTATCATCGCCGTTCTGTTCCATTTTTACGTTTTGGTCATCCACCCCATTTCCTACTGGCGGCTGTATCAGATGCACATTCTGTTCGGCATGCTGCTTGTTTACGCAATTTATAAGCCGGGCAAAAAGTTCAAGGACACCGTTCCCTGGTACGATGTGCTTCTGATGCTTGCCGGAATCGGAACGGTCATCTACTGCATCACCAACGAGCGCGGCATGGCCTACCGGATGGGCTCCAACCCGACAACCGCCGACTTGATTGCAATCGGCATCATTCTTTTGCTGCTTCTCGAAGGCACCCGGCGCATCTTCGGCATGATTCTTCCCACGGTCGCCATCGTATTTCTGCTTTACTGCCACTTTGGCAGATACTTCAGCGGCGGCCTCGGCCACTGCGGCTACAGCTTGAAAAAGACAATCAGTTACATGCTCGGCTATGAAGCTGTCTTTGGCTCTCCGATGAACGCCTCGGCGACCATGGTCTTCCTATTCATGGTGTTCGGCGCATTTTTGACCTTCTCCGGCGCAGGACCGTTCTTCATCGATCTTGCCATGTCTCTGGCGGGCGCCAAGCGCGGCGGCCCGGCAAAGGTCGCCGTTATCTCCAGTGCTCTTTTTGGCACCGTCTCCGGCAACTCCGTCGCGAACGTCGTCTCGACTGGCGCGTTTACCATCCCGCTGATGGAATCCGTCGGCTATAAGCCGAAATTTGCCGCAGCCGTCGAAGCGACCGCCTCGACCGGCGGACAGATTATGCCCCCGATTCTGGGCTCGGCAGCGTTTATTATGGCGGAGCTGATCGGCGCTCCCTACTCCGAGATCATGCTCGCGTCCATCATCCCGGCACTTTTGTACTTCTTTACCGTGTTTTTGATGGTTGACATCGAAGCGGCGAAAAACAATCTCACCGGCGTTGCGAAGGAAGAGCTCCCGAAGCGCAAATATGTCCTTCAGCATCTCTACATGCTCCTGCCGCTGGTTGTTCTCACGATTGTCATGACCGTCCTCAATCAGAGCGCCATCCGCGCCGCCTCCTGGGGCATTTTGTCGTGCATCATTGTCTACATCATCAAAAACCGGAAGCTCAGCCTCAAGGGAATCCTGGACGCGATGGCAGACGGCGCTAAATCCGCCTGCGGCATGATCTGCGCCTGCGGCACAGCCGGTATCGTTATCGGTGTCTTGAATATGACGGGTGCCGGTATCAAATTTGCCAGCTTCGTCGTCGAGGTTGCAAACGGCCACCTTTTGGTCGCGCTGATTTTGACGATGCTCGCCTCGTTGATCCTCGGCATGGGTCTTCCAACCTCCGCTTCCTACATCATCTGCGCTGCTGTGGCGGCTCCGGCGCTCATCGACATGGGTCTTACCGCCATGCAGGCACACATGTTCGTGTTCTATTTTGCCTGCATTTCGGCCATTACGCCGCCCGTCGCAATGGCTGCCTACGCCGGCGCGACAATCTCCGGCTCGAAGCCTATGGAAGTCGGCTTTACGGCCTGCAAGCTCGGTATCTGCGCATTCATCGTTCCGTTTATGTTCTGCTTTGTGCCGACGCTTCTCTGGAAGGGTGCGGCCGGCGACATCATTGTTACAATTATCACTGCGCTGATCGGAGCGACAATGCTCTCGTATGGTCTGCAGCGTTATGCCGGCTGCTTCAGCCTGCCGCTCGGGATTATCCCCTCGTGCATTCTGATCACTTCAGCGCTTCTGATGATTATCCCAGGAACGGTTACGGATTTGATCGGTGTTGCCTGCGCTTGCGTCGTTTTGATCCCGCTTTTCCTGAAAAAGCGGCACATGCAGAAGAAGGCAATGTAACACGGAAAAGCAAAGGGCCGTTTATGTCCTTTGCTTTTTTTCCTGCCTGCGTGAGTTGTTAGTTGCCGTCTTCGTGAAAATATGTTAGGATGATATAAACAATATTGAAAATCAGTGGATATTTGTGCGCAGAGAAGTACGCATTTTGAAGCAGCACAGGATGTCCGGAAAGAGTTGCTATGGTTTTACAAAAGAATGGGTTACCCCTATATTATCAGGTCGAAAACTACATGCGAGACAAAATTGTCAAAGGAGAGTGGCCGGGCGGCACGCAGATACCGACCGAGGTTCAACTGATGGAGCTGTTCGGCGTCAGCCGGGCGACGCTTCGTCAGGCCATCTCTGATCTGTGCAATGACGGCTTCCTGAACCGCGTCCAGGGAAAGGGCACTTTTGTCACAGAGAATTCCGGCTATGGAAACGACCCGACGGAGATCTGGGAGCATAACCTCCCCGGAACCTCGCACCGGATTCTCTCCTGCGTGGAGAAAGACGGATTGACAAAGAAAAGCGCCCTTCTAAAGATGGACGAATCGGAGACATTTATCGTCTTTTCGTATCTGCATTGCGTCAAAGCCCACAACGACGAACCATACAACCTCTGTGTGAGTTATTTTCCGAAGAGCCGGTTTCCCCAAATTGAAAAGCATCTTTTTGCGGACACCATTTTTGCGACACTTCGTGACATTTATTATGTAACGATCGCCTATGCGGAATCGGAATTTCGCATTGTCAACCTGTCCAAGGAAAAAGCGGATTATCTCGGCGTAAAAACAAACTCCCCGTGCATCCGGATTGAAAAGGTCTATTACGACAGACTGAACCAGCCTATCTTCTGCACGGATATGTATGCCCACCCAGCAAACAGCACGCTTCGCATCCGCACGGAATTCCACTAAAATAATTCCGGGCTGTGTTATTGGTGCTATGCATAGTGCCATGCAGCCCTTTGTGACATTACATCTGTTTTCTTCCATTCTGCAGGACTTTTTGGTTTGCTCGGAAGGAGTGCATCACTGATCTGGACGAAGATGCATGCCGCGAATTCTTCAACGAGATGAAGGAAAAGGGAATAAATTCGATAGCGATATCCGGTGTATTCTCTACGATCAGAAATGATAATGAACTTCGCGTAGCTGAGATCGCTAAAGAGGTCATGGGAGAAGATGTACATGTATCCATTTCCAGTGAGATCGGATCCATGGGACTTGTAGAAAGAGAAAATGCTACTATTCTGAACGCTGCTCTCTGGAAGATCGCAGAGAAATTCACTGACGGTTTTGCCAAGAGTATGGAGGATGAGGGCATAAAGAATGCCAATAAAGATGTTTGAGAAGTACACATGTGCTATTAAATATGTAGAAAAAACAACTTAATCAGGAGTCAAGTTAATACAAAAA
>CACZGY010000011.1:0-5008 GCA_902780815.1 uncultured Eubacteriales bacterium
GACGCTTTAAGTGTGGTGGTGCGCCCGGCGGGGATCGAACCCGCGGCCTTCTCATTCGGAGTGAGACACTCTATCCACTGAGCTACGAGCGCATATGTACGCCGGGCATGAGCCCGGCGTTTTTTATTATATTTGATTATTGCAGAATGGTCTAGAGATAATCTCTCTCATAACCGATAGGTCTCAGCATGAGGTCGTCCATTGCGTCTTTTACTGTGATATTACCGTTGATGACGTCATATATAGCGTTGAAGATAGGCATCTCAACGCCTGTCTGCTCAGCAAGCTCGTGCACTACTTCAGCGGTATACATACCTTCAGATACCATGCCGATCTCTTTGATGGCATCTTCAGGCTTCTTGCCCTGACCGATCAGTCTGCCGCAGCGGAAGTTTCTGGAGTGGATGCTTGTACATGTAACGATCATGTCACCTATGCCCGCCAGACCGAAGAATGTCGAAGGCCTTGCGCCCATCACGACACCAAGAGCTGTTGCCTCTGCACAGCCTATAGTGAGCATTGCAGCCAGCGTGTTGTCTCCGTATCCGGCTCCGTTGGCGATTCCTGAACCAACCGCAAGAACATTCTTAAGCGATGCTGCGAGCTCCATGCCCTGCATGTCATCATTCAGATAAACTCTGAATTTATTAGTGCTGAGGAGCTCTGCCAGAGCAATAGCGGATTCCTCCTTTTTCGATGACATTGCAACTACCGTAGGAACTCCGATACCTAATTCTTCTGCGTGCGAAGGGCCGCTCATACAGACGTATCTGTCAAGGTCAAAGTATTCGCCTATGACTTCAGACATCCTCTTATGGGTTTTCTGCTCGAGACCTTTGGATATGCAGGTGACGATCGCATCTTCACGGATGTAAGGAACAGCCGCTTTTATGGCGCTTCTGACATGCTGTGCCGGAAGAGCGAAGACAATGAATTCGGCATCCTTCAGAGCTTCTTCGTTTGTTTTGCAGAAGTGGTAGTCACCTGTAAGCTTTACACCCGGCAGGTAGTCTTTGTTTTCCATATCTGCTGCCATGCGGGCAAGGTGATCCTGATCGATATCGTACATGTTGATCCTGCAGCCTTTGCCTGCCAGTACTGTTGAGAGTGCCGTACCAAAGCTTCCGCCGCCGATAAATGCAACTGTCTTCATGTTTGTCATCCCTTCTTTGTTATTCCTTATCTCCCTTAACGGATCCAACCAAGTAATTATACTGTTTTTGCCTGCAAATTGAAACCATGACAGCCTTTCATGTGATATACTGTTAACCGTAAATGCGCCGTAACTGAATTGGCGGCATAAGTAAGGAGACAGAGATGGCAACCAAAAAGAATCCCAGAGTTATAAAATTTGTACTTACTGATGAAGATTATGTGGCATTCGGACGCTACCGCATTCTTTATACAGCGGGCGGGCGCAAGCTGGTAAACAGGCAGAGGCTGACATACCTGATCAGCGGTATCTGCATTGCTGCGCTTTTCACCTTATTCCATGCAGATCATCAGTTTACCATGATCGCTTATGCGGTTGCGGCTGTTATCGGCATCGGCGGTCCTATTTTTTCTGAGAGATTACTGCTCAGACAGCAGGACAAAGCCATTAAAAATTCAGCAGACACCATAGAGAGAGTCCACGCAGTAGAAAACGTGATCACTATAGGAGATGACGCTCTGACCACTGATGCCGGAGAAGATCATCAGTCGTTCGACTACAAGGACATCCATCTTGTCGACCTGACTGAAGAAGCGATATATGTCTGGATGAGCGAAACAATGATAATGCCTGTTCCTCTGCATGCATTTGCGGGCATGGATGAAATGAAAGAGGCATATAAGCTTATAAGACAGAAGATCAAGGAAGCGGGCGGAACCCTCGCTGATGATGGAAAATAGAATGCACTTTGTGAAAAACAACAAATTTTTGCAGATTTATTAGTTGACAATACAAGCAATCGTTGCTATATTAGCAACTGAACTTATTCTATGAAAGGAGCACATTCACATGACAAGAAACATGATGATGGAAATGGGAATGATGGGCATGTGCATGTGCAGAGCCGATGAATAGCAGATGCCGGGGCAGGTCGTTAAGACCTGCCCCATATTATTTTTTCAGGAAAGGAACAGAATGGCAGAACACATCATAAGACTGCAAGGGGTCACGAAGGAGTTCGATACAAAAGGCGGCAAAGTGGTTGCCCTGAGAGATATCGACCTGGACATCGAGAGAGGGGACTCATACGGAATCATCGGACTCTCCGGTGCCGGCAAGTCGACGCTGGTAAGGACGATAAACCTTCTCGAACAGCCGACTGAAGGAAAGGTGATCTTCAACGGCAGCGCGCTGACCGGTCTCGGCAGCAAGGACTTAAACATTCACAGGCGTAAGATATCAATGATATTCCAGCAGTTCAACCTGCTGATGCAGAGGGACGCTATAGGCAACATCCTCTTTCCGATGGAGATTGCGGGAGTGCCTAAACAGGAAGCGCTGAAGAAAGCAGAAGAGCTTCTGAAAGTAGTCGACCTCGAGGACAGGGCTCACTCGTATCCGTCGCAGCTGTCGGGAGGGCAGAAGCAGAGGATAGCGATAGCAAGGGCACTTGCGTCTGATCCGGAAGTAATTCTCTGCGACGAGGCTACATCAGCTCTCGACCCTAAGACTACAAGATCCATCCTTGCTCTTCTACGCAGGATCAACGAAGAGCGCGGCATCACACTCGTAGTGATAACCCATGAGATGGATGTCATAAAGCAGCTCTGCAACAAGGTGGCGGTCATTGAGAACGGCGAGATCGTAGAACGCGGAGAAGTACAGGAGATCTTCAGAAAGCCTAAGACAAAGGCAGCAAGAAAACTTTTCTTCCCGGATGGCAAGAGCCACGAGAAGCCGCTGACAAAGACCTCTACAAAGAACAGAGTCAGACTCGTATTCGACGAAGCAACTGCAGGCGAGCCGATAATCGCAAACATGATAATGGAACTCGGAGCACCGGTGAACTTCCTGTATGCAAACCTCGATGTTCTCGGAGGCTCTCAGAAGGGACAGATGGTGATATGTCTGGCTGCAGACAAAGAGACTGCAGAAAAACAGAAGGAATACCTGAAGGCAAAAGGCGTAGAATTCATTGAGATAGAACCGGATGAAGACTTTGGAGAGGAGGGAGACAGATAATGACTACACAGCAATTGTTTGAGCTCCTCGGCGAAGGAACTGTACAGACACTCATCATGACGCTGATAGGTACGGCTCTGTCATATGTGATCGGCCTTCCGGTAGGAGTATCGCTAATTGTTACCGGACCGAATGGCATAAAACCTATGCCGTTATATAACAAGGTCATGGGATTCATCGTGAACGTGATAAGGTCGGTGCCTTTCCTGATCCTAATGATAGCTCTGGTTCCGTATATCCGCATGGTGATCGGAACTGGCATTGGCACACCGGCGACAACGGCGGCACTTGTACTTGCTGCCTGGCCGTTCGTAGCAAGGATGGTGGAGCAGAGTCTTCTCGAAGTAGATGCCGGAGTCATAGAAGCGGCACAAGCGATGGGAGCAAGCAATATGCAGATTATCCGCAAGGTGCTTCTGCTTGAAGCCAGACCGTCACTGCTCAACGGAGCTGCCGTAGCTACCATAACGATCCTCGGCTATTCAGCAATGGCCGGAATACTCGGAGGAGGCGGACTGGGCGACATCGCTATCAGATATGGACATTACAGATTCCAGCCGACTATCATGTGGATCACCATCGTGGTTCTGGTCATACTGGTACAGATCATGCAGGAGATCGGTATCAAACTGGCGATAAAGATGGACAACCGCATCAATTAGTTAAATCCCCTTTGGGACATAATAAAGGTAATAATATCACTCACATAACAATCAAAGGAGAAAGGGAGAGAAACATGAAGAACATTAAAAAGATCAGCATTCTGACACTCGTGCTCGCACTTTTACTTGGCACACTCGCTGCATGCGGCGGTGGCAGCTCGTCCGGAGAGGACAAGACGATCAAGGTGGCAGCTACAGCTTCGCCACATGCAGAAGTACTGGAAGTAATCAAGGACAATCTCGCTGAGGAAGGCTGGGAGCTCGACATCCAGGTATTCGATGACTATGTACAGCCGAACGTAGCAACAACAACAGGAGATGTGGATGCTAACTACTTCCAGCATATCAACTATCTCAATGACTACAATGAAGAGAACGGAACCGAACTGGTAGCTGTAGGCGATGTACACTATGAGCCATTTGGTATCTACAAGGGAACAAAGGACAGCCTGGATGCACTCGAAGCAGGCGACAAGGTCGGCGTTCCTAACGATGCTACAAATGAGAAGAGAGCCCTTGACCTGCTTGCAGCTAACGGACTGATCACTCTCAAGGAGGGCCTCGGATCCGAAGCAACAGTTGCAGATATCGTAGACAATCCGAAGGGACTTGAGATCGTAGAAATCGAAGCTGCTACTATCCCGGGAACACTGCCTGACCTCGCACTCGGACTGATCAACTTCAACTATGCACAGGGAGCTGGACTCACAGCAGATGATGCTATCGCATATGAGGCACAGGACTCCGATGCGATCGACGGATATGTAAACGTCATCGTTGTCAATGCTGGCAATGAGAACAGCGAGAAGACAAAGGCTCTCGTAGCTGCTATCCAGACAGACGAAGTAAGACAGTTCATCGAAGAGAAGTACAACGGACTCGTCAAGGTTAGATTCTAGTAACAGGAAAACATGACAGAAAGAAAAGTTGCAGTCATAGCGGGAACTCCCGTAGACACTCAGATGGGTGTCGAATACATCGAACGCAAAACGCATGAAGCCGGCATAGAGCCCGGCTTCATGCCGTTGTATTGTCCGGTATCGCTTGACTGCGATGAGCAGGTAAAGTTCCAGTACTCTGATGATGACGGAAAGCGTGCAATGATAGACAATGTTTTTGATCCTGCAATAGCGGACGGCGTAAAGGACTTTTTCATTTACTGCAATTCGCT
>CACZGY010000011.1:5054-29622 GCA_902780815.1 uncultured Eubacteriales bacterium
TACAGAAATCTGGGAAGTGCATATAGCCGGGTCGGAGTGATGGCTGCAAACAACCTTTCGGCTCATGCCATAGAGGAAGCTCTCATGGCATCAAACCCGGATATATATATGATCGGTACCGGAAATATGGCGATTGTGCATGCCATAGAGGAAGGAATTTCTCCTGATGAGATAGTCGAAAAGTGCGGCATAGCTCATCTGGTGAAGTACTTTGAGTCGTGCGGAGCCGAAGCACTCGTACTCGGCTGCACACATTTTCCGTATATAGGGGAAGAAATAGCCGGGCTGACTGATCTGACGATCGTAGATCCTGCAGGCGAAATGTTCAAAGCGCTGCTTGAAGCTGCGCACTGATTAAAAAACTGAGAAAGACGGAAATCCGCAGATCTTAAATAGGTCCGCGGATTTCTTTATTTTGCCCGGATTATTTAGTATAATCTACTATGTATGATTATGTGCTAATCACAGCGCAGATTAAGATAACACTAATGATAAAAAAGGGACAGAACAATGGCAGGCAACTTTAAAAAAGTAGGGAAATGGGGCGAATGCCTCTGGGGAATAGATGAGAACGGAAATCTCCTCATAGACAACGGACAGGCTGCAGGCTTAACTGACGAAGGAACTCCTTGGAAGGGTTTTGAAGATACGATTAAATCGGTGGTCGCGACCCGTGATGTGAGTTTTCCTGACGGAGCATCTCTTACGGGTTTGTTCAAAGGCTGCAGAAAACTGCTCAAGGCAGATCTGAGCGGATTCGACACATCGAATGTCAGCCGTATGAACTCGATGTTCGAGGGCTGCGCAAATCTTCGCGAGCTTGATCTT
This sequence comes from uncultured Eubacteriales bacterium, assembly GCA_902780815.1. Lineage (GTDB taxonomy): Bacteria > Bacillota > Clostridia > Peptostreptococcales > Anaerovoracaceae > Crickella. Next base: position 5,883 of record CACZGY010000011.1, read on the forward strand.
TCATCTTTTGATACCCACCGCTGCACGGATATGAGCAGGATGTTCGCGCAGTGCGCAAGGCTTGAAGACATCCTTCTCGGTGATGGGTTCAGCATCGAGGGCGACGGAAGCACTGAGTGCGGAAGACTTGCGGTCAAGGAATACGGAAGATACAAAAAGGCAAAGCCTATCGCTGTTGAAGGTTTCAGAGTGACTTATCACAGCAATTTTGACGGTGAAGCTGAAGAAGCTGCTGAAGAAAGATACACAGTGCCGAATGCAGGATATGTGATCGAGCCACCTATGTTTAACAAACCGGATGAGAGCTGGTCATTCATGACATGGAACTCGCATCCTGACGGCAGCGGAGCAGCATGCCCTGTCGGAGCGGAAATCGATTCAGTAGACAGAGATTTCGATCTATACGCGATCTGGGGCCACACTCCGAAGATCGGAGAAATCGCTGAACCGCCTGCTTTCTCATTCGGTGAGATGATCCCGTTCGAGCTGCCTGAGATCATATCGGTAAATGATCCTGAGGTGACAGGATATCTGGAGATCAGCGAGACCGGCGAAGAGGGCACATGGCGCGCTATAAATCATAATGCCATCCTGCCTGTGTCATGCAACGGATACCTGATGAGACTCCATGCAGCCAACAGCATAGGCGAAGCAGTCTCAAATACTGTCAGGCTGAATATAAACAGAGCGAATATAGATGTATCAGGCGTACGCTGGGCTGAAGAAGATGACATGACTTATGACGGCAGCGTCAAGCGCGTATGGCTCGAAGGACTTCCTGAAGGTGTAGTTCCAAAATACATAGGTAATGAGGGCGTAGAAGCAGGCACATATACTGCTACGATAAGCTTTGATTTCGATCAGAAAAACTTCAATGAACCTCTGATAGTACGCGAGCACGAATGGACTATCAGGAAGGGCACATACGACATGGCGCCGGTGAGCTGGGACTATGACGGTCCTTTCGCATATGACGGCAATGAACACGGCGTGGTGCTTAAGGGACTGCCTGAAGGCGTTACAGCGCACTACGAAGACAACTCGGCTGCAAAAGCCGGAGTCTATACAGCAAAGGCAAAGTTCGATTATGACAGTGCCAACTACGAGAAACCACAGGACGCAGCTCCTTGTGTCTGGGAGATAAAGAAAGTTGAGCTCGATGCAGCTGATCTCGAGTGGTCCGGATGCGAGGATTTCGTGTATGACGGAACTCCGAAAAAGGTATGCATCCTGAACCTTCCTGAGGATGCGGAAGTCGAATACGATGGAGCTGAAGAGACTCAGGCAGGCAAGTATCTCGCAAGAGCTTCACTCAACGGCAACTACTGCTTCACCGGTCCGGCAGAATATGAGTGGGAGATCGCAAAGGCATCCTACGATATGTCGGGAACTGCATGGAGCGATGAGACAGATTTCGAATATGACGGAGAGACACACAGCGTGCAGCTGGTATCTTATCCTGAAGAACTCGAGGTCAGATACAGCGGATGCGAGGGAAGAAGAGCAGGTGAATATACAGCCCGTGCGTCTTTCATCAATCCGGATACACACAACTTCAATACACCTGACGATATGACTCTCGAGTGGAGAATAGGCAAGAGAACGCTCGACATGTCCGGTGTCAGATGGAACTACGATGGAGCATTCACTTACGACGGAGAAGAAAAGAAGGTAGAGCTCACAGGACTGCCTGAGGGAGTATATGCCGAATATGAGAATGCTTCAGCATACGATGCGGGTATATATACTGCTCATGCAAGGCTGAAATTTGACGGTGACAATCTCGAGGCGGCATCTCCTGCTGACTGCAGCTGGAGGATCACAAAAAGCAGAATTGATGTCTCGGAGGTACGCTGGGATTACTCAGAGCCTTTCGAATATGACGGAAATGAGCATGGAATCTATCTTGTAAATGTTCCTGAGGGAGTCGAGGTTGAGTACAGCGACAACACCGGTACTGCTGCAGGCAGGTATGCTGCAAGCGCCATACTCATTCCGACTGACGCAGCTAACTATGAAGTTCCGGAAGTCAACGGATGTGCCTGGTCGATCGACAAGGCTGAATTCAGGCTGCCGCAGCTCTTCTGGACTGACTCATCGGCTTTCGTTTATGACGGAAGTGAGAAGTCGGTCGGCATAATCAATGACCTCGGCGATGCGGTAAAAGTCGAATATACGGGCAACACCGCAACAGGCGCCGGCAGATACTTTGCAAAGGCGATATTCCAGCCGGCAGATGCTGACAACTTCAAGGCACCTGACCCTCAGGGCTATTCATGGAGCATCAACAAGGCCAGGTTCGATATGAGCGAAGCACACTGGGATTACAGTGAGCCGTTCATATATGACGGCAATCCTAAGACTGTATATGTCGCAGGACTGCCTGATGGAGTATGCGCTGAATACATAAACGCTTCTGCAACTGACGCAGGTGCATATACATCGACAGCTAAGTTCAGGGTCATGGATCCTGACAACTATGAAGATATCATCCCTGATATGATGCTTGACTGGAGCATCGACAAGGCTTCCTTCGACATGAGCGGAGTAAGCTGGCAGGAAAACAGGGAGTTCTCTTATGACGGTGAGACAAAGAGCGTTAAGCTGACCGGACTGCCGGATGGACTCATTCCTGAGTATGAAAGCGGCTCGGCGTCAGCAGCGGGAGAATACACTGCCAGAGCAGAGTTCAAATACGATGAGAAGAACTACAGGAAGCCTGATGTAACCACCTGCCATTGGGTCATCGACAGGGCCCCGGTAGATATATCGACGGTAAACTGGGACTACGAAGAGGCTTTCGTATACGACGGAACCGAAAAGACTGTAGCAGCCAGAAACATTCCGGAAGGAACAACGGTCAAATACAACAACGCCAGAGCGATTCAGGCAGGCACATACGTAGCAGCTGCCGAGATCATTCCTGATGACACGGACAATCTCACAAAGTCAAGACTCGAAAACCTCACATGGAGGATCGATAAGGGCAACTATGATATGAGCCATGTCCGCTGGGACTACGAAAAACCATTCACATATGACGGCAGCGAGTTCAGAGTGATACTGAAAGGACTGCCTGAGGGCGTTCTGCCTACATACAGAGGCAACACTGCCCGCGATGCCGGGACATATAAGGCAAGCGTTACGTTCACAGCTGCTGACAGCCGCAACTTCAACACTCCGGAACCTATGGAGCTTGAGTGGACGGTCAGAAAAGCCGAATACGATATGTCAGGCGCTTCCTGGGACTATGAAGGTGAGTTCAAATACAACGGAAGGATGCATGAGGTATCGCTCAGAGGACTGCCTGAAGGCGTCAGAGCGGTTTACTCCGGCAACGCTGCGGCTGATACAGGCTCATATGAGGCCTTTGCAGAATTGATCCCTTATGACTCGTACAATTACAACCAGCCGGTAATCGAAAGCTGCAAGTGGCAGATCGTGAAGGCTGATTACGACATGTCTGCTGTCAGATGGGATTACAACAGCACAAAGGTGTTCAACGGAAGAGAGCAGAGCGTAATGCTTGAGCAGCTCCCGAACGGCATTAAGGCCTACTATTCAGGCAATGAGGGCAAGGAAGCCGGCAGATACAACGCGAAAGCCATGCTTACAGTATCCGACCCGGCAAACTACAATACGCCATCTGTGGCAGACTGCGACTGGGAGATCGAAAAAGCCGATTATGATATGTCAGCAGTCAGCTGGAACTACGAACCGGGCTGCTTCACATACGACGGAAGCAGAAAGACCATAGAGCTCAAAGACCTGCCTGAGCATGTAACAGCTACATATAACGAGAACAGTGCTGACAGAGCCGGCAAGTATACTGCTACGGCCAGCTTTGCAACATCCGACAGCAATTTCAGAGCTCCTGAGCCGGTCAGGATCGACTGGTGCATAGACAAAGCCGATTATGACATGAGCGCAGCGGCCTGGGATTATGACGGAAGCTTTGTATTTGACGGTACGCCGAAGAGGATCCAGCTCACAGGCATTCCGGAAGGCGTGAGCGTCAGCTATGAGGGCAATACAGCTGTGAACGCGGGAAGCTACAGAGCCGTTGCGAGGTTCGGTATCGACACTTCGGATTTCAATGTTCCGGAAGAGATGTACTGCGACTGGGCGATCGAGAAGGCTGATCCGGATATCCGCAGACTGAGATGGGACTACTCAAAGTCGTTCGTATATGACGGAGGCACAAAGACTGTAAAACTTGATGGTGTTCCTGAGTCTCTGAACGTCGAATACACCGGGGATTCCGCTGCTTCAGCCGGCGTTTATACGGCTCATGCCGAGCTTACACCGAAAGATCCGGCTAACTATAACGGCACATCCATAAGAGACTGCGAGTGGCAGATCGTTAAGGCAACTTATGATATGTCAGGCGCAAGGTGGGAAGGTGAGTTCGAGTCCGTATATGACGGAAGCGAAAAGTCCGTCTATGTGGCAGGCCTTCCTGACGGGATCACACCTGTGTACCATGGAAATACCGGCATAAACGTAGGCAATTACAGCGCATCCGTAGATCTTGAATACGATGCCGAAAACTATCATACTCCTTCGATGGGCGGCTGTGACTGGAGCATTATCAAGGCTTCATACGATATGTCGAAGGCCGCATGGCAGGGAGTCACGGGCTTCACATTTGACGGAAGCACAAAGACGGTTGAACTTACAGGACTGCCTGAGGGTATCACACCGGTCTATACCGGCAACACGGCTGTTGATGCCGGTTCATATGAGGCTTCAGTAAAACTTGAATATGATGCCGAAAACTATGAGGAGCCTGCATTCGGCGGCTGCAGATGGAGCATCGCTCCGGCTGCTGTCGAGGTGGATACCGACGCGGTTGAATGGGTATATGACGGACCATATGTATATGACGGAACGCCTAAGAGCGTCTGCCTGGCAACAAAGACACGCCAGCTCGGCTTCTTTGAGAAGCTGAGGGGAGTAGTGCCTGAGTCATATCTGGCGGGTATACCTGAAGGCTTCGACGTGATATACGAGGGCGAGACTGCGACTGACGCAGGCGTCTACTACACGACTGTCAGGCTGGTGAACAGAGAACCAGGCAACTATACTGAGCGCGAGCTTCCGCCGTTCAAGTGGGAGATACTGAAGGCGCCTATCGACATGAGCGGAGTCCACTGGAACTACGAAGGACCTTTCACTTTCGACAACGAGGAGAAGTGTGTTGAGCTTGAAGGACTTCCTGATACAGTCAAGGTGACCTACAGCAACAACAGAGCTGTGAACTCCGGTGAATACGAGGCCATGGCTGTTGTAGAGGCAAAGGATCCTGTCAACTTTGAGACTCCGGCCCCTGTAAGCGGATGCTGGTGGCACATCGATAAGGCAAGCTATGACATGAGCGGAGTCCACTGGGATTACGAGGATGAGTTCGTGTACAACGGCAAGGAAAAGAGCGTAAGGCTGGTCGGACTGCCTGAAGGTGTCAGAGTAGAGGCGTATGTAGGAAACAAGGGCGTCGATGCAGGCGGATATACCGCTGAGGCGAAGCTCAGATATAAACATAAGGAGAACTTTGAAGCTCCGTCCGTACCTGAGCTCAGGTGGAGGATCGCAAAGAAGCCGCTCGACCTTGCAGAAGCCAGATGGGACTACGACGACGAGACCGTCTTCGTATATGATGACAAGGTTAAGGAAGTCAGGCTCGAGGGAGTGCCTGAAGGCATTGAGGTCGTCTATACCGACAACAGCAAGATCAACGCCGGCACGTACACAGCAAGAGCAAGGCTCATTTACGACACACGCAACTGCGAAGCGGCAGAGATACCTGACCTCAAGTGGAGGATACTCAGAGCGAAGTATGACACTTCAGCAGTTCACTGGGATTATGAGGAACCTTTCGAATACGACGGTACTGAAAAGCACATCACACTGAAAGGAGTTCCTTGGCAGATCGCAGTCAGATACAGAGACAACAGGGCGATCGCTCCGGGCAAATATACTGCCAAGGCGTATCTGACATACGATAATGAAAACTACGATACTCCTGAGATCGATACGACCATCGACTGGGAGATCACCGGAAAGGAATAATGAACGGATATTTAATAGCAATAATACTTCTTACGCTGAGCTCTACGTTCTTCTCGGCTACCGAGACGGCGTTCAGCTCAGCCAACAAGATCAAGCTCAAGAACCTTGCTGCTGATGACAACAAGCGCGCAGCTTACGCCCTCAGATTATGCGAGGATTTCGACAGGCTGATCACCGCGGTGCTGGTCGGAAATACCATATCCAATATCACCATGACGACTGTCGCTACTGTATACGGCATCATGACATGGGGAGCGAAGATTGGTCCGACCATCGCCACCATCATGGTGACCCTGCTCGTACTGGTGCTGGGTGAGATCTCTCCTAAGATCATCGCCAGAGAGTATGCAGAGGAAGTCGCACTCTTCCTGACACCTTTCGTCAGGGCACTCATATTCATCCTGACTCCGCTTACATTCATATTCAACGGACTCAAGATCTTTCTCAAAAAAGCTTTCGGCAAAAAGGACGAGCCTGAGTTCAGTGAGGATGAGCTGCTGACTATAGTCGAGGAGGCTGAAGCCGGCGGAGCTATCGGAGAGGAGCAGAGCGAGCTCATCGCGAACGCTATCGAGTTCAATGACATAGAGGCGATCGACATCCTCACTCCGAGGGTAGACATTGTTGCAGTCGAAAGGGGTACACCTGTAGCGGACATCAAAAAGGTCTTCAGGGAGTCAGGCCTTTCGAGACTGCCTGTTTATGAGGACGACCTCGATAACATCATCGGAGTGATCAACCAGAAGGATCTTTACAATAACAACGTCAAGACCATAAAGGACACTGAGAAGATCATAAAGCCGGTAGCCTACGTTGCTGAAACTCTCAAGGCGGCTGTACTCCTCAAAAGGATGCAGGCCAAGAGGACGCACATCGCGATCGTTGTAGATGAATACGGCGGAACGACAGGACTTGTGACGCTCGAGGATATTATTGAAGAGATCGTCGGCGACATCTACGATGAGCACGACACTGTAACATCAAGAGACGTCAGACCGGCCGGAGACGATATATACATGGTAGCGGGCGGAGCCAATCTGGAGGATTTCTTTGACATGTTTGACGAGGAGATAGAAGCCGATGCTACCACGATCAACGGATGGGTCATGATCGAACTCGACAGGCTGGCCAAGGTGGGCGATGAGTTCGATTATGAATCAAGACATAAACAGTTCCATGTCAAGGTCACCAAGGCTGATGCAAGGCGCGCTCTCATGACGCGCATAACAGTCAAGGATAAACCTGAAGACGAGGATTAAAGTGAAAGGAAACACATCATTATGGGTTTAATGGAAAAGATCTTCGGAGATCTTAATGCAAAAGAAGTCAGAAAAGTCGAAAAGATAGTAGATGTCATCGAGTCATATGATGAAGCGATGCAGGCTCTTTCGGACGACGAGCTGAGAGCTAAGACCGGAGAATTCAAGGCAAGGCTTGCGGAAGGGGAGACCCTTGATGACATATTGCCGGAAGCATTTGCTGTATGCCGTGAAGCGGCGTGGCGTTCACTGGGAATGAAGCACTTCAGAGTGCAGCTGATCGGAGGAGTAGTGCTCCATCAGGGCCGTATCTCTGAGATGAAGACCGGTGAAGGTAAGACTCTGGTAGCGACACTGCCGGCATACCTCAACGCTCTTGAGGGACGTGGCGTACACGTCGTCACAGTCAATGACTACCTGGCCAAGCGAGATGCGGAGTGGATGGGCAAGCTTTATTCATTCCTCGGGCTTAAGGTCGGCTGCGTTATTCATGCTGTAGAGGGCAGGGCCAGGCACGATCAGTACATGGCAGATATCACTTACGGTACCAACAATGAGTTCGGTTTCGACTATCTGCGTGACAACATGGTCACTTACAAAGAGGAACTCACACAGAGAGAACTCAACTACGCCATCGTCGACGAGGTGGACTCCATCCTCATCGATGAAGCCAGGACACCGCTCATCATTTCGGGAAGAGGCGTCGATTCCAGCGTAATGTACAGGAATGCCAACACCTTCGTAAAGACACTCAATGAGGGCACAGACTACAAGGTGGAGGAAAAGGACAATCAGGTTTCGCTGACTGACGAGGGCGTCAAGCTCTGCGAATCGTACTTCAAGATTGACAACTTCTCGGATCCTGACAACATGGAGCTCAACCATTATGTTCATCAGGCTCTCCGTGCCAACTTCCTCATGAAGAAAGATGTCGATTACATCGTAAAGGACGGCGAGATCCTCATCGTAGACGAGTTCACCGGCCGTCTCATGTACGGAAGGCGCTTCAGCAACGGCCTGCACCAGGCCATCGAAGCTAAGGAAGGCGTAAAGGTCAGGTCAGAGTCCAAGACACTCGCTACCATCACGCTCCAGAACTACTTCAGAATGTATAACAAACTCGCCGGAATGACCGGTACTGCAAAGACCGAGGAAGACGAGTTCCGCGACATCTATAACATGGACGTAGTAGTCATACCGACTAATATGCCGGTCATAAGAGATGACAGACAGGATTCGGTATACGCTCATCAGAAAGCCAAGTACAAAGCGATAGTCAACAGAGTTGTTGAGGCTCATGAGACAGGACAGCCTGTACTGGTAGGTACTATCTCGATCGAGATATCCGAGCTCATAAGCAACATGCTCAAAAAGCGCGGCGTAAGGCATAACGTGCTGAACGCAAAGCATCACGAGCAGGAGGCTGAGATCGTTGCTGAGGCAGGAAGACTCGGCGCCGTAACCATCGCTACAAACATGGCCGGCCGTGGTACCGATATCATCCTGGGCGGAAATCCGGACTTTGAAGCGCGCAAGCAGATGCGCAAGGAAGGATACACACCTGAGCAGATATCCTTTGCGACAGGTTTCGAGAAATCGGATGATCCTGAAATGCTGGAGGCACGCGCAAAATACAACGAGCTCCATGATCAGATCAAGAAGGAAAGAGCTCCTGAACAGCAGAAGGTAAAGGAACTCGGAGGACTCTGCATAGTCGGAACCGAACGCCATGAGTCAAGACGTATCGACAACCAGCTCAGAGGACGTTCCGGACGTCAGGGGGACCCGGGTAATACACAGTTCTTCATCGCTCTGGAAGACGATCTGATGAGACTCTTCGGAGGCGAAAGAATGCAGAGCATACTCGAAAGAGTAGGCATGGACGAAGATGAGCCGCTCGAAGCGGGAATGCTGTCGAGATCGATCGAAAGCGCCCAGAAGAAAGTCGAGGGTAAAAACTTCGGTATCCGTAAATACGTTCTGCAGTACGACAATGTAATGAACAAACAGCGTGAGATCATCTATGATCAGAGGCGCATGGTGCTGAACGGCGAGGACGTTTCAGGCTACATAAAGAACATGACCTACGAGCTGATCGACGGAATAGTCGATCCTGTGGTCATGGAGTCCAAGTACTCCGAAGAGTGGGACATCAAGAGGATCACCGACGGTCTCGAGCAGATCACGCCAAACTTCAGGGGCAGACTCAAAGTGGACGAGGACTACCTTGCCGGTCTCGATGAAAACAGGTTCAAGGACGATATAAAGCAGATCTTCGACGAGCTGTACGAAGAAAAAGAGGCTGAGATCGGCAGCGAGCAGATGAGAGAAGTCGAGCGTATGATCCTGCTCAGAGTTGTAGACAACCGCTGGATGGATCATATCGACGCGATGGATCAGCTGAAAGACGGTATCGGGCTCAGAGGAATCGGACAGCAGGATCCTGCTGTGGCATACGCACAGGAAGGCTTCGCGATGTTCGATGAGATGGTCGCTGACATCAGAGAAGAGACCGTAAAGTTCTGCTATAACGTTACGGTTACTACAAAGACCGAGAGGCGCAACGTCGTGAGCGGCAGAACTTCCGCTGCAAAGGAAGATTACAAGGACGACACCGCTGCTCCTGCAAATGCAAAAGGCGGTAAAATGCCGGCGGCAGCTCCAAAGGCGGAGAAGACAGGCAAGCAGGAGACCATTAAGCGTGACATGCCTAAGGTCGGCAGAAACGATCCTTGTCCATGCGGAAGCGGCAAAAAGTACAAGAACTGCTGCGGCCGCAATGCATAAAAGATACTGGTTGGATATGAGGAACGAAAGGAGTCCGTCATGTTGACATTCGTTATTATTCTGGTGATTGCAGTAGCTTTGTTCTTCGCGCTTACCTACAACTCGCTGACAAAGGACAAGAACCGCATCGAACTTGCTGAGGTCGAGCTCCGCAAGTACGAGGAGGCGGGTGATCCTAAGGACATCGACAACGCGAAGAAGTACTACAGCGCAGTGCTTCGCGATTATAACAACAAGGTCGAGAGTTTTCCGACCAGCATTGTCGCGAACATGTTCAACTTTCCTAAGATGCATACTGAGGAATTCGATGAAGGTCTCTAGGGGGATACTATCATGAAAACTATCAAGACACGCAGCACCGGCTTCCTGAAAAAGGCCGCTGCGGTGCTGGCAATCGCGGCGGTCGCCGTTATGATGACGCCTTTCGCGACATTGGGAACCGGCAGTTATGCAAGTGACAATACGATGTACACCACCAACTATGATGTCACCGTCGATGTTGCGAAAGATAATTCGTATGAATACCATGAGCATCTCGACATGTACTATGTCACAGCTCACCACGGGATCTACAGGTATCTGCCTATGCAGGGCCAGAAGATAACCGGGATAAGGGTGCCGGGATATGAATATGATACCTACACCCAGTCGGGATATCAGGTCATCAAGATAGGAAGCGGCAGCTACACTCTTACAGGAGAGAACCCTTATGACATCCTTTACAAAATAGCGATGTATGAGGATGAGAATAACGAAAAGGACATGCTGCTCCTCAACCTGATTCCGACAGACTGGGAGACCGATATAGGAGCGAGCAAATGTGTGATCAACCTGCCTAAGGAGGCGGATCTCAGCAAGGCCAGAGTCTATTCCGGTTCTTACGGTACGGATTCCAATGAGGACAACGCTGTTCTCGAAACAGGTGATGACGGAAAGACCATAACGATCACAGCAAAGGATATACCGGCACATCACGGCGTAACGCTCCAGCTCGAACTTCCGCAGGGGTACTGGGAAGGAGCTCCGCAGTTCGGAAAACTCAGCATTGCCAATATGTTCCTGTTCCTGCTGGGACCTGTCGGAGCCATCCTGCTCTGGTATCTCTACGGCAGAGACAAGCACATGGTGAAGACTCTTGAATTCTATCCTCCTGATGATCTGACTCCGGGCGAGATCGGATATCTCGTCGACGGCAGAGCAGACAAGCAGGATGTGATCTCCACCATCGTTTACCTCGCAGACAAGGGGTATATCGAAATTGAGGAGATGGACAGAAAGAAATTCAGGTTCATCGGAGTCAGAGATCCAGGCGCTGAAGTTCCGCAGTATGTGCGTTCGATCTATTTCGGCATATTCCCTGGAGAAAAGAGAGTAAGAACCAGCGATCAGCTCGGATCCTCAACAACTTTCGGAAAGAAGTATCAGAAATCCAAAGAGCAGCTTGAGGATATGTTCAAAGGCAGCAAGGCGATCATCAGACCTGACTCGCGTATGGCGAGAGCTGCATGCACGGTAGCTGCCATAGTTCCGTCTGCAGCATATATAACCTGGGCGGGAATCAACGGCGATGAAATGGGCGGTTTCCTGATGGTCTGGTCTGCCGCGCATATACTGATATCCGTAGCCCTCATGTGTTCCGTATATGACAATATCCGGGCCGCATCCAAGGTCATGACAGTGATCAAGAGCCTCGGCGCAATCTGGTTCTTCACCATGGGCGTAGGAATTCTTCCGGTCACTTCAGACGCGCTCACCCTGCTTGCAAGGCCAAAGGCTCTGGCTCTGGTGGTATATCTGGTGACAGGCACGCTGATCAGCATGTTCTTTGCTGTCATCGCTATCGCAAAGACAGATACATATACTGACCTTCTCGGCAGAGTGCTCGGATTCAGAGATTTCATAAAGACCGCTGAGCTCGATAAGCTCAATGAGCTCGTCGAGGAAGATCCGCAGTACTTCTATCACATAATGCCTTATGCATACGTATTCGGCCTGAGCAACAAGTGGATCAAGAACTTCGAGGATCTGCCTGTCGTTACTCCGGACTGGTACCGCGGCAGCCGCGGACTGGACCGCTTCGATTACTACATGATGGGCAGAATGATGAGCGACTGCAGCGCGAGCGTAAGCAACAATATCGTTATTCCGACACCATCTTACGGCGGTTCCGGCGGAAGCGGCGGGGGCTGGAGCGGCGGAGGCGGCGGAAGCTGGAGCGGCGGAGGCGGCTTCAGTGGAGGCGGCTTCAGCGGCGGCGGTGCCGGAGGCGGCGGAGGCGGCGGCTGGTAGAGCTCGGTGCTAACCGGGTGAGCTGTACGGCTCTTGCCTCGATTGCTTTATAAAAATATGAAAAAAAGATACATAATTTTTGATTTCGACGGCACTCTTGCCAACACAAACAACATAATCGTCGCGTCATGGCAGGCGACTTTTGAGCGCTTTCTGGGGCATACTCTGCCGGTCAGGGAGATCGAGGCTACCTTCGGGGAGATACTCGTGGACACGATCGGCAGACTGATACCGGACGCTCCTGTAAATGAAGTCGTTGACTATTACAGAGCATATCAGGACTCACATCAGCAGGATTACGAGGTATATGTCTTTGATGGAATCAGGGAGCTCCTTGAAAAGCTCAGAGAACGCGGATGCATCATAGGGGTAGGCACATCCCGTACAGCATACAGCTTCTGGAACTACATGAGGAAGCTTGGAATGGATGAGTATGTGGATGAGGTCGTCACCATGAATGATGTGAGTTCCCATAAGCCTGATCCTGAGACCATAGATGCAGTGCTGATTAAAATGATGGCACACGACGGCGTTCCATATGACGAGAGCTCCGGGATCCCGGATGCGGTTCGTGATGCCGCTCTGATGATAGGCGATACTAAATACGATATAGGCTGTGCCAACAACGCCGGAGTAGACAGTGTAATGATTGGCTGGAGCCACTATGTGGACGAAGAGACCATGAAAGCTGAAGGCTTCCTGCCGACATACACTTTTGAGAGGCCTGAGCAGATCCTTGAGATAATTTAAAAAGCATAAGATGAATCTTATAACATTCCTGCACATAATAATTGAATCAGGGTTTGCGCTGTTCTGCCTGCTGGCAGTACTTTCCGTCCGCATGTACGATACCGGGGAGCGCAAATCAACAAAGGTGCTCATCGCGTGTCTGCTTACGAATGTGCTGATCAACATAGCTGATGCGCTGGCGTATGTTTTCCGCGGGGACCCTTCAAGTACCGGATATAACATGGTAAGAATAAGCAACTTTGCTGTTTTTATCGGCATGTTTGTTCTGCTTGCATTCGGCAATAAACTGCTGGATGCACTGCTTGAAGAGAATGGTGCAGGAAAAGACAAGAGACCGCGCAACGCTGTGTACGCTCTTTGCGGGGCAGGAGACGGACTGGTCATCCTGTCAGCTTTTTTCGGTTTTCTGTACAGCTTCGATGAGCAGAATTTCTACCACAGAGGGATCCTTTACCCGGTGCTCCCGGTACTTGCTGCCGCAGCTGTCATAATCCTGGTCATCAGGACTTTAAATGAGAGGGATGCGCTCCCTGAAAGGGAATATAACGCTTTGATGTGCATCTGGGTCCTTCCGGTCCTGGGTATGGCTGCGCAGGCTCTGTACTACGGCATATCGCTCGCAAACATCTGCAATTCCATAGCTGTCATCATAATGACAACGATATTCATCCGTGAGACTGTCGATGGACTGTCGGTCAGAAGAAGTTTCATTCTGAATGGAGAAAGTGTTGAGCGTTTATCGAATGATCTGGAAGGCTTCCTCAAGGGAATCGGCACTGAAAGGCAGAACCGCATAAGGATACGCTTCACGGTCGAAGAAGCCCTGCTGAGCATATGGCAGCGTTTCGGAGACCTTAACATGGTCAAGGTAATCGCGAGCATAAGATTCGGAAAACCATCGATCAGGATAGAGCATGTAGGAGAAGCGTATAACCCTTTCAGCAAGACGAAATCCAGTGCAGAAGACTGGAGCCGCGGTCTGCTTTCTTCAGCGGGAATCAGTCCTACATACAGCTATTCGCACGGGACTAATATAATGAAGATCCCGATGCGCAGGATGAGTGTGAATCCGGTCATCGTAGTAGTTTTCGCAATAATTTTCGGAATCATTGCCGGCAGTGTTGCCATGGTCGCATTGGCTGATGGAGATGCCCGTTACGTGACCGAAGGTCTGCTGATGCCTGTGTACGATCTGTGGAACAATATTCTTTACAGCGTGTCTGCACCGGCAATGCTCATAATAGTCATGTCGACCATACTCGATACGCGCGAAGTGTCGGAGCAGGGAGGAAATGCGGGAGTCATAACCGGCAGATACTTTCTCATAAGCCTGGTGCTTGGCATGATCACCATAATAGCAGCCGTGCTGTTATCAGGAAACAGATTCGCTTACAATGGATTCTCCAGAAATATACTGTCAGATCTTCTGAGAGGATTATTCAGCGTAGTACCTGAGAACATGCTCGATCCAATAAAGGATTTCAACACCGCACAGCTCATACTGATGGGCATCATATTTGCATATGCCGTCATGGCGGTCGGACAACATGCCAGCGGGATCGCATCACTGATCCATGAGCTCAATAATGTAAGCATGCAGCTGGCGCAGTGGATCGCAGTGCTGATGCCTGCATTTACTGTCTTCCTGACGGCGCAGCTCATGATAAGTCATAATGCACAGCTGCTTACATCTCTTCTGGTAGTTATACCGTTTGCGATAATAATCTCGCTGGTGATCATGGCAGTGATATTGTTTTTTGTCAGCCGGAGGTTCGGGACAAGTCCGGGTGTATTACTGAAGAAGCTGTGGCCGTCATTCATACTTACCCTTGAAAACGGACTTGATGCAGACTCATATGCGCTTTCTGAAAAGGCCTGCATTAAAGGCCTGGGCATACAGAAGATATTCACACAGAGAGTGCTGCCTCTCGGGCTGGTGCTCTACATGCCGGCAAGTATAATAGGTATGATTTCGTTTGTCATATTTGCAGCGCTCAGGAGCGGAGTAGAGATAACGCCTGTGTGGATACTTACAGCGATAGTTTTCGCATTGATACTGACTGTTGCTGCACCGCCTATCCCGGGTGTAAACCTGCTGTCATATGTCGTCATCATAGACCAGCTTGGCATAGGAAAGGAGTATGTGATCGCGGCTATGGTATTCGATATATTGTTTAACGCATTTGGGGCAGCCGCTAACCAGATGATGCTGCAGCTTGACATGATACTGCAGGCAGAGCATATGGGAATCCTTAACTCTGATGCATTGAGGAAAGATGTTTCTGAAGGGAGCGATTCCCGTTAACAGTTTTCACATTTGGAGGAATAAATGTTACAGCTTGACGAAATAAGAAGCCAGCTTCCGGCTCTCAAGGAGCAGATAGCGGAAGTGGGAGGTTATCTTTGACCCGGAGGGTCTTAAAAAAAGGATAAAAGAGCTTGAGGAAGAAAGTCTGAAGGAAGGCTTCTGGAACGATCAGAAGAACGCGCAGAAGGTGCTTAAGGAAAAGAAATCTCTTGAGGACAAACTTGGGCTGTATGAAAGACTCGCTTCCGAGGCAGAAGAACTGCCTGAGCTTATTGATATAGCAGAGGAACTCGAAGATGAGGACGAAGCCGGCAGCGTTATCGCAGGTTTCGGCAGGCTTTCGGATGAGCTCGAGGATCTCAAGACCAATATGCTGCTGTCCGGAAAGTACGACAGCAAGGACTGTATACTGAGCATACATTCAGGGACGGGCGGAGTAGATGCCAATGACTGGGCGGAGATGCTCGAGAGAATGTATCTTAGATACTGCGAAAAGAAGGGCTTCAAAACGAAGATCCTCGACAGGCAGGATGATGTCGATTACGGCATAAAGAGTTCTACCATAGAGGTGAGCGGAGACAATGCCTACGGGCTGCTCAAGTCCGAGACAGGTGTGCACAGACTGGTGCGCATCTCGCCGTTCAACGCCATGGGCAAAAGGCAGACATCATTCGCTGCGGTGGAGGTCGTTCCCGATATAGGCGATGAGATAGAGGTCAACATCGATCCGAATGACCTCAAAATCGATACCTACAGATCGGGCGGAGCCGGCGGACAGCACGTCAACACGACTGACTCGGCCGTCAGGATAACTCATATCCCTACAGGGATCGTTGTCACATGCCAGAACGAGCGCTCGCAGATAATGAATCGCGAGGTAGCCATGAAGATCCTCATATCCAAGCTTACAAGGATAGCAGAGGAAGCTCATAAGGAGAACCTCAATGAGATAAAGGGCGACCAGTCGATGGCGACTTGGGGATCACAGATAAGAAACTACGTGTTCCAGCCGTATACAATGGTAAAGGACACACGCACAGGAGCTGAGGTAGGCAATGTGGAAGCTGTGATGGACGGAGACCTTGATGTCTTTGTCCGCGCCAAGCTCTCACAGGATGCGGCAAATGCCAACTCATGATACGGCATTGACAGGGAAGGATAGTTATATGAAAAAGCAAAGATACCTTTGCTCCGCTGCTGGAAAACGTTACTATCGCACCGGGCGAAGAAGCAAAACTGATGGTTACAAATAATAACACTTTAGAAGATCCGGAGTTCATGCTTTGCTGGTATTAGGATGCTGAGACTGTTTACAGGGAGAGAGAATACAGACAAAGAGCGTTTCATCTATGACCGTGTAAGTGAACACGGAGGTGAGACGCTTGTTTTGGTGCCTGATCAATACACCCTGGTAGCGGAGGAACAGGCGCTGAAATATCTTGAGACAGACTGTCTGTTCAATATTGAGATCACATCCATGAACCGTCTCGGACTGAAGGTACTGACAGAGGCGGGAACGGAGTCGGTAAGGATGATCGACAAGTACGGACGCTTTATGCTCCTGTCGAGGCTCATACGTGAACATGCCGGTGATTTCGACATTTTCAGCAAGGTGGCAGGAAAGCTGACCTTCACTTCGATGCTCAATGACTTCATTTCCGAATTCAAGCAGCAGGACTGCACTATAGAAAAGCTTCAGGAGATGACCGGTGATGCAGAAGGCGACCCTATACTTGAAGCCAAGCTGAAAGAACTAAGCGGCGTAATCGCTGCATACGAAGAAGCTATCAGGGGTAAATACACTGACACAGAAGACTATATAGCCATGTATGTCAGTGCAATAAAAGAGTCGAAGCTGCTGCACGGCAAATCAGTATGGGTCTACGGATATGACAGCATAACTCCGAAATTTGCCGGTGCGGTTATGGAGCTTGCAAAAACCGCAGAGTCTGTAAACTTCATCGTAAACACAAGTGACTTCGGTCTTGACCGCAGGCTTATCGCTTCATTAACACAGCTTGGCGCAGACAATAATATAGATGTCAGCTGTGAAGAGATACCGGCTTCATATGTATCGGAAAAAAGTGAAACGGTAAGGCGTATGGAAAAGTCCCTCTGGAAGGATGTCCTGAGCCCGGCGGAAAAGGCTGAGAATGCCGGCTTTATGCCTGAAGACCTCACGATAGTATGCGCAGCCAATCCATATTACGAAGCGGAGAATGCGGCTGCCTATGTATGGCATCTGATACGAGATCTCGGATACAGGATGCGCGAGATCCAGCTGATAGCCAATGACGAAGGATCGATGCAGCCTATCATAAGGAGGGTGTTCGCGGAGTATGGACTGCCGGTTTTTGCCGACACATCGCGTGACATCACCGACAGTGCTCCGGTAGGCTTTATCGTCAATCTTCTGGATTTTATAGTGCACCGCAAGTCGTCACAGTACCTTTTTGCGATGCTCAAGACAGGGCTCACCGGTTATGAAGACAGCGATATCGAAGATCTCGAGAACTACGTCAGAGAATACCGCATAAAGGGCTCAATGTGGGACAAGCCTTTCAGATATGGAAGAGACGCTCTGGGCGAAGAACTTTTTGACAGGCTTGATTCCATGAGAAACGGCATCTCTGATTCGGTTTCAAAACTGGCCGGCATTTCAAAAGGAAAAACAGTCGCGGAGTTTATAAAGGACTTCAGGGCATATCTGAGCGATGAGTGGGATCTGCCGGATAAGGTCGCGGAGGCAGCTGCCTTACAGGATGAAGACGGGTTGCACGATGAAGCTCAGCGCATGACTCAGAGCTTTACAAAGGCCATGGATCTCCTCGGCCAGATAGAAGAGATAATGGGTGATTCCGCGATGGATCTTGCGGAATTTACAGATATTTATGTGGCAGGACTGTCAGATGTTGAGGTAGGTGTCATACCGCCGTCAGTCGATGGCCTTTCTATGGGAACGATGATCAGGACAAGGCCGCGTCAGATGAAAGCCGCCGTGGTACTCGGCGCATGCGAGGGTGTGATGCCGCTTTCGCCGCAGACAGAAGGTCTGTTCTCCCTGGACGAGAAAGAATATTTTAAAGAGAAGGGATTCGCTCTCGGCAGTCTCGACGACATCAAAATGGATGAAGAGAATACTGCCATGTACCGCATGATGGCAAGGCCGTCCGAAAAGATTTATATCAGCTGGGCGATGACAGACGCGGAGGGCAGGGATACAAGCCCGTCGCCTGTGATCGACTCGCTGAGGATGCTGTTTCCGAGGATTGACGCTGACGGCCTGATACGTAAAGACATAATAAGCATGGGGCGTACAGAATCTCTGGAAACAGGCGAGACTGACAGGATCAATACCGCCGGAGACGGGATGAGACATCTCATCAACCGCATCAAGGATACAAATGCTCCGGATGAGCCGGATGCTCTCACCAGAGCCCTGATTCACTGGTATGCAGATAACCGCAAAGAAGAGCTGGATATCATGCTCAGGGCAGCATCTTACGACAACGTCCAGCACCCGATTGGCCGGAAAGCAGCTAAAGAGCTCTTCTGCAGGAGTGACGGCAGCCTCTCGTTAAGCGCTTCATCGATAGGAAACTATATAGACTGTCCGTTCAGGTATTTCGTCGACAAAGGCCTCAGACCAAAGGAGGAGAGGACCTTTGCAAGCGATGCCCGTTCGGTGGGTGATGTATATCATGAATGCCTCATGGCTGTCGCAAGGCAGATTATGAAAGCTGATGAGATCCCTGATGATGATTCTCTCGAGGAGATGGTGACAGCAGCCCTGGACGAGCTGTCGCAGAGTTACATGGGAGGGCTTTTCATATCCACGGGATGTGAGGAATACCGCATGAGCCGTATCCGCGAGATATGTGCTTCGGCCGCAAAGGCAATGGCTACTCAGCTGGCCGCCGAATCGGTGGTAAGCGCCTCGTTCGAAGAACCTTTTGGGAGACACGCACAGCTTGAGCCGCTCAGAATCAGCGCCGGTGATGGAGAAGTATATGTCGAGGGAAAGATAGACCGGGCAGATATCATGGATATAGGCGGTGAAAGACGGGTACGCATAATCGACTACAAGACAGGAAGCGACAAACTCGACCTGTGGAAGATGCGGCAGGGATACAAGATGCAGCTGATGATCTATCTTATTTCTGCAACGTCCGGAGACCTCGTTCCTGCAGGGATGTTCTATTTCAATATCAAGGATCCGATCGAATCGATCAATGACAAGAGTGAAAGACAGATAGGCACATTGCTCGGAAAAGAGGCGGAAGACGAGTTCAAGTTAAAAGGCGCATTCATAAATGATGAGGGCGTGCTCAAGGCAATGCCTGAAAATGTCCTTTCATCAGCAAAAGGGGCTGTCAGCCGTGAAGATTATGAGGAAGTCCGAAGCGAGGTAATAGCCCGGATCGAAGAAACCGCCGAAGGGATACTCGGCGGGAAAATAGGGATCAATCCGCTCAGGGTCGATCAGAGACTTGCCTGCAGTTACTGCAGCTACAAACCGGTATGCAGACGTGACCGCGGATACATAAAGAACTCATACCGCCAGATAAAACCTAAACCGAAAGAACAATAATGATCGAAACAGTTTCAATAGGGAGCAGCAGCTCCGGTAATTCATACATAATAATGACAGAAGGCCGCACCATACTGGTCGATGCCGGTCTTCCGGCCAAAACGATAGTCGGCGCGCTCGGACAGCTGGGGAAAGACCCTGCTGATGTCGATGCCGTGCTCATCACTCATGAACATATCGACCATGTAAAAAGCGTCAGGGCAATATCCCGCAAATGCTGCAACGCGTTTTTCTACGCAAGCCGCGGCACTGTTGAGAACACGAACAGCTTCTGCCATGTTCCGCAGGAGAGGATCGTACTGCTGTCAGCGGGAGAGATAGTAAGGATCGATAATGATGACGACATTGAGATAGGGGCTTTCCCACTGAGCCACGACGCGGCGGAACCTCTGGGGTTCACAGTTACATCGGGCGGAGAAAAACTAGCGATCGTAACAGATACGGGAATAGTGAGCGAAGAGATATATTCAGCCATAAATGATGCCGGCCTGCTGGTTTTTGAAGCCAACCATGATCTGGACATGCTGATGTTCGGTGAGTATCCTTATCCCGTAAAAGTAAGGATAAAAGGAGAGAAAGGCCATCTGTCGAACGATTACGCCGGCGATGTGCTTGCAAGCATTCTTTCAGACAGAAAAGCAAGCAGGACGGACGGACCGCTCCGCATAATGCTTGCTCACCTGAGTTTCCACAACAACGCTCCGCTGTTTGCCCGTCAGACAGTCGAAGACGCACTCAGTGCAGCGGGCTTCCACCGGGGAGAGGATTACACGCTCGAGGTAGCAGCAAAAGAAGGAATCACCTTCATGCCGCGTATTTAAAAAAGGATTGCAATAATGCTCAGCATCAGGATAATCTGTGTAGGAAAATTCAAGGAGAAATACTGGGAGGCCGCTTCAGCTGAATACATGAAGAGGCTAGGCGCCTACTGCAGCGTCTCGGTCACCGAGGTAAAAGAGGAAAAGCTTCCGGCGCATGCTTCCCGCGCAGATGAAGATAACGTTATTCTAAAGGAAGGGAAGTCGATACTCGACAAGGTCGGGGCCGGCGATTATGTGATCGCACTCGATATTGGAGGACGGGAACTTTCGTCAGAGGATCTGGCTGCGAAGATCTCGGAAATATCCTTTACAAACTCAACTATAGACTTTATTATCGGCGGCAGCCTTGGGCTCAGCCGGGAGGTGAAATCACGGGCGTCGCTTAGGCTGAGTTTCGGCAGGATCACGCTTCCGCACCAGCTTGCGCGGATAGTTCTGCTCGAGCAGATATACAGAGCGTTCAAGATAAACGCGGGTGAGACATATCACAAGTAAAAAAGAGGAATAAAGATGGCTAATAAGAACAACAAAAGTAAAAACTCAAATAAGACAATGAAGGACTACGAGGAGAGCAGAAGGCGTTTGAATACCGGCGCAAAGATCATGGCTCTGATACTTGTCATATCTATGGTCGTCTTCTACGTGATCTCTGCAGGGATGTTTTTATGGAACTAGGAAAATGAAAGGAGTTTCCGGCAATGCCGGATAGAACCGCACGAATTGTTTTTTTGTGTACGGAGCCCGTAAGGGTTCTTTTTTTAACCCTTGCAATAACTGCGTTAAAAGATTGTCAAATAAATTAATTATGTTTTATTTGAAGTGCATCTGGTATACCGCTATAATTAACATAGGCAAAACTGTGCCCCAAAAGCCTATGCTTTCAGGGGTACTATCATAAGTTTTCGGTGATGAAGGTTGTTGGTTCAAATCAGGAGGTGCCTATGGAATTACAGATTCAAGACCTTGTCTCCTCTATCCGTAAAGAGGGGATAGAGGCGGCAAATGCCGAAGCGGAATCTATTATTGCAGAAGCAAAGAAGAAAGCTGAATCAATTGTTGCCGGGGCAAAGTCTGAGGCACAGCAGTACAAAGACGCATCTGAGAAGGAAATCACTATTCTCAAAGAGAGCGCCGCAGTCAGTGCCGAGCAGGCAAAGCGTGACGCTGTCCTCGCATTCAAGACTGAGATCCAGGGTGAGTTCGAAAAGATCCTCGCTGCTGATATCGGCAAAGAGCTTTCTGGTGGAGCGCTTGGCAAATTGATCCGCGCGGCCGTTGCCGGTGAAAATGTTGCAGATTACGCAGCAGAAGTATCCGAGGTCGGCGAAGCTCTCAAGAAAGAGCTCGCAGAGGAAATCAAAAACGGACTGGAAATCAGACCGACTAAGGATGTTCAGCAGGGATTCCGCCTTGCAGCTAAAGACGGATCCGGTTATTTTGACTGTTCAGATGACGGCATAATGGAAATGCTGATGCCTTACTTCAGAGATCTTGACTTCCAGTAAAGAAGGAGGAGCGGTATGGCTTCGTATTATTATCTGATAGCAAGCCTTCCTGACCTCAGAGCAGACGGAGATATGCCGATCACATACGACGAATTTCTGTCATGCTGCCAGTCAAATGTGAGTGATGCAAAATATCAGCTGCTTGAAGACCTCACTCTTTCTTCCACAGAAGGTCCTCTTGTAGATGAGTGGGCAAAGTTCTACGGGATGCTGACCAAAGAACTGAATTATCAGAGAAGCATGAATCTCGGCAAGAGTTATTCATCGGCCTTTGATAAGGACGGTCAGATCTCCCAGGTAGTAGCTGCCGCACTGTCTGCAAAGAATCCGCTTGAAGCGGAGAGGGTACTTCTGGAGTATGAGTTTGAGGCTCTTGACTCACTGGTCGGACTGCATATGTTTGACGATCATGTGCTGTTCGGATATGCGATCAAATTAAAATTGCTGGAGCGCCAGAACTGCTTCGAGGATACGAAGGGCAAGGCTGAATTCAAATCTCTATTCGACGGGATACAGCAGCGCGTATACAGTTTGTAACAGGAGTGCTATATGAAAACACAAACAGGATTTGTAGCCGGAGTCAACGGCAACCTGATAAAGGTAGACTTCGATGGCTCCGTTCGAAAAAATGAAGTAGGCTACATCCTCGTTGATGATAAGCGCCTTAAAGGAGAGGTTATCCGTATCAACAACGGGGAAGTAAGCATGCAGATCTACGAAATGACCAACGGCATTAAAGTCGGTGACGAAGTAGAATTCACCGGCGAGCTGATGAGCGTAGATCTGGGTCCGGGACTGCTGACACAGGTCTTCGACGGTCTGCAGAACCCTCTGCCGAAGCTGGCGGAGCAGTGCGGATTCTTCCTGGACAGAGGAGTATATCTTGACGCGATCCCTGATCGCGACTGGGACTTCACACCGGTAGCCAGCGTTGGTGATCATGTAAAAGCAGGAAGCACCATCGGTACTGTACCGGAAGGTCTGTTCACACACCACATCATGGTACCTTTCACACTGAGAGGAAATGACTGGACAGTGAAGTCAATCAACAAAGCAGGCTCGTACAATGTAAGATCAACAGTCTGCACGATCGAAAACGCAAAGGGCGAGACAAGAGATCTCAGCATGGTATTCACACAGCCTATCAAGCAGGCGGTAAAGTGCTATTCTGAAAAGCTGCGCCCGACTGAACCGCTCGTAACAAAGATCCGCTGCATCGACTCCTTCCTTCCTGTAGCGAAGGGCGGAACATTCTGCACACCGGGACCTTTCGGAGCGGGTAAAACAGTACTTCAGCACATGCAGGCCAAGAACTCTGAGGCAGACGTCGTAATCGTAGCTGCCTGCGGAGAGCGTGCCGG
>CACZGY010000012.1 GCA_902780815.1 uncultured Eubacteriales bacterium
CCCGGATTCTTGATGAGTGAACCTGCCATGACGTCCACCCCGAATTCTGTAGGCTCAACAGCGTCAACGAATTCACCGTAGCAATTGTCGAGCATTACTATTATGTCAGGATTTATACCATGTACAAGTTCGGTAACCGCTTTAAGGCTTTCGAGTGAGATTGCAGGTCTCCAGTCATATCCGGTGGAACGCTGCATCGCCACGACTTTGGTTTCAGGAGTAACAGCTTTGCCGATTGCCGCAAGATCCACATCCATGTTCTCGGCAAGAGGCACTTCTTTATAAATTATACCATAATCTTTTATTGTTCCCTTGAAGTCTGAAGGACCGAGAAAACTGCCCTCTCCTCTTTGTTTAGTGCTGCCGTCCTCTCTTCCGATCACAGTCTGCAGGGTATCATAAGGCCGGCCCGTAACTTCTATGAGTTCATCTCCCGGACGAAGCATTCCCAGTAATGCAGCAGCTATTGCATGTGTTCCATTAACAATATTAGGCCTTACCAGAGCTGCTTCCGTTCCGAAAACTGAAGCATAAACCCTTTCTACCGCTTCGCGGCCTGCATCATCGTAGCCATATCCGGTGCTCCAGTCAAAATGAGTCGCGTTGATATGATTCTCCTGAAATGCTTTGAGGACCTTCATCTGGCATATAGCCGTGATATCATCGATTTCCGCAAAGCGTTCTGCGAGAGCTGTTTCAGCTTCATCTACCAGCGCGAGCACTTTTTCATCTATATTGAATTGTTCTTTGATATATTCGTTATACTTGTCCATTATCAGTCTTCGTCTGTTCTTTCAAGCTCCCATTCCATGTCGCTCACAAGATCACGCTTCACATTCATTTTATGCTGCGCATACAGCTGAGTGGTCGTTACCTGTTCGTGATCGAGCAAAGCGGCAACATCATATATCGAATTACCTCTGCCGATCAGGGATGTAGCGGCTGTCGCCCTGAGCTTGTGAGGACTGTATCCTGCGCGCCTGCTGGTATTGAGTGCTATGGAAGTGTATTTCTTGACAAGCTCCCTGATAGCACGTTCTGTAATTCTTTTACCCTGAAGTGACAGGAACAAAGCATCCTCAGCGGTCGTATTTTCAGGTATGACGGTATTTCTCTCACTGCTGATGTAATCGTTCAAAACCATCTCTACTGAACGGTTCAGAGGCATTATGGATTCCTTGCCTCTTTTGCGGTAGATCTTGAATTCCCCTCTTGAAAAATTGAAAGAAGAAAGATTGAGCTGCTGGAGTTCGCTGAGTCTGAGTCCGTAGGTAACGAACATAACAAGAATGGCTTTGTCACGCAGTTTCGTTTTTTCCCAGTAAGTACGCTCATGATCCGTAAGCCCTGTACCGTTTGTGACTGCATCAAGCATTATCATTACTTCATCGTCCTGCAGGGCTTTGATCTCACGCTCTCCCGGTTTTGCAACTCTTATGGGATCAAATCCGTCGGTGATATTCTTATCAACGATACCGTCTCTGTACAGCTGCTTGAAAAGCACAGATACAGAGGATTTCTTGCGCGCAAGCGACTTATTGTTGTTTTCATAAACCGTTACAGTATCGCCGTTATCCACCATGTACTTGCGGCAGTAGTCCATATAGAGATTGATATCTGCGGCAACTATACTGTTGAGCTCTTCAGATGTGATCTGCTTAGGGGATTCCGCTTTTGTAAGATCGGTTTCCTTTATAAGATAATTCATGAAGAACCTTACATCATGGAGATATGCAAGTCTCGTCATCGGGAGAACATTGCCTTTCAGATATGCAAAATACGGACGCAAAAAATTCGGAAGCTCCTTCTGTATGGCTTCACACTCCATGTAAATATCGTTTTCTTTTTTTACGATATTATCCGGTTTGTCGCTTTTATTATGCGATCTGAATTCCTTGCTGTCGTATGTGGTCTTTGCCATGCTGCTTATAATTACACGTATTCTTCTCTGTGGTTTTCGCCCAGAATACCGTCAACTATATCGCCTACTGTATCGCCTTTTTTTATCTCTACCCAGTTTATGAAATCATATCTCTTAAGCCAGGTATACTGCCTTTTGGCGTAATGCCTGGTGTTTTTCATTATGAGTTCCTGAGCGTCAAAAAGATCATATTCACCGTTGAGGAAACCGATTATTTCCTTATATCCGATAGCCTTCATCGACGGAAGGTCGTACGTGTAGCCTTTGCTGAGCAGTCCGCTTACTTCGTCTACAAGACCTTCAGAGATAAGTCTGGTTACTCTGCGGTTGATTCTCTCATACAGCCATTCCCTCTCCATTGTAAGCGCATAGAATCTGAAGTCATAATCCGGATTAAGTTCGCATTCCGAAAGATCCTTTATGCCCTTTCCGTGCTCATATGCTTCTATTGCACGGATTATTTTACGGGTATTGTTCGGATGGATCCTTGAAGCAGCTTCAGGATCAAGACCCTGCAGATACTCATGCATGTACTGGGTTCCGCGCTGCGATGCCAGCTCCTCAAGCTCCTGTCTCCGCTCCTCATCATCCGGAGCAGCACCGAAATCCATGTCATACAGAATGGCATTTAAATAAAGTCCCGTGCCGCCACAGACTATCGGGGTCTTGCCGCGTGCAAGGATATCATCGATTGTTTCGATAGCAAGCTTCCTGTAATCCGCCACAGTCATGTTGACGGAAGGATCCTCGATCGAATAAAGGTGATGCCTGATCTCGGACATCGCCTTTTTGGAAGGCTTGGCACTTCCGATATCCATATATTTATATAGTTGTACCGAGTCGCAGTTTACTATTTCGCCGTTTATGCGCTTGGCAAGATAGTAAGCAATCAGGCTTTTACCCGATGCAGTCGGACCCGAAATAATATATACGGTGTTTTTCATTTTCTTATATTATTCTCCGAAATCTTTACCGGAGGAGTATTGCCTCCGCTATTTACGCCTGAACGATCTTTCAATGTCATAACTGCTTATTCTTATAAATGTAGGACGTCCGTGCGGACATGAATACGGGTTATCGCATTCAGCAAGTTCTGACATAAGATCGATTATTTCATGTTCTGATAGCACATCATGTGCTTTTACTGCAGACTTGCAGGATTTTGTGATCAGCTTGTCGATGACTACCGTATTGGAGCCGCCGGCCTCCCCTGCTGCCTCAGCATAAGCGCCTGCAAAACGTTCGGCTTCGTCTACGCTCATGTAAGGAGGTATACCTCTCACTATAAATGTGCAGTCTCCGAAATCTTCTATATCATAGCCCATGCGAATAAGATCGCCGAGCCATTCTCCGCTCATTGAGTATACATCATTGCTCACATTGATTGTGAAGGCTGTGAGAACAGGCTGTGGTGAGTGTGCGGAATTATTATACCCACGCATGAACTTCTCATAGAAGATGCGTTCGTGCGCAGCGTGCTGATCAAAAATGTAAAGTTCATCTTTACCCTGCATTATGATATATGTGTTGAATACATATCCTTTGAATGAAAGATCAGCAAAATCAAAAGGT
Source organism: uncultured Eubacteriales bacterium (assembly GCA_902780815.1). GTDB lineage: Bacteria > Bacillota > Clostridia > Peptostreptococcales > Anaerovoracaceae > Crickella. The sequence goes on from CACZGY010000012.1 coordinate 3,494, forward strand.
GCAGGGCTTAGTACGGTATCAGCATAAGCTTTTGCAGGTGCCGGAACAGGTTCATAGACCGGTTCAGCTGATTCGGCAACCTCAGGTATTGCAGGAGCTTCATAAACTTCAAAAGTCTCAGCTCTGTCAAGGCTTTTGAGAAACTCCCTTATAGATGTCTGTTCAGTTTCCTGCTCTTTAAAGGCAGTGTCATCCGGCTGTGTAATGTGCGGGCTTTCAGAGCTTTCAATGTTCTTAAGGAAACCTTTTGGCACTCCTGAGCCTGTCATAACAGCTTTGCTGACAGCTTCGGATATATCCTTTTTCACCTCATCCTGCCTGAGAAATCTTATCTCTTGCTTACCCGGATGTATATTAACATCTATATCGCCGGGATCTGCTTCAATGAAGAGGACAGCAACAGGAAAACCGCTGAAGATTCTGCCCTGATAACCTTCTTCCAGTCCCTTTTCAATCACATTGCTTGAGACCAGTCTTCCGTTTACAAAAAAGAGCTGGCCTTTTCTTGTGCTCATTGTGGTTCCGGGATCTGATACGTAACCTTTTACGTGTTTATTTGAAACAGAAAGAAGACCATTCCTGGCAAGGGCCGGATAAAGCGACTTGATCACAGAATGTGTATCCCCGTCTCCGTTTGTTGAAAACAGAGTCATTCCGTTATTGATCATCATAAAACGTATACCGGCATAGCATACTGCATACTGCTGGATCAGCTCTATAATAGAGGACGCTTCGCGGGAATCCGTTTTCATGAACTTGCGTCTGGCAGGAGTGTTGTAAAACAGATCTTCAACTATGACAGTAGTTCCGGAATTGCATCCCGTGCGTTCCTTCGAAACGGCCTTTCCTCCATGAAGTACGAGTTTTACGCCCGACATGTCTTCAGGCCTGCGTGTCACCATTGTAAGTCTGGAAACAGCGGATATGCTTGCAAGAGCCTCGCCTCTGAAACCAAGTGATACAATGTTATCCAGATCTGAAATGCCGCTTATTTTGCTTGTTGCATGTCTGAGAAACGCGGTTTCGGCTTCATCAAAAGAGATACCGCATCCGTCATCAGTAACACGGATATACGATTTTCCTCCCTTGCGGATCTCCACTATGATGGACGCCGCGCCTGCATCTATTGAGTTTTCAACGAGTTCCTTTACAGCAGAGACCGGCCTTTCGATCACTTCTCCGGCTGCGATCTTATCTGCTACAAAGCTGTCAAGAACTTTGATCATATTATCTTTCGCTGAATTCTTCGATGATCTCCTGAAGTTTAACAAGAGCTGAGACAGGAGTCATCGTATTAATGTCTATATCGCTTATTTTTGAAGCAAGATGTCTGTACTTGGCGGCATCAGCACTTATTCCCTCTTCTGCCAGTTCATCTGACATGAATGAGATCTGTTCTGATTTGTCAGCCGAGCTGCCGCGGACTTCAGCCGAGAGAGCTTCAAGCTCATTCAGCTTATGCCTTGCATCTCTTCTGATGACTTCCGGTATACCCGCGATCCTTGCTACATGTATTCCGTAACTCTTGCTCGCTGGTCCTTCAATAATATTGTGAAGAAATACAACATCGTTTCCGTCTTCAGCAGCTGCGACAGAAAGGTTATGTATGCCCTCCTTCTCGTCTTCGAGCTCTGTCAGTTCATGATAGTGCGTCGCGAACATAGTCCTAACCCTGTGAGACGGATCGGCAAGATATGAAGCTGTTGCCCATGCTATTGAAAGACCGTCGAAGGTACTGGTTCCCCTTCCTATCTCATCTAGAATTATAAGGCTTCTTGAGCTTGCATTCCTGAGTATGCCTGCGAGTTCGCTCATTTCTATATAGAATGTCGATTGTCCGTAAGCCAGGTTGTCAGAAGCTCCAATTCTTGTAAAGATGCGGTCAGCAACTCCGATAACAGCACTTTCAGCAGGAACGAAACACCCGATCTGTGCCATCAGGACTATTATCGCTGTCTGCCTCATGTATGTCGATTTACCTGACATATTCGGACCTGTGATTATCAGCATGCTGCGTTCGCTCATATCGATGTATGTATCATTTGAGACAAACATACCGGCTCCGAGGAGCTGTTCAACAGCAGGATGTCTTCCCTTCTTGATGCTGATTACATCGCCGTCATTCACTTCAGGCTTTACATAACCGTTGGAAGACGCAGCCTTTGCAAACGATATAAGAACATCAAGTGTCGCAACAGCAGCTGAAGCGCCCTGCAATGCAGTAATATATGGTTCTATCGCAGATCTTATTCTGCGGAATTCTTCATATTCGATTTTGTTGATCCTGGCCTCGGCAGTGAGCACAAGATCTTCTTTTTCCTTTAATTCAGGAGTTATATACCTCTCGTTGTTAACAAGAGTCTGTTTCCTTATGTAGTCTTCGGGAACTTTGTCTATCATGCCCTTGCTGACATCAATATAGTAACCGAAGACCTTGTTATATCCGACTTTGAGAGTCTTGATGCCGGTTCGTTCTTTCTCGATGTTCTCAAGATTTGCGATCCACGCCTTCGCTCCTGAGATCGACTCTTTTAGTTTATCCAGATCTTTTGAATAGCCGGATTTGATTATCCCTCCTTCGGTAATGCCCATAGGAGGATCTTCACATACTGAACGATCGATGAGTCTGTAGAGGTCATCGAAATCTTCAAGTGATTCATTGAGATTTCTGAGCATAGAAGAAGATGCTTCAGAAAGCTCATATTTTATATCCGGAAGCTGTGCAAGGGTCTTTTTAAGAGCTATAAGATCACGTGCATCGGCACGGCCGGTGGCAACTCTGGCAGTCAGGCGCTGAAAGTCATAAACATATTTAAGGCTGTTGGAAATGTTGTTAGCCTTGATAGGATCGTTTCTCAGTTCTTCGACAGCATCAAGCCTCAGGCGTATATCTTCAACGGAAGTCAAAGGCTCTCTTAACCACGCTCTGAGAAGTCTGCCTCCCATTGCGGTCTTCGTTTTACCTATAACTCCGAGAAGGGATCCCTTTACATCACCGTCATAGATCGTTTCAAGAAGTTCAAGATTGCGCAGAGTAGATCTGTCCAGATGCATTACACCATCATGCTGTTTGATAGTCACATCTTTGAACTGATCGAGGTCGCCCTTCTGTGTATCACGCAGATACATAAGGAGAGCACCTATGGCTGAAGTCATCTCCTCCCTGCCTTCGAGATCAAGCGGTATAAGCGACGAAACTTTGAACTGTTCCATCAGAATGTCTCTGGCGGTCTGATATCTGTAATATGAGTCATCTATGCGGTCAAGATAGACATTCAGCATGTGCTCAGAAAGCGATAATTCGACCTCAGAAGCGATTTCATCGCTGATCACCAGTTCTTTTACATCGAGTATGGAAATATCATTCAGAAGGCGTTCAAAAGAGCGCTTCTTTCCCTCTTTTTCCGTTTCGTATTCATAGGCACTCAGTTCACCGGTGCTGATGTCCGCCAAAGCTACGGCAGTAAGTTCATCGGATAAGCATGCCGAAGCAATAAAAACGTTGCTCTCACCTCTCGACGCATCACTTATGTCAAGAGTTCCCGGTGTGTAGATGCGTGTGATCTCACGCTTTACCAAGCCTTTTGCTTCTGCAGGGTCTTCAACCTGTTCACAGATCGCAACCTTGTGACCGTTGTTGACTAATCGTACGATATACTGATCAACTGAGTGAAAAGGCACTCCGCACATCGGGGCTCTCTGCTCAAGACCGCAGTTGCGTCCTGTAAGAGTAAGCTCAAGCTCTCTGGATGCAAGAATGGCATCATCAAAGAACATCTCGTAGAAATCTCCGAGACGGTACATAAGGATGGCATCCTTGTAGTCATCCTTGATTGCCATATATTGCTGCATCATTGGGGAAAGTTTAGCTTCTGCCATTAGTTTTTCATAAAATTGTAGGGGGAACCGAGATTCCCCCTACGGTCATACAAGTGAATTGTTCAGTGCTTTACTACTTTGCGTTGTAAGCAGCAACACCCATCTTGATGAGCTCGCAAGCTCTTCTCATCTTATCAGGTGAAAGAACGTATGCGATACGCATCTCGTTTCCGCCAAGTCCCTTTGTTGCATAGAATCCAGGAGCAGGTGCGAACATTGCTGTTTCGCCATTGTCATCGAATTCCTTGAGCATGAACATCAGGAAGGACTCGATATCGTCTACAGGCAGCTTGCATGTCATGTAGAATGCGCCAGCAGGCTTCTGGCAAACGATGCCAGGGATCTTTGAGAGCTCTTCATAAGCAGCATCTCTTCTTGCTTCGTACTCAGCCTTAGCCTCGTCATAGTAGCTCTTGTCCATTCTGTAAAGAGCAGCAGCACCAACCTGCTCGAGTGTTGGTACGCAGAGTCTGCCCTGAGCGAGCTTCAGGAGTGCCTGCATGAAGTCCTGATTCTTGGAGATAGCAGCACCGATTCTTGCTCCGCATGCAGACCATCTCTTTGATACGGAGTCAACGATAACGACTCTGTCAGCGATATCTTCAATCTGTCCGAACGAGTGAGCCTCAGCTCCGTCATATACGAATTCTCTGTAAACCTCATCGGAGATGATCCAGAGATCGTGCTCCTTAGCGATGTCGCCAATGAGTCTCATGTCTTCAAGTGTGAGAACTCTTCCTGTAGGGTTACCAGGCGAGAGGCAGCAGATAGCTTTTGTCTTAGGAGTGATAGCAGCCTCGATAAGATCTCTCTTTGCCCAGTTGTAGCCATCCTCTGCGGAAGTTGTCAGCGGTACCAGAACACCGGAAACCTCGTTGCAGAAAGTGTTGTAGTTTGTGTAGAAAGGCTCAGCGATCAGAGCTTCATCTCCAGGGTTGAGAAGAGCTGTGAAAGCGAGGATAAGAGCTTCGGATCCGCCGTTTGTGATGAGGATATCCTGTCTCTCATACTCCATGTTGAAGTCTCTCTTCATGTAGTCGATCATTGCGTCACGCAGTTCATCGATACCCTGGGATTCAGCATAAGCGATGACCTTCTTGTCGAACTTTCTGATTGCTTCCATGAAGCAAGGAGGTGTCTCGATATCAGGCTGACCGATGTTGAGGCGATAGACTTTCTTTCCATGTTCTCTCTCGGCCTCAAAAGCAAATACGTTGAATCTTCTGATTGGCGAGAACTGCATTGCTGCACATCTTTTTGAAACTTCCATTTGAATCTCCTTACATTGTTGTTTTGGTGATAGCTTAGGGTTAATGTTTATAAAATAATTATTAATTTAAGCCTGAGTGAGCTTCCTTTACTACTATGCTCACACCTACTTTATTATCGCACTTTTTTCGTGAAAGTAAAAGTAAATATTCTATATTTCCCTTTGTTCCTTTTATAGGAGAATATGACAGTTCGCGGGCATAGAGCCCGTTGTCGCCTGCGTATCCGATGACGTTGTTTATCACTTCTTCATGTACCGAAGGATCCCTGACGATCCCGCCCTTTCCTACCTGCTCTCTTCCCGCTTCGAACTGAGGTTTTACAAGGCAAAGTATCAGGCCGTCATCAGATAGAACCTGTGAAGCTACAGGAAACATATGTCTGACGGAAATAAAGCTGACATCTATCGAAATAAGATCAACAGGTTCTTCAATGAGTGATACATCCAGGTAACGTATGTTGGTTTTTTCCATGTTGACAACACGTTCATCTGTCCTGAGCCTGTAGTCAAGCTGTCCGTAGCCGACATCTATCGCATAAACCTTGCGTGCACCGTGTTGAAGCATGCAGTCTGTGAAACCGCCTGTAGAAGCACCCATATCAATGCAGACGGCTCCTTCACAGGAAACGTTCCACTCGTTGATTGCTTTTTCAAGTTTAAGACCGCCCCTGCTCACGTAAGGACATTCCTGGCCTTTGACCTGAATATCTGAATCGATATCGAAACGTGTGCCAGGTTTGTCTTCGAGCCTTCCGTCAACTGTCACAAGACCTGCCATAATGGTTCTCTTGGCCTTCTCGCGTGTTTCAGCAAGTCCGTTATTTACAAGGAGTACGTCAAGTCTTTCTTTCATGTTTAATATTTTCTGATTTCAAGTGAATCGGCAAGAGCTGTAAAGAATGAAGCTGTATTTCCATATGGAGCAAGAGCTTCTTTTGCTTCTGATGTGAGCCTGTGAAGCTCAGCCTTTGCTTCTGCGAGACCATGCACAAATGCATAATTGCATTTTCCCTGCTCTGCATCCTTTCCCGGAGTTTTTCCGAGAAGAGCCTGATCCCCTTCAATATCAAGGATATCATCCAGTATCTGGAAGGCAACACCAATATCTTTTGCATACCCGGTAAACCTGTCGAGCATTTCAGCATCAGAACCTGCAAGCATAAGCCCTGCTCTGACCGGGGCTGTTAAAAGGTCAGCGGTCTTATGCAGTTCAATGAATCTGATGAGATCTGCATCAGGCTCAAGCTTCTCCCCTTTTATATCTGCAGTCTGACCGGCGATCATGCCGCTTGCTCCGGCACGCGACATGATTTCATGAGCTGCTCTGATATGATTTTTCATTTTCTCAGGATTATCACAGTATCCTAGCGAGCTTCCGGTGACGATTTCGGCAGCAGTGGAAAGAAGTCCGTCTCCTGCAAGTATCGCCATTGCTTCACCGAAGACTTTGTGATTGGTCGGCTTGCCTCTTCTCAGGTCGTCATTATCCATAGCAGGCAGATCGTCATGTATAAGCGAATAAGTATGGATATACTCAAGCGCGAGAGCATACGGAAGAGCTTCATCGATACTGCCGCCTGCGAACTCGCATGACGCAAGCAAAAGTGCAGGCCTGAGTCTCTTTCCGCCTACTTCAAGGCTGTATTTCATCGCTTCCGCAAGTTCAGCCGCTTCTTCTCCCGTATCAGGGATCAGATCAGTAAGGTGGCTGTTAATAATATCCCTGTACTCATCAAAGCTGTGCATCTTTAAGTTCTCCGTTTTCATAGAGCTGTATCTTCTGTGCGGCGCTTTCGAGTATCTTTCTGCAGTATTCGGCCTCTTTCATACCTTCGTCGAACAGTTTAAGAGAATCCTCGAGAGTTGTTGCCTGTCTGCCTATCTCGGCGGCAGCATTCTGCAGATCCTTAAGTGCCTCTGTAAATGTTTTTTCAGCCATATCGGACCTTTCTGTCAATTGAGATCAACACCGGTGACTTTTGCTCTGAAGCTTCCGTCACTCATTATTATATCGTATTCTTCGCCTGTTTTTATGCCGGCAGCATTCGGAACAATTTTTCCGTTCGCGTCTGTAACAGCCGCGTATCCCTTTGAGAAAACGCGGCGTGGATCATTCTCGCGCAGAATTATCACTGCTTTGTCAACTGCAGCGGATGCCTCGGCAAGCTTTGAGCGTATGTTCGCACTGAGAAGTGCTGAGGCGCTGTCAAGGACTCTTTTTTCAGCAGCGATTTTCTGATCCGCCGACATAATAAGCAGTTTTGTACTGCGTTCTATCTCATCCTTTAACTTGTATGTATCCATGACAGCCATATCTGCAGCAGCTGTCGGTGTCTCGGCTCTTGCGTCAGCAACAAAATCGCTGATAGAAAAATCTATCTCATGCCCTACTGCACTTATAACTGGTATCTCGGATGCGAAGATTGCTCTTGCAACTTTTTCATCATTGAAAGCTGCAAGATCTTCCGGAGAGCCGCCTCCTCTTCCGACTATCAAAGTATCGATCAATATGCCGTTACGGTTCAGACTGTTTGCAGCCCTTATATTTTCACAGATACTGTTTACAGCTCCTATGCCCTGAACTGCTGTCGGGAAAATGAGGATGTCAGTAAAGTCGTTCTTGGCAGTAATGATCTTACGGATATCTTCTATTGCAGCGCCGGTTGCTGAAGTAACAATACCGACCCTGTAAGGAAACTCCGGAATAGGTTTCTTGTACTTTTTATCAAATAGCCCTTCCTTCTCGAGTTTTTCTTTGATGCGGTTGAATTCAGCAGCCAGATCACCTTCTCCGGCGGCTTCAACATACCTGATGCTGAGAGAATATGTTCCGTTTCTCGGATAAGGACTTATATCGCAGACTGCAACGATTTTTTTCCCGTTTTCAACCAGCGACATATCTATCCTGGACGCGTTCTGTCCCCAGATAGCACAGCGTATCTGGCTGGAAGCATCTTTTAATGTGAGATAGTAATGCTGCCCGCTCCTGCTGAAGCCCGAAACTTCTCCTTCAACAGCAAGACCGCGCAGATTTAGATCATCACGCAGTTTTTTTGCTATGTATTCATTAACTTGTGATACTGTTACAGGTTTCATTTATCCTTTTTGCAAGAAGCGCAGTACCTACAGCATTGTCTCCGGACAAGTCAGGAGAACCAAAACGGATCTCTGTGATACCGCTTGTTTGAGCAATGGCACGGAATGTACGGCTCGAAGCAACCCCGCCTGCCATATAGATCTTTGCCAAATTGTATTTTTTACTAAGAGCTTTTGCATCGTTTATCAGCAGTTCGGAAACAGATGCAAAAAGTTCAGCTGTTACATCTGAGAACGGTACAGCATCATTTGCCTCCGCATACCTCATAAGCCTTGTTTCAGCTCCGGAGAGATTGAAATAACCTTCTGAAGGCACTATCTTAGGCATTACTCCGGTTTTTCTTATTTTTCTGATATCGAAACTGATTTTATCAAGAACTTCATAAGCAATATCATCAAGATATCTGCCTGACGGAAAAGGCATTCCCATCGCTACTCCGAATCTGTCAAGAAGCTGACCCGCTGAGATGTCACGGGTACCCCCGATTATCTCCATCCTGTATCCCCTGTTATCTGTTTCACACAGCAGGGCTTCTGTTGTTCCTCCGCTCAGATGAAAAAACAGAAATGGTGAAGATGGTGCATTTTCGCAGCTTTCGATGACTGCAGCTGCATGACCTTCCTGATGTGTAAAGCCGTATACGGGAATTCTGAGAGATGATGCTATCTCCCTGGCAGCATTTACTCCTGCAAGAAAACAAGGCATGTAAGAGCCTTCGATCCTTCTCGGTCTTTCGGATACTCCTACAGCCTTGATATTTGCCGGATCTACAGACTCGAACAGTTCTTCGAAGTATTCCGGAAGTCTGTTGCTGTGCATAAAAAATGCATCTGACTGTCTCAGCCCTCTTTTGCCTTGCGGCACATCGAGAAGAACAGCCTTCTGAAAAAGGATCCCGCCACCGGCATCGACAACTGCTGCTGACGTTCTGTAATTAGATGTGTCGATCCCAAGAAAAAGACTTTTCATGCGTGTTTAAATGCTGCGTGAAATCTTGCCTAGCACGGAATTGATAAAAGCATAGGATCTGTCATCACCATACTTTTTTGCAAGATTTACGGCTTCATTTATCGAAACACTTACCGGTATGCTGTCAACATAAAGCATCTCAGCAACAGCAGTCCTGAGAATGGCCAGATCAGTTTTTGCTATCCTGTCTATCGTCCATTTGTCCAGATTTTCACTGATTATTGCATCGATGCTTTCATGATGTTCCTGGATGGCGGCAAGAGTCTCAACAGCCTGTTTTTTGCCTGCAGCTTTCAGATTCTCATCAACGATGGAAAGATCTGCGACGGTGAAATCATCTGTCATATCCATCTGATAGACAAGCTGCATAGTAATTTCTCTTATATCTTCTCTTTTCAATTTGTCTCCTTCTTATCCAGACCTTCGATACGGATATTTACCGCTTTGACAGTATAATCGGTCTTTTCTTCGATGTCTCTTTTGACTTTTGACTGTATGTCATAACAGAGCTGAGGTATGTTTACCCCGAAATAAACTATTAATTCGCAGTTGACCGTAAGTTCGCCGTCATCTTCACTGATTTTGATACCCGGATTATGTACATCCATGCCAATGGCTTTCTGGATGTTTTCACTGAATCCCAGCCCCGGGAAACGGCTGACAGCATCGAAAGCGATTATATCTTTTTCGATAAGTTCCGCAAGATCAATTTCATCATTCATAGGAGCTATCCTCTCTCTCTACTTTTTCGATGCGTATTTTTTCTATCCTGCGATCTTTGACAGATAAAATGGTAAAGTCGTAATCTTCGTATGAAACAGGCTTATATTTTACATTTTCCCGTGGGATCTCACCCATCAAGTCTATTATAAAGCCGCCTACGGTCTCACTTGTTTCCGATTCGAGCTCAACACCTGTCTCTTCTTCAAGATCATCAAGGTAAACGTTACCGTCAACGATAAATGTGGTATCGTTAACTTGCTCGATTATGCGGTCTTCTTCGTCAAATTCGTCGTCTATATCTCCTACTATCTGTTCGATGATGTCTTCAACCGATACAATACCGCTGAAACCGCCATATTCATCAATAAGGATCGCGAGATGCTGCTTCTCTATCTGCAGTTCTCTGAAGAGAGAATCGATATTTTTGGTCTCAGGGACAAAGTATGCAGGTCTGAGGAGCTTTTTGATATCTACATTATCGAAGCCCTTCTTTGTAGCGTTGTAAAGGTAATCCTTGATATGCAGTATTCCTACTATGTTGTCAGGGTCGCCCTTATATACCGGTATCCTGGAATGTGTGAGCTCCATGAGCTCCTCAAAATACTCGCTTCGATCATCGTCAAGGTCGAACATGAACACATCTGTACGCGGGGTCATGATCTCGTAAGCAAGGAGATCATCGAACTCGAATATAGAGTCGATCATCTTGCGCCCTTCTTCCTTGATCTCGCCTGACTCCTGACCTCTGTCAAGCATGGACATTACCTTGTCTTCTGAGAAGTAAGAATCGTCGACATCAATGTTTTTCCCCATAATGCGCAGGATCAGGTTGGCAATGCTCCTGCAGATCCATACCAGAGGCAGTGTTACGATATAAATGAACTTCTGGAATCCTATCAGCCCTATACCGGCAGCTTCACTTGACTGAGCAGCAAGCTTCTTCGGCATGATATCGGAAAGTGCTGTATAGACAATGTAAAAGCCCAGATTGCATAATAAAAGCACAAATAGGCCAAGTCCGTTTTTGCAGAATCCGAAGCCGTCAGACTGAGCGCCGGAAGGATCAGTTATAAGCATCAGGATATTAAACAGGAAAAAGCATAATATGATACTTATAAAGCTTGCCGCATGATCAGCATAGTGATACTTTGACGGTTTTGAAAGGAATTCAGTAACTGTCTGAAGCTTTTTATTATCAGGTTCGTCTTCAAGCATGTCCTTGATGACGTTGCGGTCTATGTAGTCGAGAGCACGTTTGCACGCAACAACGAGACCGTTGAAGACCATGATAAGTATGATCAGAATGATAAACAAATAAGAGGGTAAACTGCCGTCTTCCATTTTTTCTCCTTATTTCTTTTTTCGTAATATAAAACCTTCTTCAGGTATGCGTTCAAAGCGAATGCGCAGTATCTGCTGCGGATGCGGAGCGCTCTGTACCGGATTGCCCTCCTCATCGTACATCTCGCGGATCGTCTCTTCGTAATACGGAGTATACGGGCCGAAAACCTCGACAGTATCTCCGACAGAGAACTTGTTCCTCTGTTCTACAGTTGTAAGACCTGTAGCCTTATCGGTTTCCCTTACAAGACCGATGAAAGAATAATCCCTTGTATAATCACTTGTGATATAGTTCTGATCCTTGTCTGTCGGTTTGTTATAGTAGAATCCATGAGTAAATTCCCTGTGGCTGGCCTTGCACAGTTCATCATAATACTTAGTGTCAAACACGTAATTATCAGGATCGCTCAGATAAGCATCTATGGCAGCCCTGTAGGCAGTAACAACAGTGGCCACATAGTACATTGACTTCATGCGTCCTTCTATTTTCAGAGAATACACGCCAGCTTCCGCGAGATCCGGTATATGGTCGATCATGCACAGATCGCGTGAATTCAGAATATAACTGCCGTAGCTGTCTTCTTCTATCGGATAGTACTGGCCGGGTCTTTGTTCTTCAACCAGCGCGTATTTCCATCTGCATGGATGTGTGCAGGCACCGCGGTTTGCGTCCCTGCCGGCCATGAAGTTGCTGAGAAGGCATCTGCCTGAATAAGAAATGCACATTGCTCCGTGGACAAATGATTCGATTTCGATATCGTCCGGGAGTTCGGCTCTCATGATCCTGATTTCTTCAAGGCTCATTTCCCTTGCGCATACTATCCTCTTTACTCCCTGTGAAGCCCAGAAACGCGCGGTAAGATAATTTGTTGTATTTGCCTGTGTTGACAGGTGTATCTCGGCATCCGGGATCTGTTCTCTTATAAGGCCCATAACGCCCGGATCAGACACTAGAAATGCATCAACAGGAATATGTCTGATTTTACCGATATAGTCTCTCAGAGGTAAAATATCGCCGTTGTGAGGGTATATGTTGATAGTCATGTAACCCTTGGCATTATTGGCATGAAGCCAGTCCATCGCTTCTTCTATCTCAGGCACGCTGAAATTGCCGGCGCCTGCTCTCAGACTGAACATTTCACCGCCGAAATAGACAGCATCAGCTCCGAAGCTGACAGCAGTTTTAAGTTTTTCCATATCGCCTGCCGGAGCAAGCAATTCGAGTTTTGGTTTATTTTCGTTAGTTTTCATTTATAAATCTTATTACAGCAAGACCGTCTGCACCGGTTAGTATCGATACTTCAAGATCATCACGGCTGCGTATGTATTCTATAAACTTTTTCATGTACTTGATGCTGGTGCGGTGACGTTTTGCAGCACTGCCTTCCGCCTGCAGTATCCATCCGTTCAGAAGTATATTGTCACAGACTATAAGAGCATCCTTAGTGCAGATCTTTTCGGCTGCTTCAAGAAACTCTCTGTAATGGCTCTTTGCGGCATCTATAAATACAAAATCGTATTTTTCTGACTGATCTGCATCAGCAAGGTTTTTAACCAGTTCATCCAGTATTTCAATTGCATCACCCGTACGCAGATCTATGCGCTCCCCTTCTTTTCTGGAAGCGAATTCTGCACGGGCAGATTCTATCATGACCGGATTGCGTTCGATCGTAGTGATATGTGCATCAGGAAGCTTCTTTGCAAAATACAGCGATGAATATCCATGAGCAGTACCTATCTCGAGTATTCTTGACGGATGCGTAAGACCTATCAGAAGCCCAAGTATTTCTTCTGTCTCAGTGAAAATGAGCGGAACACTTTCATTTTCATTAGAACGTCTGAGTTCCGCAAGGTCTTCATCCACAGCCTTGTGATTGCTGTCAACAAACTCTTTGAAAGGAATATCCCTTACATACTTCATGCGCCTTCGCCTTCGCTTTCAGCAGCGTCTTCATTTTCTTCTGAAGCAGCTTTCACAGCATTTTCATATTTTTCGAGCAGCATGTTGTACTCATCTTCATCAGAAGTGAAAACATGTGTTCCGTCAAGTGTGCTGTTGTGGACATAGTATGTATACTCATGTTCCTCCGGATACAGAGCAGCCATTATGGATTCCCTGCTTGGTGAGCAGAGAGGTTTGTCCGGAAGATCATCAATACTGATGAGTTCCATATTGATCTGATTATGGATGACTCCTGAAATGGTCGCTCTTTCTTTGTCGACGGAGGTTTCCTTTTCGATCATTGAAGCCAGTACGAGAAGCTGCCTGGTCGTGATACCGAGCTCATCTGCCCTCGCACTGCAGTCTTCATCATAGAAATTCCCGAACGCATCAAGCATCATGATGATCATCATGGATTCGTCCGCGTCAGCAGAAAGCGTATATTCACCCGGAAGAAGGAATCCTTCAATGAGATCTGAGCCTTTCAGCCCTTCCGGGTTTTCCCCCAGAACTTCAAGCTGTGCAAGATCCGGAGAAGAAGCAGCTTTTAGAAATTTTTTCTTATCTGCAAGTCCGTCCCTGTCGAGCGCAGTAGCCAGCTGCTTGATCGTATAGCCCGCAGGCACAGTGAATCCTTTTGATGTGGTAAGGCCGCTCTGGAGTGTCCTAAGAATGCTTAATGAGTCCATTGAAGGAGACAGATAGTAAGTGCCCGGTTTAAAGTCACCGGAAAGAGTAAGCTTTCCAAGTGTTTCGAACCGCGACGCGCTCTTTATGAACTTCTGCTCATCAAGATGAACTGCGATATCACTAAGACTTTCACCTTCTTCTACGACAAAATCCGCGTAGGTCGTACGCGTTCTGTCGTATGGCTTTGACATCATGGATACAGACCAGAGAACAAGTGCTGAAAGCACTATGAGAACTGTAATGATCCTCAGCGGTCTGTGAAAACGCTTGATGCTCTTTGAATCTTCTTTCAAGTGAGTCTCCTACTTGGATCTTCCGAGATACTCACCTGATCTTGTATCGATCTGGATCTTCTCGCCTTCATTGATGAAGATAGGAACCTGAATAACTGCACCTGTTTCAACAGTAGCGGCTTTCGTTACGTTAGTTGCTGTATCTCCCTTTACACCCGGTTCAGTCTCGATGACTTCAAGGTCTACGAAGTTAGGAGCTTCAACTGTGAATGCGTTGTCCTTGTAGAATTTAACTGTAGCGACATCATTCTCACGGATATACTTGATGGCATCCTCAACCAGCTCATATGTCAGAGGGACCTGATCATAAGTCTCCTGATCCATGAAGTAGTAGAGCTCTCCGTCGTTGTAGAGATACTGCATCTGCTTTGTCTCAATATGAGCTTTAGGGAACTTGTCATTAGGGTTGAAAGCTTCCTCGCGTGTAGCGCCTGTAAGGATGTTTCTGTACTTTGTTCTTACGAAAGCAGCTCCCTTGCCCGGCTTAACGTGCTGGAAATCGAGCACTACGTGAGGTTCGCCGTTCATCTCGAAAGTAATACCTTTTCTGAAGTCACTTGCATAGATCATTGGTGTTTCTCCTTTTTATGTTTAATTAATTAATAGCTTGTTTAGCGGATAGCTTCACCGACAATGCCGAATACATCATTCATCATAGTTGCGATTGCCATCTGAGCCTGCATATACTGTGCAGCAAGAGGTTTTGTCATTACCATAGTGCTGAGACTCTGGAAACGTGCAAACAGGTCCTTATCCGGCTGCTGACCGGAAAGCTGAAGGGTCTGGAGCTGCACCTGCAGTTCCGTGAGTTCCTTAAGCATTTCGGAGCATTCCTTGTCTTTGTCCACTTCTTTTCTTATCCTGTCGAATTCCTTGAATTCATTGGATTCTCTTATCGCTTTTGCAAGGCTGTGAGCCTCGTCATATACATTCATGATCTGTTACCTCCTCTATACGTAAAGAATTACAGGTATTATCATCGGACTTTTCTTTGTCGTGTTATAAATGAAAGTCTTCATGTCCGACTTTATCGCTCTCGAAAGAGATGCTTCGTCAAGTGCACCTTTCGAAGTGCTCTTTCCTATCGTGTTGTATACGACATTTATCGCCTCTCTGATGAGATCCATATGTTCTTCGACGAATATGAATCCCTTTGTTTTGAGGATAGGTTCAGCCATAAGAGCTCCTGTTGCTGAATCGAGAGCGACCGATATGGTTATGAGGCCGGCCTGCGAAAGCTTCTTCCTGTCTTTAAGGACTACACTTCCTACATCACCTATTCCATAACCGTCTACCATCACATCTTCACCGGATGTGAATTCTCTTACAAGATGCGTTTCCTTACCGTTGACCTCAAGAGCATCGCCGTTTCCCAGGATGAATATCCTGTCCTTGGACTGGCCGAGCGCATTTGCAAGTTTTGCATGCTCTGCAAGGTGCCGGTATTCACCGTGAGCCGGTATGAAGTATTTAGGTCTGATAAGCGTATGTATAAGCTTAAGTTCCTCAGATGAAGCATGCCCTGATACATGTACATCCATTGCAGAGGCAAGCACAACATCGACTTCTTTCTCATAAAGCCGGTTGACTATCTGTGAGATCACCTTTTCATTACCCGGTATAGGCGATGATGAGAATACGACAACGTCGTTTTTCTTTAATTTGATGGATTTATGATTGTCATATGCCATACGTGTCAGGGCGCTCATCGGCTCTCCCTGGCTTCCGGTTGTTATTATAGTGATCTTGTTGTCCGCAATATTCCTGGCTTCGCTTACGTCTACGAACACTGAATCCGGAATGTCATCGAGATAACCCAGACTTCTGGACAGCGCCAGAAGATTCTCCATTGATCTTCCCGAAACCGCTATCCTTCTGTGATGTTCCATCGAGGCTTCGATGAAGTACTTGATTCTGTGTACATTCGAAGCAAAAGTGGCGATGATTATTCTTCTGTCGGTATTGTCGAAGATCTCGTCAATGGACCGCCTTACTACTGCCTCGGATGGAGTGTAGCCCTTCCGGAGCACATTTGTGCTGTCGCACAGCAGTACATCTACACCCTGATCTCCCAATTGAGAGAATCTGTTTAGATCGATCACCTTGCCATCCAGAGGCGAATAGTCGATCTTGAAGTCTCCCGTATGGACCACATGTCCTCCAGGGAACTTTATCGAATACGCCAGCGAATCAGCAATGCTGTGGTTGGTCTGAATGGCCTCTACAGAGAAGCATCCTATGCTGAATCTGTCTCCGGATTTGATAACATGCCCTTCACAGTTAAGATAATACTCTTCAAGCTTGTGTTCTATCATGCCCATTGCCAGAGGCGATGCAAACACCGGAACACTCATTTCCTGAAGAAGATAAGGGATGCCTCCTATATGATCTTCATGTCCGTGGGTTATTATCAGTCCCTTTACCTTTTCAATGTTTTCCTTGAGATATGTGAAATCCGGTATCACGATATCGATTCCGAACATCTCGTACTCAGGGAACGCGAAACCGCAGTCAATGATGAGTATTTCATCATTACACTCAATGAGCGTGCAGTTTTTTCCTATCTCTTTCATGCCGCCCAGAGGTATTATCCTGA
The DNA here is from genome assembly GCA_902780815.1 of uncultured Eubacteriales bacterium. GTDB lineage: Bacteria > Bacillota > Clostridia > Peptostreptococcales > Anaerovoracaceae > Crickella. The sequence continues at coordinate 20,294 of CACZGY010000012.1, forward strand.
AAGGCGGCCTGACCTTTTCTTTATTCTTTTGTATTGCCTTAGCGGGGGCTTTTGCCCTCCTCTTATTATTATTCCTGTATCTTGTCATAAATGGCGAAGCCGCTATTTAACAACGAAGTTGATGATCTTGTTTGGTACATAGATCACCTTGATGACTTCGCGTCCCTCCGTAGCTTCCTTGAATCTGTCTGAAGCTCTTGCGGCTCCTTCAACTACCTCCTTTTCTGAATTGTTCGGCAGCATGAGTTTGTCTTTCAGCTTGCCGTTTATCTGCAGAATGATCTGTATCTCGTCTTTTACGAGTGCAGATTCATCGCATACCGGCCATTCTCTGTTGTAGAGTCTGTCTTCATGGCCGAGCTGACTCCAGAGCTCCTCCGTGATATGCGGAGAGAACGGATTGAGAAGCGTCAGCAGCGTCTCAATCGCTTTATTGAACAGCGGCAGGTTAATGTCGCCGTTCTTGTATTTATACATTTCGTTTACCAGTTCCATGATGGATGCGATGGCTGTATTGAAGTTGAATCTTCCGCCGGCATCTTCTGTAACCTTCTTTATTGAGGTGTTCATCATGAAGTCCAGGGATTTATCTGCTGCACTCTCAGCTTTGTATTCAGCCGATACTTCAGCATCTCCCCTTATGTCGTTTATATATTCATATACCAGCCTGTATACGCGGTTGAGGAATCTGTAGCTTCCTTCAACACCTTCATCAGACCAGTCAAGTTCCTTTTCAGGCGGAGCAGCGAAAAGAATGAAAAGTCTTGCAGTATCCGAGCCGTATTTAGCCTGGATCTCAGCAGGGCTTACTACGTTGCCGAGAGATTTGCTCATCTTGGCTCCGTCCTTGATTACCATTCCCTGAGTGAGCAGGTTCCTGAACGGCTCCTCTTCTTTGCAAAGACCGATATCATGCAGGAACATCTGGAAGAATCTTGCATACATGAGGTGGAGGATAGCGTGTTCTACTCCACCGATGTACTGATCTACATTCATCCAGTAATCAGCCTTTTCCCTGCTGAACGGTGCCTTGTCATTGTGAGAATCACAATATCTGAGGAAGTACCATGACGAATCCACGAAGGTATCCATCGTATCTACTTCTCTTCTTGCAGGTCTGCCGCAGCATGGGCATACAGTATCCACAAAAGTCTTGCTGGTCGTGATCGGGGACTCTCCCTTTCCTGTGAACTCAACATCTGTAGGAAGAAGTACAGGCAGGTTTTCTTCTTTTTCAGGCACCCATCCGCATTCATCGCACCAGATCATAGGAATAGGAGCACCCCAGTATCTCTGTCTGGATATGAGCCAGTCTCTGAGTCTGAAGTTAACAGTCTTGTCACCTATACCCTTTTCGTTGAGCCATTCGATCATAGCAGGGATAGCTTCCTTGTTGTTCATTCCATCGAACTGTCCGGAATTTATCATTTTACCTTCTGCTACGAAAGCTTCTTTGAGATCATAAAGATCGATCGACGGATCCTCAGGATCAACAACAGGAATAATATCCAGACCGAAAGCTTTGGCAAAATCGAAGTCTCTCTGGTCATGTGCAGGAACGGCCATGATGGCTCCTGTACCATATCCCATGAGTACATAGTCTGAGATATAGATCGGGATCTCCTTGCCGTTTACAGGGTTGACTGCATATCTTCCGATGAATACGCCTGTCTTTTCGTTGCTTGTGGATGTTCTTTCGATATCACTCATGCGGCG
>CACZGY010000013.1 GCA_902780815.1 uncultured Eubacteriales bacterium
GTCTTCCGGATAGATAAGAGTTGCCGTGGCACTGATGAATATGTATCCGCCCATGAAGGTCATGAGTGTGACGCGGGATTCATCCTTAAGGAATGGCAGGAGCATGCAGAGATACATAGGCATGGAGCAGAGCTGAAAAGGGAAGAACCAGCAGTCGAATGCCCCCTCGTTGACTATGTAATACAGAAAATACTGCTTATAAACTTCGAGTATAAGAAGCAGCCAGCCCGTAAAAACCAGCGCCCTTCTGACATTTTTCTCTATAACGGCACGCCGCGCAAAAAAGACTGCCGCCAGTACTGCAGCAGCAGCGGTAAAAAGTGAGGCGGCTATGTGAAAGCTGCCGAAAAGCTGAGGAGCTTCCATGCGCCATGCTGACAGATTCAGGATGTCAATTATCTTGTTTTCCATCATAAAAATCATACGCTGTGTATCAATTAAAAGCAATGATGCTTTGGGCTTGACGGTTTGGCTTTTTTTGCATATTGTTAACAATATAAAGAAAAAGGGGAAACAATGAGAAAGCGCATACTGTTCAAGGATGAAGAGATCTCTCGCGAGATCGAAAGACAAATAAGGGAGAGACTCCTGAAGGAATGGGACAAACTGCCTTCCGAAAGACGGCTGGCTGAAGATTTTGGAGTGCAGAGGGATACTGTCAGAAGCGCTCTTGAAATACTGGTCAAAAAAGGTGTTCTGGTAAGGAGACCGCGCCGGGGATACTTCGTGGCTCCAAGAAGGATAGAAATCAACCTCAATCATATCCGGTCCATTATTAAAGAAATAGAGAGAGTCAGGAACGATAACAGGTCGATCATGCTGAATTTTGAGATAATAAGCGTGAGCAAAAGTCTGGCAGAGATCACACAGCTGCCTGCAGGGACTCTTTGCTACCAGATACTTCGCATAAGATATGACAGCAACCGGCCCATGTCGCTTGAAAGGTCGTACCTTGTAGCAGAGCATGCTCCGGACATGAGCCGGGAAGACCTGGAACAGCATAGCATTGGTTCGCTGCTGAGAAACAGATACGGGATCTCTCTTTCAAGTGTACATCAGCGGATCACACAGGTGTATGCCGACGACATGGAGGCTGAGCTTCTTAGAGTAAGCAAGGATGAGCCGCTTATCAGATATGATGGAATGATATATGACAGAAAGGACAGACTCATAGAGTATTTTGACAACGTTGTAATGCCTGATAGCATTGAGTTTCACATAAGGGATTTCGCATAAGGGATCATATGCGGACATGGCAAAGGAAATGAGCATATATAAGCAGATCAGAGAACGGATAATTGATGAATATGGCCAATGCCTTGACGGAGAAAGGTTGCCGGGAGAAAGGGAGCTTGCGGAGAAGTATTCCGTGAAGCGCTCTTCCATTCAGTATGCCCTCAGAAAGCTTGCAGACGAAGGTGTGGTATACCGGGTCAGAGGAAGAGGGACCTTTATCCGCAGGAAACACGAACAGGTGATGAACATCAGTGACATTTCGTTGGAAGAAAATAAAGGTATCTCGGGACTTGTACGCTCATATGGAATTAAGGTCAAAAATGTTGTCCTGGTCAGCGGAACCATCACAGGAAACAGGTTTCTTGAAGACAAACTGAATCTTCAGGAGGGCGAGCCCGTATTCGCACTCCATCGGGTAAGCTACGGCAGTGAGGAACCTCTTGCTATAGAGTATACCTATGTGCCTAAAAAAATCTTCCCGGATATTGAAACGTTCGACTTCAGGATGGTATCGCTATATGAATATATGGAGGACAAAGGCCATTTACCTGAAAAGTATGACAAAAGGCTTCGCGTAGTAAGGTTGTTTCCTAAGGAGGCCAGATATCTGGAACTCCCTGTGGACCATCCGGCATTCAGCTTCGAACTTATAGGGGTCGATTCGGAACGGCAGCCTGTGGAATACATAGAAAGCTTTGTGCGATGTGACAGAGCGGAGTTCAGCTTCACCACCAGACTTTGATGCTGTCTGCAGCACACAATAACAGCAGCCTGGTATACTGAAACATTTCACACAAAACGCTGCAAACAGGGAAGTTTTATACATAGACAGATTATGTGGTATAGAAAAAATGCGCATGTGGTCTGTTTTTATTTTTAGTCAATTATTCATAAAAAGAAATACATAAATATAATAAGACAAGAGATCAAAGGGTTTCCACGCAGTACATTTTGCATTTCGGTGCTCCCTCTCTATACACGAGCGAGAAACCCGGAAGATCTCTAAAGAAAGGTGATTTATAGTATCTTTCGAAAAAGGGACTGGGCTGCGGTAAATGCCGCAGCTTTTGTTTTTCTTGATATGTTTTTATCTTGAATGTACACTAATCACATGAAAAGTTTTCATCTTTCATTTAATAGAGAGGTTGGTTCATGGCAGGAATGAATGAGACGCCTTCGGGTGAAAGAATACATATCGGGTTCTTCGGACGCAGGAACGCAGGAAAATCGAGTGTTGTAAATGCTGTAACGGGACAGGATCTCGCAGTGGTCTCTGATGTAAAAGGTACAACAACGGATCCGGTGACCAAGTCGATGGAGATACTTCCGCTCGGTCCGGTGGTGATAATCGATACTCCGGGCTTTGATGATGAGGGCAGCCTGGGAGAGCTCCGCGTGCAGAAAACGCGCAAAATACTTGAGAAAACCGACATCGCTGTGCTCGTAGTTGATACTACGGAAGGGTTCAGAAAGGTCGATGAAGAGCTGACCGGACTGTTCAAAGAGAGAAACATACCTTGCCTCATTGCTCTCAATAAAAGCGATATCCCTGAAGATACGGAAGACCACAGCATCGGCGAAGAGATTCCGGGCCTTCTGCAGCGTATCGCAAAGAACAGCGACGGAATGATACATGTCAGCGCTCTGACAGGAGACGGTATAGATGAGCTCAAAAACAGGATAGCAGCCATGAAGCCTCAGGAAGAGGAGGGACGCCTTGTTGCGGATAAAATCAATCCGGGAGATCTCGTACTCCTGGTGGTGCCTATCGACAAGGCAGCTCCTAAGGGAAGGCTGATCCTCCCGCAGCAGCAGACTATCAGGGACATCCTCGATGCAGGTGCTGCCGCGATCGTAGTTCAGGATACAGAGCTGGAGGCTATGCTTACAAAACTGGGGGAGGCGAAACCGGCTCTGGTGATCACAGACAGCCAGGTCTTCGGCAAAGTCGACAGGATAGTGCCGCCTGATGTGCCGCTGACATCGTTCTCCATACTCATGGCCCGCTACAAAGGACTGCTTGATGATGCAGTAACAGGAGTTACAGCCATAAACAGGCTGAAAGACGGAGATAAGGTGCTCATCGCAGAGGGGTGCACTCATCACAGGCAGTGCGGAGACATAGGAACAGTCAAGATACCGAAGTGGCTTCGTGAATTTACAGGAAAGGATCTTGTTTTCGAGACTGCAAGCGGTACGGGATATCCTGACGATCTGACGCCTTATGCGCTTGTGGTGCACTGCGGAGGATGTATGCTGAATGAGAGAGAAGTGAAGCATCGCGCAGCCAAAACAACTGCTCAGGGTGTACCTATCACTAATTACGGAACAATGATCGCATACGTTCACGGCATACTGAAACGCAGCCTCAGCATATTCCCTGAGCTTGCTGAAACCTTGTAAAATCAAGCGTTACGAAACTCTTTGGGCGGGCATAGTTTCATTGCTAAAATGCCCGCTTTACTGTATATTGAGATAAGACAAAGGGGTTTGTCTTATTATGCGCTCAGAACGGTGCATTAAAACCAATTAGAAAGGGATGAATAATGAGAAAGTATAAATGCAAATATGATATAGAGTTCCAGGATCTCAAGGAAATCATGGATTTTGTAGCAGATAAGTACGGGAAGAATACCGCATTCATCTACAAGACTCCGGACAGAAAAAGCAAAGTTGAGATCACGTACCGCAAGTTCAGGGAAGATATGGATTCCATCGGAGCATATCTGATCAGCAAGGGACTCAAGGGCAAGAGAATAGTAGTCATCGGACCTAACTCATATACCTGGCTGGCGGCTTATTATGGAATAGTTATCAATGTCGGAGTAGTAGTACCTCTCGACAAGGGCCTGCCTGAAGAGGAGATAGTGAATTCGCTGGTAAAGTGCAAGGCTGATGCCATTGTTTATGACGAGACTCTCAAGATGGACTTTGAGAAGATCAGCAAAATGGAAGGCGTTACAGCTAAAATGCTGATTCCGATGTCCGAGATCTCGCAGGAAGCTCTTGCGGAGCACGCAAAGCTTGTAAAGCAGTACAAGTCCGAGTTCAAGGTAATAGATAAGCATGCAGTAGATATCATACTGTTCACTTCAGGCACCTCTGCGGATGCCAAGGCAGCACAGCTGACTCAGCGCAACATTGCATCCACTATCGCTGCTATGAGAAAAGTCGAGCCTATCTATGAAGACGATGTAGAAATGATACTGCTTCCGCTCCACCACGCATTCGGAAACCAGGGTGTGCTGATGTTCATCAGTAATGGAGCCACAAACGTTTTCTGCAGCGGTCTTAAATACATCCAGAAGGAGCTCAAGGAGTACGGGGTTACCGCATTCTTCTGCGTACCTCTCATCATTGAATCGATGATCAATAAGGTGCTTAAGACAGCTGAAAAGGAAGGCAAGCTGGAGAAGCTCGAGACCGGACGCAAGATATCCAAGGCGCTGATGAAGGTAGGCATCGATGTAAGGCGCAAGCTGTTCAAGGATGTCATAGACGGACTTGGCGGCAAACTGAGATTCCTCATCAGCGGAGCTGCTGCCCTCGATCCTAAGATCCTCGAATATACGACTGATTTCGGCATTCTCACAGTACAGGGATACGGTCTGACCGAGACCGCACCGACCATTGCTTCCGAGAGCTACTTCTACCGCAGACCGGGTTCAGTCGGACATGCAATGCCTGGAGTCGAGGTCAAGATCAATAATCCTGACGAAGACGGCATAGGAGAGCTTTACGCCAGAGGCCCTAACATCATGAAAGGCTATCTCGATGATGAAGAGGCAAATAAGGAAGTGTTCGTGGACGGATGGTTCAACACAGGCGACCTTGCCAGAATAGACAAGGACGGCTATATCTTCCTGACCGGCCGCAAGAAGAACGTTATAGTTCTCAAAAATGGAAAGAACATTTATCCTGAAGAGATAGAAGGTCTGATCGACAAGATCCCGTATGTAGTCGAAAATGTAGTCATGGGTGAAGAGGAAGGCGATGACTACAGGCTTGTAGCTCATGTGGTATATGATCCTGAAGCGGAGGCGCTCAGCGGCAAGAGCCCTGAAGAGATCCAGGCTATAGTCGACAGCGATATAGAGAAGATCAACGATGAGATGCCTAAATACAAGCGCATCAAGCAGACATATCTCAGGACGGATGAGTTCGAAAAGACTACTACACAGAAGATCAAACGCCGCAAGATAAAGTAGGGGACAGACATGAAAAACAGACTTAAATGCCTGTCACTTGCAGTGCTTATGATGGTGATGTCAGTCACAATGCTCAGCGGCTGCGGTCCGAAGAAACCTGCTCCTGAGGAAGCACAGGCATATGTAAAAGCCGTACTTGACCTTATATGTACAGGAGATTACGATCATACGGTCGAACTCGCAGATGTCGAGGAGGGCAAGGAGTCTGAGATCCGTGACATGCTTATCAGCCAGGTGACGGAGTCCATCAGTTCCCAGTCGTCGCTGAACGAAGAAAATGCAGAAAAATTTGCGGTTTTCCTGGTGAATGCGTTTAAGAAGGCGAACTACACGGTAGGAGATGCTGTTGCTGCGGATGACGGCGGATATGATGTGACAGTTTCGATACGACCGCTGCAGCTCTTTACAGGAATCGATGAAGAGCTGAATGCAGTACTTGAGGAGCGGGTCGCCGCGGAGCCTGATAAGATAATGGCCATGTCTGAAGACGAACAGACAGACTATGTTATGAATATCCTGCTGGAGCTGCTCGATAAAAAGATCGCTGATCCTAAGTACGATGATGCAGAGGAAGTAATCGTACACTATGGGCTCATCGAAGGACAGAACGGCGTTTACGGCTGCTCAATGGAAGACGGCGTAAAACTTGGCTCAAAAGTGTTCTCGTCTTCGGGTATGTAAGAACATAGAAATAACCGATATAAAGAGAGGAACGAATAGATTTAATCTATTTTGTCCTCTCTTTTTGTGATAGTAAAATTTATATGTAGGTTGTGCCCTTGATTCCTTTGAGGGCACATATTTAAGGCGTTTTTATTATTGTAAGGGGAGAATTTATTATGGCAGACAATCAGAAAATGTGGGCAGATCTCGGTATGAACCTTGAGCTTCATGACATGCTTTGTGAAGTACTTCCGGGAGCTATAGGTGATGTATTCATGTCCCAGGAAAACAGACCTGAAGCTATGGATTATTTCGACATGGTCCTCGCAGATGTTCACGGCCTCAGACCTTCCGAGCTCGTTGAGTTCAGAAAGAACGGCGGCAAGGTATTCGGCACTTTCTGTGCTTATGTCCCTGACGAAGTGATCTTCGCAGCAGGCGGAATCGCAACAGGCCTCTGCGCAGGTTCGCAGTTCTGGGTACCTGGCGGCGAGAGATATCTTCCGGCCAACACATGCCCGCTGATTAAGGCTATGCTTGGCGCAAGATTTGACAAGACATGCCCGTTCTACAGACTGGCTGACATCTACATCGGCGAGAATACCTGTGACGGCAAGAAGAAAGCTTACGAGATTCTCGGAACAGACGTGCCTATGCACATCATGGATCTGCCTCAGATGAAGAGGGAGAAGGACTATCTCAAGTGGGCAGACGAGATCAAGGATCTCATCAAGGTAGTTGAAGAGACAACAGGCAACAAGGTAACTGCTGAAGCTCTTGCTGAGAACATCAAGAAAATCAACGCAAAGAGAGCTGCTCTCCAGAGACTGTACAGCCTCAGATGGAAAGAGAACGTTCCTATCAGCGGAACAGACGTACTGCTCATCTCGCAGATCGCTTACTATGATGATCCTGAAAGATTCGCAGCAATGGTCAACAAGCTGTGTGACGAGCTCGAGAAGAGAGTTGCAGACGGCGTAAACCTGGCAGCAGGTAAGAAGAGAATCCTTATCTCCGGAACACCTATGGCTATTCCTAACTGGAAGCTCCACAACCTCGTTGAGACAAGCGGCGGTATCGTAGTCTGCGAGGAGACATGCACAGGTACAAGATACTTCGAGAACTTTGTTGATGAGAGCGGAGCAGATCTGGACGAGATGGTTCAGAACATCGCAAACAGATACATGGGCATCAACTGCGCATGCTTCACACCAAACACAGCAAGATTCGATGATGTTGTAAGACTTGCAAAGGAAAGCAAGGCAGACGGAGTTATCGATGTAAGCCTGATGTTCTGCCAGACATATGATATCGAAGGCAGAGCTCTCGAAGACAGATGCAAGGCAGAGGGAATTCCGTTCCTCGGCATCGAGACAGACTACACTGACAACGATGCTCAGCAGCTCAAGACAAGAATCGGCGCATTCATCGAGATGCTCGGCTAATACAATCTTTTGCTGAAGGAAAAGAAATGTTAGAATATAGGGCGGACAATCTCCGCCCTATACTTTTTAAGGAGCTGTATTGATGGCAGAATATCTGCATTATTACATTTTATTTCAGAACCATACGGATGCGACCGCCATGTACAGGTCGCTTAAGGGAAAGGGCATGTATGCCCAGATAAGTCCGACTCCACGGGAGCTTTCAGTCTGCTGCGGCGTTTCTCTTCTTGTTCACGGAGAAGATGTGGATGCTATAAAAGAGATAGCTGAGGCTGAAAAGCTTGCATATCTTTCGATCAGCGGACTTAACAATACATTCGATAATACGAGGCATAAATATGGCTAAAAAATATATTGGTATAGATATAGGTTCGACGGCATCAAAGGTCTGTGTACTTGAGGAAGGCATGGATCCTGTTTATGAAGTGCTGCCGACCGGATGGAACAGCAAGATCACCGCAGGCATCATAAAGGATGACCTTGTAAAAAGGTATGGAGACATAGATGATGCGGATATTATCGCGACCGGATACGGGCGGATCAGCGTAGAATACGCCGACAGTGTAGTGACTGAGATCACCTGCCACGGCAGAGGCGGTTATGAGATGATAGCCCGTGATTGCACCATAATCGACATAGGCGGACAGGATACGAAGTACATAAACGTAAAGAACGGCAAACCTGTCGATTTTCTGATGAACGATAAGTGTGCAGCAGGTACGGGAAAGTTTATCGAAGTCATGGCCAACAGGCTCGGCCTTACGATAGAGGAGCTGTTTGAGCTGGCAGAGATAGGAAAGCCGATCTCGATAAGCTCACTTTGTACTGTGTTTGCAGAGTCTGAAGTGATAAACTATATGGGAGAGGGCAGGAGCCGTGAGGACCTCGCTGCCGGAGTCATAGATTCGGTAGCTCTCAAGGTAGCGACCCTTGTCCAGAGGAAGGAACTCCAGGATACGATAATCATCACCGGAGGTTTCAGCAATAACGAATTCTTTGCGTCGCTTCTCAGTAAAAAGCTGGGAAAGAAGGCGCTCGCGATGCCTGACGGCAGGTACGCAGGCGCGTACGGCGCAGCGCTGCTCGCCCGCGAGCGCAGCAAAAAAGCCTAGAAAAATGAAAAAGAAAAACCGCAGTCTTATAGTACTTATATTTATACTTGTCTTCGCGGTCGCCGGAACGGCGTTCTATCTTATGCGTATGATCGCCGAAGACGCTCACGCCGAAGAGATTAAAAGAGCTGCTGAAGAAGCCGTTCAGAAGCAGGCTGAAGAGGAAGCTCAGGAGCAGGCACGCCTTGATAAGATCAAAGAAGAAAAGGCGCAGTGGTATCTGATACTTGTAAATAATTATAATGCTATGCCTGATGACTTCGACATCGAGACGGTTGAAGTCGAAGATGGGTATTATATAGATGCGAGGGTACATGATGCGCTTCAGGAAATGCTTGCAGACTGCAGGGATGCGGGGTACTCTCCGCGCCTGATTTCGACATTCAGGACCCGCGAGACTCAGCAATACCTTTACGATCATACTGCGAACAAGGCGGATACCGCCGTACCGGGCCACAGCGAACACGAATGCGGTCTTGCGGCTGATATCGTCGATGCAGATTCACTGGGCTGGGGCGATCCGCTTATAGATGCGCAGGAGGACATGCCGGCGCAGAAGTGGCTAATGGAGCACTGCCAGGATTACGGCTTCATACTGAGGTATCCTAAAGATAAAGAGGATATCACGGAGATCATTTATGAACCATGGCATTACAGGTATGTCGGTAAAGAACATGCTGAAATCATAATGAGCAATGGCCTTTGCCTCGAAGAATATCTGAAGAACATGCCGGACTACTATAAGGCGCAGTAAATACGCATAAAAAAAGTGTTCCTCTGTGAGCGGAACACTTTTGCTTTTATATGATAATCATTTTTTTCTGATCAGAATGAACGGTGTGCACTGATCGTCCTGACCTGCCGGATTGTCTCGGATGATCTCACAGAGCTGTTCATCGTTAAGAGTCACATCATCACTTTTTCCGAGAATGTCACGGGTGAAGTCATTAGCATCTATTATGATGCAGGACATGCCCGTTTTTTCTTTGATCTCGTTGCATACGCCATTCGGGTTTTTCGGAAGAGGAATACCAAACTCGCCGTAAATCGGGAACACGTCCGGATAGAATCCATCGAGTCCGCGGACTTCTTCACCTACCATGTCGTAAAAGATTCCTTTTTTACCGATGAGCTTGCCGAAACCGGCGCATACAGCAGCGAAGAACACCTTGGCACCGCCGTTGATGTCGATGGCGTACTGCATCTTATATACATCGCCTACGCCTATACCTGCCGAATTATGCTGAGTGGCAAAGCGGCTGAGAAACTTCGCGAGCCTGGTGACCTTAACGTCTTTCTTCGGTATTACGTTGTTCTGGCACAGTGAAACGATCTTCTCTGCGACTGCGAGCAGATCGCCCTCCTGCCAGAGCGGTCTTACATAACGCTCAACGAGCTCGATGTAGTCCTCGCCGATCTGGATAAAATGTGTCTGGATCGCACATCTGTCATAAGTGCCGGTAGAAGTATCAATTGTAATGTTTTTATTTGCGTTAGCAGTGAATTCCATAGTTGCCGTCCTTTGCGTATTGGCTTAATTAAAACTGTCAAATAATTGTAGCACGCTTTGATGCAAAAAAGATATGCAATTGAAATTCTATTATATTATTAAGTTTAGGCGACATGCTGGCAACTTGCTTTGATGTATTGTAAAATTACATGGATATAAAAGGATCAAAAGGAGGACACAACGTGCTGAGCCCTGGTTATATGATAAGAGTTCTCAAGGGAATGAGCCTTGATAAATATAAGGAAGTCCTGGACCGTACTGCTAAGTTTTCGGGAATGAGCAAGGCTGCCATTACCGCAGACATGGCGAAATGCGCAGTAAAGTTCGGTGCGGGCTATTTTGACTATGTCACATTCGGTTTCTGGGATCTGACTGACGAGCAGCGGGATACTTTCCTTACGCGGCTTCGCAACAAGAAGCTCATCAGCCATTTTAATGATGATACATATGAGCATCTCTTTGACAACAAAGAGGATTTCAATAATCTGTTCAGGGATTACATCAAACGCGATTTCATCAACTTCCAGACATCTTCAAAAGGAGAGGTAAGGGATTTCGTTGAGAAGCACAGGGTCATTTTCTGCAAGCCGGTGGATGGCTCTTGCGGTCATGGATGCATGAAGAAGAATCTTGATGACTACGAGAGTTTTGATGATATGTACAGGGAGCTCCTGCAGGAGGATTCGTGGCTTCTCGAGGAGGTTCTGAAACAGCATCCTGATAATGAGAAAGTTTATCCTTATGCCATGAACTGCCTCAGGATCATTACAGTAGTCGATAAGCAGAGAGTTCCTCACGTCATATTTGCTACTCAGAAGTTCGGTCTGAATGGCCGTGTGGTAGATAACTACGGTTTCGGTACCCGCGTAGATCTCGAGACCGGCAAAATCTGCTCGCCGGGAGTCAGCGGCGACGGGTCGATGGCGATCATATATGACGAGCATCCGATGACTCATTACAAACTCATGGGACATCAGGTGCCGATGTTTAAGGAGGCCTGCGAGCTTGCAAAGGAAGCGGCTCTGGTTGTGCCTCAGGTCAGATACGTTGGCTGGGATATAGGCATCACACCTGACGGACCGGCGATAGTAGAGGGCAACAACTACTGTGCTCATGACTTCTGGCAGCTTCCTGCCCAGACTCCGGAAAAGACCGGAATACTTCCGGTGTTCGAAGCGATCGAACCGGATCTGCATGTAAGATAAAAGAGTTAAAAAAGAGCTGTGCCTGTCAGGCACAGCTTGTTTTTTATTGTTCAGGTTTGATTACTCCGTATCCGTATATGACAGGATCATCGATAGAGTATCTCTTCTGCCTGCACAGGTCGCTTGAGTTGCCTTCGACCGTAAAGACTTTGTCGTCAACTACAGCAGTTACGATACCAACATGGTCGCGTCCTCCGTCCTGATCCCAGTCAAAGAATATCAGATCGCCCGGCTCCGGAGTATCGCCCATGAGGCGCCACTGGTCACGGAGTACGAACCAGTCTGCGCCATCACTGACCAATGCAAACTTAGGCGCAGCTCCAGACTCTATGAATCCGCATTGATTCTCACACCAGGAAACGAAAAGAGCACACCACTCTTCGCGGTTTTTGAAACCATACCAGGACCAGAAAGGCTCACCGCCCTTATTGCCCAGCTGGCCCATCGCTGCATTGACAATAGGCTTGTCTGCTACGACTGACACGGTTTTTTTAAGCTCATCATTGTAGGATTTATTACCCAGAGCAGTACCTGCTGCTATAGCGCCGCCTATCGTGATGACTGCCGCTACTCCCAGTGCTATCAAACGCCTTTTAAGAAGTTTACGCTTTCTTTGCTTGCGCAGTATTCGTCTTATTTCATCATCTGTCATATTATTCATATTTAAAGTATACATCATTAGACAAGCGCGGACAAATGCTATATGATAGTTATACAGGACAGGAGAGAAGATAATGAAGAAAAAATCAAATCAGATACTGCTGGTAGCATTATTGCTGATAGCATTGGTTTTCGCGATGATAACCATTGGTGTTGCCAAATCCACTTACAACAAAAAAGTCGCTGCAGAGAAGATCACCGAGCCGGACTTTTATTCGATGCAGGAAGCCAGTGCCGAGAACTCTTCGGCTGTATTAAAAGCGCTTAAATCTGGCAGCGCTGAAAAGCTTAAAAAATTGATGATAGATCCTGATGGTGCTGAAAATGTGATCGGTTATGCTGACTGGAAAAGTGCTGACATAGAAAATGCGGTATCTCTCGGAGCCGGCAGTTTTTCAACTGTGCCTGATAAAAAAGGCAGGATCGATATAAATGAAAGATTTTTCGTTTCTGTTGGAGAACAGAAATACGTTATTTATATTGAGACGATCACATCAAGGCATGGCATGATAAACGATGGTGTAAGTGCGATAGGCGCCACAACATATGAGCATTTCAATGAGCTGAATTACAGTTGGAACGGCGAAAAGGATGATAACAGCGTTACTGCGGGTAAGGCGTTTGTGGCAGAATAGACACATTTTAATATAAATATTTAAAAATATAGATTGACGCTTGCCGATCTGTCCTGTTATATGAAAGTGGCGGAATATGCTTTCTACCCGAAAATAGGGAAATCCAACAGGAAGGATGGCAATCGATATGAGATATATGATGCTTACGAGAGTGAAACGGACGTTATTGGCTCTGCTTATGATGTTCGTTCTTTCTATTTCTACAGCTTTTGCTGAAACGGAAGTTCAGACGGGAAGCACGGGAGAGGCAGTTCAGACAGAAGTCTCTGCGGGGACAGGCGATAGCAGCACACAGACTACGGAAACGCAGCCGGAGACGCCTGCTGAGGTCACACCTGCTCCTGCAGCACCAGTACCTGCGCCTGCGCCGGTTGTGCAAACACGGATAATCAAGAAAGGCAGATACTATTATTATAAAAACGCAAACGGAAAGATCCGCAAAAAAGCCGGATTTGTAACTGATTGCGGAAAAAGATATTACGTCAGAAAAGGCGGGAAAATCAGAACAAGCAAGATTTTCAAGGTAAAGAAAAAATATTACTGTGCCGATGCTTATGGTGTGATACAGACCGGCGTATATAAATGGGGCGGATATTATTACTATTCCAGCTCATCCGGGGTGCTGCGCAAAACTGCTGGATTCATATCCTGGAATGGCAGCCTCTATTATGTGAATAAGGGCGGAAAAATTACCGTAAATGAAGGTTTTTCAGTAGGCAACATGCCTTATGCAGCTGATGCGGCCGGCCGTGCGACAACGCTTGCTATTCCTGACGGTGACGGCAGCCCTGTAATTGGTGTAGCAAAAGCTCAGGTCGGAATCAAAACGGGAAAAACATACTGGGTCTGGTACTATAAGACAAAGTTCAGGGATACAGACCGCACTCCTTGGTGCGGAGCTTTCGTTGCATGGTGCTACAATGCAGCAGGCCTTTATGACAGGATCACAGTGGCGAAAAAATATGGACCTCTCGGATATGTGCCTAGCTATTCAAAATATGCGGATAAATATGGCAAGTGGGTCAATAGATATACGGCAAAGGGCGGAGACATTATTGTTTTCGGCAGAAACAGGCATGTCGGTCTTGTAGAAGGCATAGTTGGCGATTATATCATCACAATAGAGGGAAATGCCGGACCTACAGCGATAATAGGCTGCAAAAAGCCGGGGGCGGTTGTGCGCAATGCCTACAAGATCAACAGCAGCCAGATCAAAGGCGTCATCCGTCCGGAATAAAGCACCGGGATCCGGTTTATCACAGCCATGTCTGAACAAATCATAAAGACAGAAGCGGAATTACAAAGAGAGACCATACAGATCGAGCGCGACCAGATCAGGGAAAAGATTAAAGAACTGATCGAAGCAGAGTATGCGCTGCTCGAAGAAGAGGCTGCGAGGATAGCCCCGGAGTTTGATTTTGAAGCCGAGGCTGAAAAGCTTAAGGCCGAGGAAGAGGAAGAACTTGCAAAGATAGCCTTTGTGTGGGCTGATAAAGAGCCGGAGCCTGAAGCTGAGCCTTCACCGGCAGCGGAAAAGGCAAAAAAAGAGTTTGGGCCTCTCCCAAAGGCGAAAGTATCTCCTTCAAAGTATCCGAAACCGCGCCGAGTGCCGAAGTCGGCAGCGGGAAAGGTTCTTTTTGGAGACAAACACAGATGTGTGATAACTGCTTCTCTGATCATGCTGGTGCTTTTTGCCGGATATCAGGCATGGGACTATCTGGTTCCAAAGTCTGTCAATATCGACTATGTTACATATGCGGGTACTCAGCATATCGCTTATGCAACAAAAGCCCGTACTGCCGGCGATGTAAAGACTGCTCTGACTGAAGAAGGAAAGACCGGAGCGAACGATCTGATGGATACTGAGCCGGAACTTCCTGTAAAAAACGGCATGACGATCGAAATACGGCATGCCGAGGAGACCGTCGCTAAGATCGCAGGTGAAAAACAGAAGCTGTGGCTCGTTCCGGGAACAGTCGGGGAAAATCTGGAGCTCAATGGAGTCAGCTTCGATGACGATGATGAGATAAAACCGGACCCGGGGGAAAAGGTTTCGGAAAACACATATATCGTGGTCAACGAAATCCACTACGATGTGGCGGAAAAGAAGGAGACCATAGAAGCGGTAGATAAGGTGATACTGGATCCGTCACTTACATCCGGAGTGCAGGAAACTTCGGAAGGAAACGATGGAGAGGGTATCTTTACATATACGACCAGATATGTGAACGGAAAGAAAAAAGGCACTGAACGCGAGATCAAGGAGTGGATCACCGAACCTCACGATAATGTGCTCAGGCTGGGAACATCAGGGACAGGTAACTCAGGAGAATATATAGTAGCCAGGACATTCACGGCCAATACTACGGCTTATACAGCAAAAGCCGGGGCAAGAGGAGCTTTAGGCATGGGCGTGCATTTCGGTACCTGCGCTGTTGATCCCGGATTTGTCAGTCTGAGATCCGAGCTCTGGGTTGAAGGCTATGGATATGCCTTTGCATGTGATACGGGCGGCGCCGTCAAAGGAAATGTAGTCGACCTGTATATGAACTCAAGAGCAGCGTGTGTCAGCTGGGGAAGAAGAAACCAGACTGCATACGTGATAATTCCTGCAGAATAGAGAAAATAAGTGGTAAAATAAACAAAAGAATTGCTGGAACAAGCCGGAGGAAACAGCATGTTCAAGAAATTCAGACAAAGCCCATATACTAAAGCCGCATTTTTGATACTGGTGTGCGGTGGACTGTTGATAATATTCAACAACTGGATCACCAAAAACCGTATATCGATCGGCTTTGAGAATATAAACAGTACGCTTGCGCCTATTTATATAGGCGGTGTTTTGGCGTTCATTCTTTGTCCTGTTTACAACGCATGTGTTAAGTGGTGTTATCATCACATGGTGGCGGGGGCACAGCAGAAGGGCTTTTCCATAGGCTCCATGCTGGTGAACGATGATGGAGACCTTTATGTAGACAAGCAGGAAAAGCGCACGATTCTCGGTGCTGCAAGAGCGGTGGCATCACTTGTGTGCGTGATCGTGGTCGTCGGACTGGCGGGGCTGTTTGTATACTTTGTTGTACCTCAATTGGTTGCGAGTGCAGTCAATCTGGTCAACACAATGCCGCAGAGGCTGACATCTTTCTCCAACTGGTGCAATACTCATCTTAGCCACTTCCCGTTCATTGCGGTCTGGGTCGACAACCTCGCAAATGCAGAGAACAGTGAGGTAATGCTGTGGATACAGGAGCATATCCTCAGCGGAAATGCGGCAAGTATTGCAACTATGGTATCCAATGGAGTGATCCTTGCGGTCAAGTATGTTGCAAATGCTTTCATCGGACTGCTGATAATGGTCTACTTGCTCAACTACAAGGAGAGGCTCTTTGCGATCACCCGTAAGATAGTGAATGCAACATGCAGCCAGAAGCGCAAGGCGACCCTTTATGAGTTTGCAAGTATAGTCAATGAGACTTTTATCGGGTTTATTGTCGGCCGTATAATAGACTCCTTCATTATCGGCGTACTGACCTTTATAGTGCTCAAGATCTGCTCTATACCGTTCGCCCTGATGCTGAGCGTAATAGTAGGAGTGACAAATGTAATTCCGTTCTTCGGTCCGTTTATAGGTGCCGTTCCTTCTGTATTCATACTGCTCCTCGAGAATCCTATCGATGCGCTGTATTTCATCATAATAATCATTGTGATACAGCAGCTTGACGGAAACGTTATCGGTCCTAAGATCGTAGGCAATGCGATAGGTATCGGAAGCTTCTGGGTTCTGATATCAGTATTGATAGGAGGCGGACTGTTCGGATTCCCGGGCATGGCTCTTGGTGTGCCGGTGTTTGCAGTGTTCTACAGATATGCCGATAAGCTGATGACAAACAGCCTCAAGCGCAAGGAAAAGAACACTCACACCTCGTATTATTACAGCCTCGAGCCGTATGGACTTGCGGACGATGAGGTCGAGCTCGAACCTGAAGAGAAAAAGCAGCAGTCTTTGTTCTCAAAATTCAGGAAAGAAAAGAAAGCCCTTTCAGAGAATAAGTTTGCGTTTGATCAAAATGATCATGTGAGCAATCTTGACAGAGAGGCAAACAAGCTTTCTGAAATCAATGACAAGAATAAGGATCTACTGGAATAGAAAGAAACAATGCAGAAAGTAATATCTGAAACAATAGAAAGAATATATGGTAATGTGCCTGAGGATCGTGTACTCGTAGATGAGCCGATGAGCAGGCACACTTCATTTCGCATAGGGGGACCTGCCGCAGCGTTTGTAACAGCATACAATGAGGAAGAACTGGCAGCTGTGATGGCAGCTGTTACCGGTACCGGTGCGGAGCACATGATAATCGGGAACGGATCAAACCTGCTCGTTTCAGATGAGGGATATCCCGGAATCATGATAAAACTCGGCGGCGATTTTGAAACCATAACGCGTGATGCGGATGATCCCTGCAGGGTAAGAGTAGGGGCAGCTATGCTCATGTCAAGGACCTCAGCTTTTTTGACGGAAAACGGACTCAGCGGCTTTGAGTTTGCGAGCGGGATCCCGGGAAGCATAGGCGGAGCTGTGTTCATGAATGCAGGAGCATACGGAGGAGAGATCAAGGACGTAGTAAAATCGGTACGCGTGATGGATCCTGACGGAACGAATCTCCGCACGGTAAGTAATGAAGACATGCAGTTCTCATACAGACACAGTATGGCAGAGGATAAGGGCATACTGATACTTTCCGCGGAAATGGAACTCAAAGCAGACGATCCGGAAGAGATAGCTGCCAGAGTTGCGGAGCTTCAGTTCAAAAGGAATTCAAAACAGCCGGTCAATTATCCGAGTGCAGGCAGCACCTTCAAGAGACCTGTTGGCGGCTATGCGGCAGCGCTTATTGAGCAGTCAGGCCTCAAAGGCTACACGGTGGGCGGTGCACAGGTATCTGAAAAACACTCAGGTTTTGTAATAAATATAGGCGGTGCCAGCTGTGAAGATGTGCTGGCTGTGATGAGACATATAAGAGAGACGGTTTTTGCTGATTCGGGCATCATGCTTGAGCCGGAGGTAAGGCTGATCAACTGCAGCCTGTAGGGACATGAAAATGAATATTGATGAGATAAGGAAAAAATACAGACTTAAATTCGATCATCATACTCATACGGTCCATTCAAAAGTGGGTCCGTATTATCACGGAAAAGGCAATATCATAGACAACGCACGGGCTGCGGCGAAAAGAGGCCTCGATTCGCTGGCTATAACGGATCACGGACCGTTTGACTTCTATGGTATAGATATGCACAAGCTCCCTCAGATGAGAAGGGATATTTCCCTGGCATTGGCATCCTTTCCAAAGCTGAAGATCTATCTGGGTGTGGAAGCCGACATAGTCGATACTCCGAACGGACTGGATATCCCGCCTGAGGATTTCGATAAGTTTGACTTTGTGAATGCGGGCTATCACTATGTGCCGAAATGCCACATGATACACAATTTCCTGGCGTTCCATCTTCCTCACTGGCCAAAGATGCTGCAGGAGAGGCTCAGACGTCAGAACACTGCGCGCATTGTCAAAGCTCTCAAAAGCAATGACATAAAGACACTCACGCATCCGGGCGACAAGGCGTTTATCGATGAGCATGCCGTAGCAAAGGCATGTGAGGAGACCGGCACGCTGGTAGAGATCAACGCCAGGCATAAGCATCCTGACGTGAACGATCTTCAGATCTATAAGCAATACGATGTCAGCTTCGTCATAAGCAGCGACGCGCACAGACCAAGATATGTGGGGCGCTTTGCGGAGAGCCTGGCGCTCGCCATGGAGGCAGGTATCGATCCTGAGAGGATCGTGAACATACAGAAGAAGTAGAAAAGGCAGAAGAATGGAAGTTGTTATTATTACGGGAATGTCAGGCGCGGGGCGCAGCAGAGCAGCGGACTGGTTCGAAGACCAGGGGTATTACTGTGTCGATAACATGCCTCCTGCCCTGATAAACAACTTTCTGGCTATGGCTTCTTTGGCAGAAAACAACATAGATAAGGCTGTGTTCGTGGCTGATCTGAGGAGCGGAAACTTCTTCGGAGAACTCATCGATGTTATAGACGAACTCAGGAGCAGGGACGACACAGAGCTTACTGTGCTATACATGGAAGCGGCCGTTTCGGAGATCGTAAGAAGGTATAATGAGGTTAGGCGCAATCATCCTCTTACGGGAGGGCAGGCAAGCGCCAGCGTCATTGAAGAGGAAAAAGAAAAACTGAGAGATATCCGTAAAAAAGCGGATCTGGTGCTGGATACCAGCAATCTGAAGCTTCCTGAAATGGTTGCTGAGCTGGACCGCATGTTTTTCGGTGGTTCCGGCTATTCGACGTTTGCGGTCAATATCAGCTCTTTCGGGTTCAAATACGGCATACCGACGGAGACTGATGTAATGTTTGACGTACGCTTTCTGCCAAATCCGTTCTATGTCCCGAGCCTGAAGAAGCTGACAGGCAATAACAAAAAGGTCAGGGACTATATATTCAAAAGCGATCTGGCAGGAGAGTTTGTTGACTCCGTACATTCACTGCTGACTTCGATGATGCAGGGATATATAGATGAAGGCAAGTATCATCTGAACATAGCCTTTGGCTGCACGGGAGGGCATCACAGATCTGTGGCGATTGCGAATGCTGTTGCCGAAGAATTCAGAAAAGACGGTATGAGGGTCAGGGTCAATCACAGAGACATGGCTCTTCAGAACAAAAAGTAGAAAACAGGGGACAGAGTGTCATTTTCTTCAGATGTAAAGAGTGAACTGGCGAGGATAGAACCCGCCAAAAAATGCTGCATGCTGGCTGAGATCGCGGGATTCCTGAGAGCCTCAGGGTCGATAAGGATCACCGGCGGCAGTTTTGCTATTGTGGCATCTACGGAGAGTGCAGCGGTCGCCAGGCATTTCAAGGTTCTGATAGAGACATATTTCCGCAACAAGGCGGATCTGGCGATAGGAGGCTCCCACAGACCCGGAAGTCAGGGAAAAAAGGGAAAAAACACTTATTACATAAATATCAGTCCCGATGAGAAATCGATGCAGATCCTGCGTGAGACGGGTATGCTGCTCATACGTGAGGGTGATGACTATTTCAGCGATGGCATTTATCCTCCGGTAGTCAAATCCAAATGCTGCAAACGGTCATACATGAGGGGCATGTTTCTGAGCTGCGGAACCATGTCAGATCCGCGCAAGGGATATCATCTGGAGTTTGTGCTCGATAAGGAGCAGAGCGCAATGGATCTGAAGAAGCTGATCGGTTCGTTCGACGATCTGGCGGCCTCGGTCGCAAGGCGTGGAGATAATTATGTGGTGTATATGAAAAAAGCTGCATATATCAGTGATATGCTTGGCATCATGGGCGCAGGAAGTGCGGTTCTTGATTTCGAGAGCATACGGGTCAACAAGAGCATGCACGGTGAGATAATGCGCATTATAAACTGCGACAATGCAAATGTTGACAGAACACTGCTTGCAGCTGAAGAACAAAGGGAATGGCTGGTAAAGATCGCCTCTGCTGAGACGGGCAAAGTTCCCGATGCTGATGAACTGACTGATCCGATGTCAGATTTCTGGAGCAAAGGGCTCAGGCATTTGCCGCCGCAGCTGAAAGAGGCGGCATATCTCCGTCTGTATAAGCCGGAGGCGAGCCTCACCGAGATCGGTGAGTCGCTGACGCCGCCGGTAGGAAAGGCGGCGATCAGCAAGCGCTTCGCGAAGCTGCGCGCGCTCGCCGAAAATGCCGGCAGGGACGATTCTCGCTGACATAGAGTGGTGAAAATATATGGAAAAGAATCAGATCATTGAAATCAAAATAGACGACATGCTCGATGACGGCAGGGCTTTCGGAAGATGCGAAGGCTGTGCCGTTTTTGTGAGCGGAGGAGCAGTTCCGGGCGATATTATAAAAGCCAGGGTGACCAAAGCGAAGAAATCCTCAGCAGAGGCCGCGCTGACAGATATCGTATCAGCATCACCTGACAGGATCCCTGCAGAGTGTCCTTATGCGGGCATCTGCGGAGGATGCACCATGCAGGAGCTGTCCTATGAAGCTCAGAAGATACTAAAGGAGGAGCAGGTAAGGGCAAAACTGAAGAGACTTGGCGGAATCGATGATCCAAAGGTGAACCCGATCATAGGTGCTGACACATTGAAATATTACAGAAACAAGGCGGTCTTCGCTGTCGGACCACATGGAGAGGTTGGATTTCTGAAAGGAAAGTCACATTTTGTGATGGATATAGATGACTGCCTTCTCCAGTCTGACGCAGCTATGGTGTGTGCAGATGCACTTCGGGTGTTTCTTAAAGAGACGGGCATCAAGGGAATAACTCAGCTGACAGTAAAGACAGCCTTCGGAACAGGAGAGGTAATGACTGTGCTCGAGGCTGACGGCAAAGAGATACCTCGTATAGAGGAGCTCGTAGAGATATTTGACGATGCGGTGTTCAGCCTGAGCTGCGATGAAGAAGGAAATCCGGCAGCAGATACCAGAGCATACAGTCTCGAGTCAGTCGCGCTGATCCACCAGGGAAAGTGCCGGATCATCGCAGGCAAACCTACGATCAATGAAGAGGTGATAACTGAGGATGGCCGCAGCCTCGCTTTTGAGATCAGTCCTCAGTCATTTTACCAGGTAAATCCTGAACAGATGGAACGGCTTTATGACAAGGCGGCAGAGTATGCAGACCTAAGAGGTGGAGAGACTGTTCTTGATCTGTACTGCGGCGCGGGGACCATAGGTCTGTGGCTGCTTGAGGACCTTAGAAACAGGGATATCGAGGCTTTCGAAAAGACCCGGGTAATAGGAATAGAATCGGTTAAGCCTGCAGTCCTGGACGCCAACAGGAATTCTGTTATAAACGGAGTGATAAACACCAGATATATTTGCGGTAAAGCTGAAGAGGAGCTT
>CACZGY010000014.1 GCA_902780815.1 uncultured Eubacteriales bacterium
AGAAGTGCGCGCTTTAGGGAAAACGATCCCGTGTATAGCACCCGGAGGAACCGAACTGATACGTGACGTGTTGAAGTAAAGCATAGAAAGGCGCTGAAGCCCTTTTATTAAAAAGCAGAAAAAACATTTTTGATGACGGTTTCAATGATGAATCGTCATTTTTTATTATATTCAATGTCATAGAATATTTAATAATGACGGTAAAAATGACGGAAGAATTGTTATCATGTAGACACAGAGGAGATACAAGAATGCAAGAGGGGACTTGCAGAACAAAAGTAGGATTGGAACATGAAAACTAAATTCAAACACAGAGTGGTAGCAATGACACTGGCAATGATGATGGCAGCAGCACCTGTATGGGGAGCAGCACACGCAACAGATGAAATTCATTGCAAATATTCCGGAGAGACCTGTAGCTGAGAGCTACAAGGATAACGACAAGATCGAAGAGTATAACAAAAAGGTAGACGAGTACAACAAATACGCTGAAGAATATAACAAAAATGTAGACAGAGAATTCGAAGAAGCTTCCAGAGCAGCAGAAGGATCCGCCTGGGCACTTCTCAACCTCATAATGGCAGTCATTACAGGAATCATTTCCGCAGTACTCCTAGTAGGATACTTCGGCAGAGAAGAGCGCGAAGAAGAGAACGAAGAAGATAAGACAGACCGCAAAGGTTTCGCAAGAGTCATGAGCCTTATCCCGGCAGTCGGCGCAGCAATCGCCTTCATACTCACAGAGAACATGAGCAACCCAATGATATTCACAGACAGATGGACCATCCTCATGGCAGTGATCCTGCTGATCCAGGCAATCGTAGCAATCATCGCAAAGAAGTCAGATGAAGAGAACGAGGATGACAATATCGCAGAAGCAATAAACGCATAAACAATTCTCCAACTCCTATACAAGTACATGGGATAACCCCAAGCAAAACTCCCGGCTGATAACCAGCCGGGGGTTTTGTTATTAAAAATACATGCATGCCAGATTGAATTCCTGAAATTATAGGGTAAAATTTATTTTGTGAATATCAATATGCAGCAAAAGGTGTAACTATGTTTGGCAAGATATTTTTAGTGCTTTATGTTCTGGTGCAGATCCTTATATCTGTTATTACGGAATACTCTATAAAGAACAGCAAGACTTTTGAAAAAATAGGCCAGAAGACAAAGATAGTAAGAATACTCATATATGCATTTCTGGCAGCTGTTCCTGTTCTTGGTGCATATCTTCCGAAAAGTCAGTTTAAATTCTTCTGCATGGGATTCGGAAACATATGGCTGGGATTCTTCATGTTTTATTCCGTCTTTGTGCTGGTGCTTTTCCCTGTCCTCCAAATTATAATAAAAAAGGAGAAAAAAGAAGATAAGTCGCTTATAGGACGAGCATTCCAGTTTGCTTTTCTTGCTGCTTTTATAATTCTAGTATATGGCCTTTTCCATGCTCAGCAGCCAAAACTTGTCAACTATGATATTGATCTGGCCAATGAATCTGCAAAAGGAGAAAATCTCAGGATCGTTTTGCTGGCAGATCTTCACCTCAGCGTAAATTCCGACATAAAGGCTACAGAAAAAATGGTGGAGCTGGCAAACGGATGCGATCCGGACCTGATTGTTATTGCCGGCGATATCTTCACAAGTAATTTTGATGGCCTGAAGGATCCTGACAAGTACTCTGATGCTTTGAGCCGTATGCACGCAAAATACGGAGTGTATGCTGTCTGCGGAAATCATGATGTGGATGAAAACCTTATCGGCGGTTTTTCCATTTCCCCTGTATCACAGGCATTCAGGACAGCTGAAATGGAAAAGTTCTTTGCTGATGCAGGATTCAATGTGCTGTATGATGAAAATGTTGAGCTGGGTGACGGCCTCTTTATACTGTCCGGAAGAGTCGATGGAGAAAAAGCCGGAGACGGAACTGCTGACAGACTGAGTCCGGACCAGCTTTTAAAGGATACAGATAAATCCAAACCTGTCATTGTCCTTCAGCATGAGCCGATAGAATTCAGGAGTCTGGCTGACAGCGGAGCCGATCTGGTTCTCTGCGGGCATACACATAACGGTCAGATATTCCCGGGTAATCTTGTTGTTCCGTTTTTCAACGAAAACGCGTATGGCGTGAAAGAACTGTACGGGACAACAACAGTGGTGACTGCGGGCGTTGGTTATTACGGCCCGCCGATCAGATTCGGAACTGACAGCGAAGTGACAGTGGTCAATATCAGGTTTAAATAGTTTACGAGCACATCGGAGGATATATAGAATGCCAAGTGAAAACGTTGAATTCAGATGGAATCTGAGGGAGATCAGGAGCCGGATAAGGCGGACCATTTTTGCCAAGGGCCTTAAACCATATCTTGTGCTCGTTCTCATAATCTTCCTGTTCTCGTTTGTCGGAATTATGCAGTTTAACGCTGCCGGTATCATAAACGGACTGGATATGAAGTACGGCAGGGGTGTTGTACAAAAGGATGACATACTGAATATACTCGATTACGCCAGAAATACCGAACTGATGCAGTCCCTGCCTGAATTTGTAAGAGAAGAGATCGTCGTAGATATCATCTGGGGCACACTGTCTACCTATAGCTGGCTTATCAACCTTTTTGCCATGAACCGCGCATATATGCAAAGAAATCTCGGAGAGGTCTTTGCCTTTATTATGCTGTTTATGGTGCTGTATAAAGGCATCACATCATTTTTTAAGAAAACACTGGCCGTCGGGCTTAACAGAGCTGTTCTGGAAAACAGGTTCCAGAGAGATGTTAAAATACGACGCATTTTTGCGCCTTTCGGCAACCATAAATTTTTCCATGTGATAGGTGTGATGAGCATTTATATCATAGTGTCTACGTTGTGGTGGCTGACCATCATAGGCGGCATAATAAAACATTATCAATACTATTGCGTGCCGTTTTTACTGGCCGAAAACCCTGACCTCAGCTGGAAGCAGGCAAGGAACCTTTCCACGAAAATGACACGCGGATATAAGTGGAAAATGTTTCTGGCCGAGATGTCATATCTTTATCTTCTTATACCGGGATTTCTCATACCGCTCAGTGATCTTTTGCTTGTCCTTCCGATTGATGCTACAACCGGCGCAGAATTGTATTGTGTCCTGAGACAGAGACCGGATATAAAAAGAGGCAGATTCATAGAGACTGCATTTGACGGAGCTGCATATGTTGACAGGGTCAAAGCCGGAGAAAAGCCAGAGGACATACAGCCTGAATATCTGATGCCTGACCTGCATATCAAGAACTCCAACTTTGATGAAGCGGATCAATATCATATCGTGGATTATATTGCCATGTTCTTCATATTCTGCTTTATAGGCTGGCTGTGGGAAGTCGGACTGCATCTCGTAAAGGATCAGATGTTTGTTAACAGAGGCGTCATGTATGGACCGTGGCTCCCTATATATGGCGCGGGAGGTGTGTTTATAATCGCATTGCTTAACAAACTCAAGCACCATAAATTAAAACTCTTTATTTCAACGATGATACTTTGCGGCATACTTGAGTATTTTACCAGTTTTGTGCTTGAGTTTTTCAGCAACAAGTCATACTGGGATTACCACAATATGCAGCTGAATCTGAACGGCAGAGTATGTCTGGCAGGACTTATAGCATTTGATATAGGAGGTTTCCTGGGGATATTCATTGTGGGTCCGCTGATAAGAAACATGATGCACAGGCTCGGCGCAAAAAAAGCAAAGATCTTATGTTCAGTGCTGATAGCGCTGTTTGTGGCCGATATGATCTGCTGTGCTGTTTTCGGACCTAATATCGGAGAAGGCATAGGAAAGGAATACTCTGAGAGAAGCATTTACCATGAGACGGTATATTTATCTGAACAGACAGAACATGCGGCAGCCGGTCAGATCCCGTAAGGATAAACGAGATGGATATTTATGTAGATAAAAATGCAAAACCTGATGGTGACGGAAGTCATTCAGGACCTTTCAGAAGCATAAACGAAGCAGCGGCAATTGCAGAGCCTGGAGACACGGTTCATGTGTATCCGGGCATTTATCGTGAATCCGTAGATCCGTTAAATTCCGGAACCATGGAAAAGAGGATCGCGTATGTCAGCACCGAGCCGCTTGGCGCAGTTATCACCGGGGCGGAAAGAATAAGCTCGTGGGAGCGCTGCTCAGACAATGTATGGTCCGCAAGAGTCCATAACAGTTTGTTCGGAGAATATAACCCGTACAAAACACTTGTGTATGGGGACTGGTATTTTGCAAAAGCGGACAAGCATACCGGATGTGTGTATCTTAACGATGAGGCCATGTATGAAGTGTCCTGTCTTGAAGAATGCATTCGCGGTGAGATCAGTGACGTCAGCTGGGATCCCGGTAATTCGAGGCTGAAATGGTATGCGGAGCAGGATGAAGAACGCGATGAAACCGTGATATATGCTAACTTTCAGGGCGCTGATCCGAACATTGAGAATGTTGAGATCAACGTGAGGAGAGAGTGCTTCTGGCCGTCTGAAACAGGCAGAAACTATATTACGGTCAGAGGCTTCAGAGTGGAGAAAGCTGCTACGACGTGGGCGCCTCCTGCAGCCTATCAGGACGGCATGATAGGACCGCACTGGAGTAAAGGATGGATCATAGAGGACTGTGAGATAGTCAACAGCAAGTGTGCGGGAATCTCACTCGGAAGATATTATGATCCGGAAAACGACAACTACTTTTCTACAAAATATGTAAAAAGCCCTACGCAGATGGAAAGAGACTCCGTGTGCCGGGGGCAGTATCATGGCTGGCTCAGGGAGAATATAGGCGGTCACATCATAAGGCGCAACAATATACACCATTGCCAGCAGGGTGGCATCATCGGACGCATGGGAGGTGTCTTCAGCATAATCGAAGACAACCACATCCATCATATAAATAACATGATGGAACTTGGCGGAGCGGAGATCGCCGGTATCAAGCTCCATGCAGCCATAGACGTTATCATCCGGAGAAACCATATTCACCATTGCACGATGGGTATCTGGTGCGACTGGGAAGCACAGGGCACAAGGATAAGCTGCAATTATCTGCACGATAACCAGCGGCCGGAGGGCGTCAGACAGCTGAAGGGCGGTATGATGTCACAGGATCTGTTCGTTGAAGTAAGCCATGGACCGACGATAATTGACAACAACATTTTGTTGTCGGATGTGAGTCTCCGCTTCGCTGCACAGGGTATCGCAATGGTGCATAATCTTATCTGCGGAGCATTTACATGCGTAGGAGCCGGTACAGACTGGCGGTATACGCCTTATCACATACCGCACCGTACAGAGGTAATGGGATTTATGACTATCCTGCACGGTGACAACAGGTTCTATAACAACATCTTCATGCAGACATGGCCAGCTGATGATGCGGTGATACTGCATGATACTGATGACGGGCGGGAGTATGAGAACCGCAGGGTCGGAACGTGGGTGTTCGATGAATATCCGACGTTTGAGGAATGGCATTCGCAGTTTGATTTTTCAAGGCCGGCAAACATGGCCGAGCTGGAGAAAGCCCACTTTGGCCATCTGCCTGTCTGGGCGGAGGGCAATATCTACCTCAACGGAGCCAAAGCCTGCAGACAGGAGAAGCACGGGAAGTGCAGGATGATCACCTCGGACATCCTTGGCAAAGCATTCGAACCGGAACAGCGGTTTGAGCTGCCTAATGGATCTGATGTTGTTTTTGATACAGATTATTCAGGTGTAAAACGGACAGGCAATATAATAGCGGGACCATTCTCGGCTTTGACGATAAAGGCGATTAATAAGAAATAAAGAGATCAGAGAAGAATGAAAAAAGACGGCATCAAAAAGTATTACGATATGGAGTTCCACAGGGGAGGCAGGGATGCCCGCCCGGAGAATACACTGTATTCTTACCAATACGCTATCGAGAAAGGCGCATTGACTATTGAATGCGACATGCAGCTGGCTGCTGATGGCCAGATCGTCATGTCGCACAATCCTGCCCTTAATCCTGACATAACAACGGATTCTGAGGGCAGACGCATCGGGTCGGACGATCATTACATCCACGACATGACACTGGAGGAGATACAGTCGTTCAATGTAGGACACATGGATCCGTCCGTCGAGTATTATGATCTGCACGGGCGGACTCAGGTGCAGACCGATGCCTTCATCCCTTCGCTGCGACAGATGTTTGAGCTGGTGAGAGACAGCGGCAATGATGAGATCAGGATGAGCATAGAGGCTAAGGCCTATGCCGATCCTGCGCTGGGCGTCAGATACGAAAAGAATCCGGACTATGATAAGCTGCTCAGAAAATTTCTGGCAATTGTGGACGAATTCGGGTTCCGCGACAGAGTGATACTGCAGTCGTTCGACTGGGCGGCGCTCGTAAAGATGAAAGAGCTCGATCCCGGGATCAGGACTATAGCGCTTTACAGTGAACAGCCGTCCTGGGGCACCCCGGATGCGACGACACTGTGGCTTGACAGGGAGGAGCCGTCACCGTGGCTGGCAGGTCTTGACATCCATGACTTTGACGGAGATCCGGTACGCGCAGCTCATTCGCTTGGGCTGGACGACGTCAGCCCTTTCTTTAAGGAAATAACGAAGGAACTCATCGATGAAGCGCATGAGTTCGGGATGAGAGTAGTCCCGTGGACGGTGAATTCCGAGGAAGATATAGCAGCTGTGTATGAAATGGGAGCCGACGGGATCATTACGGATAAACCGTGGGTGCTGAGAGAATTTCTCAGAAAAAAGGGTGAGGCGCTGCTGCCTGTAATGGACGTGGATCTGCCGTATCACCTGGAGCCGGATCATATCACTGCTGAAGATAAAAAGTCTGAGAGCGGAAGAGACGCGGCTTATTAGCAAAGACAAAGGAGAAAGATGGAAAAGGTAACAATTGAGACCGGGCTTGGCAGGATAACAGGTACCGAAGAAAAGGGGATACGTATGTTCCGCGGCATACCATATGCGGTAACGGAGCGCTTTGAGCTTCCGAAGCCATATCCGGCGTGGGACGAGTTAGACGCGACCGGACCGGAAACCGACTGTTTCCAGTTCAGGGCGTATCATAAGGAATCTATCGGGCGTTACTGGTTTTACCACAGCGAATTCAGATATGGCCAGGATATTCCGGACTGGAAGTTTGCCGAATCTCCGATGACGCTCAACGTGATCACGCGTGCTGATGCGAAGAAGGACCCGGTGCTTGTTTTCATACACGGAGGCTCGTTCGAGAACGGAAACGTGGGGGAGCATCCGTACGGAACAAGTACCGAATACGCGGAGCGCGGGATAGTGTATGTGTCACTCGGATACAGGCTCAATGTGTTCGGGCTTTATAAATCCGGGAACTACGGACTGCACGACATGGTGTTCGGCCTTCGCTGGATCAAGGAACATATAGCGGATTTCGGGGGCGATCCTGAACGAATCACTATAATGGGACAGTCTGCCGGAGCGATGGCGGTCATGGATCTGCTTTACACTCAGATCCTGAAAGATGTTGTCAAAGGTGCAGTAATGATGTCGGGTGCCGGTAATGTGCCGGATATTGCCGGACCTTACACGCCTGAAGAATCCGATGAAAAATTCTGGTCAAAGGTAAGAGAACGTGCAGGAGCGAAGACTGAGGAGGAGTTCAGAACGCTCCCTGATCAGACTATTTTTGACGCCTGGTACACCACAGGACGGGAGATCGGAAATGTACGCACTCAGCAACCGGGCATCGACGGTACTATAATCCCTAAGATGCCATCAAAGATCATGAAGGAAAACACATACCTTGATGTTCCGGTCATCGCAGGTGTAACGTCGCAGGATTTCATGCCTTATCTGATTTATGATCTCGCGCTCAGTCTGGGAAAGCTGCATTCGAAACGCGGGCAGTCACCGGTCTGGGGCTACATGTTCGACAAGACTCCTCCGGGAGACAGGTTCAAGGCCTACCATGCTGCGGATCTGTGGTACATGTTCGGGAACTTTGACAAGAGCTGGCGCCCGTTCGATGAGAACGACCGCAGGCTCAAAGATGAGATGGCTGACTATGTGGCGAATTTCGTAAAAACCGGAGACCCTAACGGAGAAGGACTGCAGCACTGGCCGGCAATCAGCAAAAAGAACAGCAAGTTCCGCCTCTTTGACGGAAAAGGGGGCGGGCTGATCGGTCCGGCACAATGCAGGCTCAAAGAGTGGAACAGCTTCCTGCGCGACAAAGGACCTATGTAAGGCAGCCTGCAATGATATCGTCAGGCACGCTCTCGCTGACATTCGGACGCAGCGGTACTAAGCTCTGTCTGCACCTGACGGTTTGCCAGTCGCTAAGTACCGGCGTCCTCGAGTCACCTGCCGATATCATTGCAGTCTGAGACTGAATATACTGTAGATTATATGCTAAAATAGAAAAGATAGTTTTGTTATACCAAAGAGAGGGGATATAACATGAGAGAAGAAATTGCGGGCAGAAAACCCGCCTATGGTTTTCTTAACAGACTTACTTACGGCGTAGGCGAAATATACGGCGGGGGATGCTTTGTTATCATCAACGCATTCTTTATCGTATTCCTTACAGATGCCATGGGAATGAACGCGGCTCTCGCGGGAACCATTCCTATGGTCGGCAAGATATGGGATGCCATCACAGACCCGATCATGGGGAATGTTACTGAGCGGACGCATTCAAAGTTCGGAGCCAAAAGGTTCTACATCCTGATCGGCAGTTTTGCATCAGCTATTACGTTCGTACTGATCTGGCTGAATATCAACGCTCCGTCAATGACTGCGAAGTATGTATTCTATATGGTCATGTACTGCCTGTTCAATACAGCGTTTACGGTACTGAGCGTACCTTATAACGGACTGCTTCCGGACATGATGGACGATTACAGGATGCGCGCGAAATTCTCAAACATGCGCATGATCTTCTCGACCCTCGGAGCAATGATCTGCGGACTGGTCCCTGGAATGATCATCAATCCTACAAATGAGCCGGCCCTTTACATGAAGTGCGGACTCATTTTCGGAGTACTGTTCTTTGTAGTATCGATAACTGTATTCTTCGGAACGTGGGAGAAGCAAAAGGCACCTGTCAAAACGACTCTGGGAGAGAGCTTCACGCAGGCTGCCAGCGTGTTCAGGAGCCGTTCGTTCCTGCTCTTCCTCGGGCTTTACCTCTTCGGACAGGGCGGCATGGACTTCATCTCCGGAATGGCTGTGTACTACGTAAAGCACACTCTTGATGCGTACAATGATAAAGTCAATTACTACCTGCCAATACTGGCGGTACTGATGGTAGCTCAGCTTATCGGAATGCTCATTTTCGGACCTGTTATGAGAAAGACTTCGAAGAAGATGGCGATCGTTATCGCTGCTCCGGTAAGGCTGATAGGTGTTCTCGGTCTGTTCGGGTTCTCGCACAGCGGAGTATCACTTGCTCCGGTCCTTGCTCTGGCAGCTCTTATCGGTCTCGGCAATGCAGGCTCTCTGACGGGAATATTCGCGATCATGGCCGATATGACAGACGTGGACGAGCTTATCACATCGATCCGAAGACCGGGAATCGTATCCAGCATGGCCACATTCATCAGAAAGATCGCTTCAGGTATCTCTGCAGCTCTTATCGGATTCATGCTGTCGGCCGTACATTATGATGAGGCTCTTGCAAATGCAGGCCTCGCTCAGAGCGCCGCAACACAGCATGGTATAGGAGTATGCTTCATTCTGGCTCCGGCTATTCTTTCAGCGCTGCTGCTGATCGTAGCTGTACTCTTCCCGATGACGAGCACGGAGTTCGACCTCGTTCAGAAGGAAGTAGCGCGCCGTAAGGGTGAAGAAACAGGAGAGACTACAGAAGAAGAAAAGAAAACACTCGAGAGAGTGACGGGATTCTCATATGACAGACTGTGGAACAGAGAGAATGCCGGAATAAAGAAATCGTTATAGGCAGAAAAGTCCGGCGGATAACTGAAAGTGCCGCGACAGTTGGGAAAAGGGAGTATAAAGAATGAGTGTTAAGGTTCTTAAGTTCGGAGGATCTTCCGTTGCGGATGCCTCTCAGATAAGAAAAATGAAGAGCATAGTCGAGGCTGATCCGGAGAGAAGATACGTAGTGGTATCTGCTCCGGGAAAGAGATACAGCGGAGACAGCAAGATCACGGATTTGCTTATAATGCTCAAAGCCGTTATAGATAACAACATACCTTACGAGCCGCTTCTGGCTCCTATAAAAGAGCGGTATACCTCCATCGCTGACGGGCTTGGCATAGATGCGGACATCGACGCTGAGTTCGATGAAATACGCAGAAATCTGAATGAAGGCTGCTCGGGGAATTACATAGTCAGCCGCGGTGAATATCTTTCAGCGATCCTTATGTCGGCATACCTGGGTTATGACTTCGTGGATACGAAGGATCTGATCCTGTTTGACAACAAGGGCAGACTGCTGATCGAGGAGACCAATGCTGCTTTATCCGCAGAACTGGCAAAGCACGAAAAAGCTGTTCTTCCGGGCTTTTACGGCAGTTACGCCTCAAATGGCGGCATTTGCCTGTTTTCCAGAGGCGGATCCGATGTGACAGGAGCTCTGGTTGCCAGAGCCGCAGAAGCTTCTGTGTATGAAAACTGGACAGACGTGTCAGGCATGCTGATGGCAGACCCGCGCATAGTGGAGAACCCGCTGCCGATAAAGGATATCTCGTATATGGAACTCAGAGAGCTTTCATACATGGGCGCCAGCGTTATGCACGAAGATGCGGTCTTCCCGGCCAGAATGTCAGATATACCGATCAATATCCGCAACACCAACCATCCTGAGGACCCGGGCACTATTATATCTAACGGGAAAACGGGTGATGACGGCAGCGTCATAAGCGGAATAGCCGGCAAGCGTGATTTCACGGTCATCTCGATATACAAGAACATGATGAACAACGAGGTTGGTTTTGTCCGCAGGGCACTTGCCATCGTTGAGGACGCAGGGGTCAGCTTCGACCATATACCTACGGGTATAGATTCGCTTTCGATGGTCATTGCAGGCAGCGAGCTCGAGGATAAGCTTGATGATATACTTGAAGCTTTCAAAGTGCAGCTGAAGCCTGATGACATAAATGTTGAGGAAGGCATTGCGATGATCGCGGTCGTAGGCCGCAGGATGTTCCGCAGCGTCGGTACGTCCGCAAGGATATGCGGAGCGCTGGCCTCGAACGGTGTAAACATCCGCATGCTCAACCAGGGAACAGGAGAGATCAACGTTATTGTAGGTGTTGAGGACGCTGACTTTGAAAAGGCGATCAAAGCTATTTATGCAGAGTTTGTGAAAGCCTGATAATCTGAAGACAGAGCCCTCCGCAGGCAGATGCGGAGGGCTTCTTCTGCTATGAAGAGGAATTAAACACTTTGAAAAGAGATATGGACGGAAGCGTCCGGAAATACGCGCTCATAATGCTGTCGGGCATACTCTGGGGAACGATCGGATTGTTCGTGAAAGTGCTCGATGCAAAAGGATCGACCTCAGAATACACTACGTTTATGAGGATGTTTTTTGCGTTCCTGCTTCTGCTGGCGATCACTCTCGTAAAGGAAGGGACCGGGGCATTCAGAATCGGGAAAAGGACGATGCTTTCATGCGTTCTCCTCGGGTTCGTGTCGATGTCCCTGAACAATCTGTGCTACACCAATGCAGTCAGCAGACTGGGCATGTCGCTTGCAGCTGCCATACTTTACATGGCCCCTATATTCACGAGCATACAGTCGAAGCTGCTGTTCCGTGAGAGGATAGGGAGAAACAAGGTAATAGCGCTTGCGTTCAATGTACTTGGCTGTGTGCTTGCGGCAACCGGAGGAAAGCTTTCGCTCGGGGGAGTATCGGCCATAGGCCTGCTGTTCGGTATCGGGGCTGCGTTTGCGTACTCGACGCAGAATATTTTCGGCAGGCTGGCTACTGATGAGGCTTCTCCGTTTGTGGTGGCAACATACAATTTCTTCTTCGCTGCAGTTTTTACGCTGGCAGTCGCCAGACCTTTCTCGGGCATGAGCGACCCGTTCGATCCGCAGATACTGATATGGGGACTGCTTTTTGGCCTCATACCTACAACTATCGCATATCTTCTTTACTTTGCCGGCATACAGGGCCTTCAGGAAACAAGCAAAGTGCCTGTGTTCTGTTCTCTCGAGCTGGTGGTGGCGACAATGCTCGGAGGCCTTCTCTTCAATGAGGATCTGCCGCCGGCATCACTTCTGGGCACAGTCCTGATACTGGTTTCGATCATGCTGATGAACCGTAAAACGGCAGAAAAAGCGGAGGACTGAGATGCTGCTTAACGCAAAAAACGAAAACATAAGATTCAACGGACACGACTGCGACTACATCAGTTTTGGCTCAGGCGATGATGTGCTGATCATGCTTCCGGGCGTAGGGGATGGTTTCAGGACAGCGAAGGGCGTTGCTGTCCCTTTCTCCATTATGTACCGCTGCTTTGCAAGGGACTTCAGGGTGCTGGTGTTCAGCAGAAGGAACAGGATGCTTCGTGGATTCACCACTGAAAACATGGCGGATGACCTTGAGGCCATCATGAAGAAGCTTGGCATAGCGTCAGCGCATGTATTCGGAGTGTCGCAGGGCGGTATGATAGCGCAGCAGATGGCGATACGCCATCCTGACAGAGTGAAAAGCCTTGCGCTGGCAGTGACCGCCGCGCGCCCTAACGACCTGATGAAGGAGGCGCTCAGAACCTGGCTTGAGATGTCGGACCGGGACGATTATAAAGGCATCATGCTCGACACAGCAGAACGCTCATATACCGGAAAATATCTTGAACGGGGAAAAAGACTGAATAATATAATTGCACTTGCAAAGCCTAAAGACTATTCGAGGTTCAGGATACTCTGTGAATCGTGTCTGGAACACGATGCATACAATGATCTTGGAAAGATAAGCTGTCCGGTGCTTGTGGTCGGAGCGGACAGTGACATGGTGCTCGGAGGAGAAGCATCTGAGGAGATAGCTTCCGCAATACCCGGAGCTGAGCTGTACATGTATGAGGGATACAGCCATGGAGTGTACGAGCAGGCAAAGGATTTCAACAGCAGGGTGCTGGAGTTCCTGAAACGGCAGAAATAAAGCGCAAATATAAAGAATAAAAAATCAGGGAGCTATTTACGCTCCCTGACACTTTTTGTAAGCAGATATTCTATCTGTCCGTTTATCGATCTGAAATCATCTTCTGCCCATCTTGCTATTTCGCTCCACAGCGATTCGGGCAGACGAAGCACTATCTGCTTGCGCCGGGATTCTTTCGCCGCAAGCTCTTTTTCCCTGGCTTTTAAGCCGGCTTCAAGAGCGTCGAGC
Organism: uncultured Eubacteriales bacterium; assembly: GCA_902780815.1. GTDB lineage: Bacteria > Bacillota > Clostridia > Peptostreptococcales > Anaerovoracaceae > Crickella. Next base: position 13,352 of record CACZGY010000014.1, read on the forward strand.
TTTTCCTTGCGCTTAAGCAGTTTTTCTTCGCGGGCATCAAGACCGGGCTCGCTTATTCCATTGTTGTCGATGTTCTTTCCGGGCATGGAGACCTCTCTTCACTAATAGATTGACCCGCTGTTGACTATAGGCTGTGCGTCCTTGTTGCCGCAGAGCACTACGAGCAGGTTAGACACCATCTGAGCCTTGCGCTCCTCATCAAGATTCACTATATCCTCGTCGTTAAGTTTGTCGATGGCCATCTTGACCATGCTGACAGCACCGTCAACGATCTTTGCGCGGGCGGCTATGATTGCCGAGGCCTGCTGTCTCTGGAGCATAGCTGCTGCGATCTCTTCAGCGTAAGCGATGTGTGTTATGCGCACCTCTTCGATAACGAGTCCTGCAAAGGCGACCTTCTCAGCGAGCTCCACCTGCATCTTCTCTGCGATCTCCTGGGAGCTGCCGCGGAGAGTCTGCTCAGCCTTTGCGGTATCATCGTCATCAAGACCATCGTCGAATACGTCGTAAGGATAGAGCCTTGCCATGTTTCTGATGGTGGAATCGGTCTGGATCGAAAGAAATTCAGTGTAATTCTCTACATTGAATACTGCCTTCGTAGGATCCTCCACATGCCAGAGTACTACAGCTCCGATGATTATCGGGTTGCCCAGAGCGTCATTGACCTTCTGCGTACCGTTGTCGAGAGTCGCGCGCTTGAGTGATACGGTCTTTCTGACTCTTGTTCCGCCGGTCTTGCTGCTCTTGAGGCTGCTGCCTTTCATGGTGTTGCTGACCTCAGCCAAATCGGCGGCTGACTGGCTCTCGTAAGCAGGGTTGTTATATCTCGCAAAAGGATTCACGAAGAAGAACCCCGGCTTAACAATGGTGCCGTAGTACTTGCCGAAAAGGGTGAGAACCAGAGCTTCGTTCGGCCTTACGCTGCGAAGTCCCGCAAACATGAACGGAAGCACGATGCAGAGCAGTATCGACAGAAGCACCCTGATGCCTCCGCCTCCCCAAGCCGTTACTCCGCTGATGAAGAGCACCGGTACCATGAGACAGAGGAAAATGAGTATCGCCAATACAAGTATGCCATTAGGCGGGTTGATGATCTTCTGCTCAACAGGCTCTGCCTTGGCCGCTGCGGTACTGACGGCAGCATCTTCGACCTGGGTCTCGAATTCAACATGTTTATCGTCTGCCATATTAATATCCTCCTTATCCAATATCCTGCTTATGATTTGTTGATTAAAAGATTATATAAGCGGTAGATGCTTAATGATATCATTATGATATCAAATATATATCACTACCGAATGTAAATGTCAATATACCGAAGAATGGGTGGTATCAGGTAATCATTAACCGGAGCAATTAGTCGTGATTAATATAGAACTTTGTAATATAATAGGCGCATGGCTGTAATAATTGACACACTTAAAGACACCATAAAGGACACGGTAACTTTGATCCCGTTCCTGTTTATAACTTATCTGGCGATGGAATGGCTCGAGCGCAAAACGGAAGAGCAGTCGGTCGCCATGCTTTCGCGTATCAACAGATTCAGCCATGTGCTCGGAGCGGGCATAGGGCTCATACCGCAGTGCGGATTCTCGGCCGGCGCCGCGAGTCTGTACTCGGGTGGAGTGATCACGGCGGGTACGCTTATTGCCGTGTTCCTCTCCACCTCCGATGAGATGATCCCTATCTTTATCAGCTCATCGGTCGCGCCGGCCGCTATAGGAAAGATCCTTGCAGCCAAGTTCGTCATCGCCCTCATAAGCGGAATCATTGTCGATGCTGCTTCGCGTGTAATAAGATACGGATTCCATGCTGACAAGCACATACACGATCTCTGCGAGCGTGAGCGCTGCGGATGCGAAGACGAAGAGGGCGGTATAGTCCATTCCGCATTCATACATACTCTGAAAATCACCGGATTTATTTTCCTCATATCACTTGCGCTCAGCCTCGTCATGGGCTTTGCAGGTGAGGAGACAGTAGCGTCGCTTCTTTCAGCGGTGCCGCTGCTGTCCACCGTGCTTACGGGTATCATCGGGCTTATCCCTAACTGTGCCGCTTCGGTGGTTATCGCCCAGATGTATCTTGAAGGGCTTCTTACCTGTGGCCAGCTGATGTCCGGACTTCTGGTAGGAGCCGGGGTAGGGTTGCTGGTGCTTTTCAGGACTAACAGTCATCATAAGGAAAACATCGCTATAACGGCAGTGCTGCTCGCGCTCGGTATAGGATGGGGCATTCTGATAGATATGCTCGGCATAGTCTTTTAGAGGTTTATACCGCAGACCGGTTCTTTGCCGGAAATCTTATAAACCTCATTGCCTGAAAGAGCCGCCGGGGCTATAATATACGGGAATTTGTAACAGGAAGAGAGAATAAACAATGGCAGACAACAAAGAAATCAAAGCATCAACCGAAGCAAAACGACAGAAGAAGGCAGACAGAAGAGATGCCAAGGCTGCACGCAAAGAAGCAAACAAGGTAGAGGAGAAAAAGAGCAGGCCTAACAACATAGTGCTGGCTGCTATGATTTTCGGAGTCCTCATTATCATGTTCTTGTTCGCGGGCGGATATAACTATTTCAGCAAGCCTGCTACAATAGAAAAATTTGTGGCTGACAACGGCTATGACCAGATGTATAACGACATTCAGGTCAGCGAGCATACAACGATGAAGCTTCGCGCAGAAAAGAACACTGTCAAGATCTGGTTCAATATCGACGAGGATGCTCCGGAATCAGAGCTCGAGCTGTATAAGGGTGAGGACGGAACAAAGACTCTCAAAAATATGGGAGCAAATATCCTGACTTCGATGAAGCCGCAGACCCGCGCACTCAGCGGTACTGTGAAGTTAAAAGTAAAACAGGGAGATGAGTCGGTCAACTACGTCAAGATGTCATACAGCGAGGCCAAGAAGTTCCTCAAGGAACTGCAGAAGGAAGCAGAAGAGGACGCTGACGCTGCCGATGAAGACACAGATGCAAATGCAGATGCAGATGCTGACACTTCCGAGGCTGATGGAGAATAGAAATCTTACAGAAAAAAACATATCCGGAGCGTATCGCCCGGATATGTTTTTTATTGCTGTATAATCCAGTTTTATTATCTTACTGTAAAGCGGTATCCCAGACCGCGGACCGTGATGAGGTAGCGCGGGTTTGATGGGTCATCCTCGATTTTCTGTCTCAGTCTGTTTACATAAACCATTATGGCGTTCTCGTCTATAATGGTCTCGCCCCAGATGACGCTGTAGATCATGTCCTTTGAGAATATGTGATCCACGTTATCTATAAAGAGCTTTATCATGGAGTTTTCCTTGGCTGACAGCGGAATCTCAACGTCGTTCTTATAGAATCTCAGCGTAGAAGTGTTGTATGTGAACGGACCGGCCTCAATTATATTCGATGAACTCTGAGGTGAACGCTCGCGGCTCCTCCTGATGAGTGCCTTAGCCTTAGCTACAAGCGTAACCGGGTTGAAAGGCTTTATGATGTAATCATCTGCGCCGATTTCCAATCCGTATAGCGCGTCCTGATCTTCTTTGCGTCCGCTGACTACCATGACAGGGGTGGTCAGACCTTTGGATCTGATCCTCTGAATGACCTCAAATCCGTTGATGCCGCGCATGTTTATGTCGAGCAGGATAAGATCATATGTATTGACATCGAGCAGCTCAAGTGCTGCCTCGCCGCTTATAGCCAGGTCATTTTCTATACCGTTGCTTTTGAGCGCTTTATGGAGCATTGTCAGAATCGCCTTGTCGTCATCCACTACCAGGACTTTGTCTGCCATGTCATCCTCCTATCTTTACAGGTTTATTTCCAGACCCCATACATAGTGTAATATTACCACACTTGCCACATAATATGTACTTTTTTGTTTCCCTTCGTGTTAAAATATGACTCGTAAAGATGCACAGGCCCGTCCCGGGCCTGCCACGTACAGCGGAGGTGTTTTATTGAAAAAGCGGACTGCCGGAAGAGAATGGTTCATAATAGCTCTCGTGGTAGCGGTTTTGTGTATAGCTCTTGGCATCAATGGTGTCTGGAGATCTTTTGAGAGATTTGATAACAGTATCCTCAACGAGAAAGACAACCAGCTGTATAGTTTAATGCGCTCCGGAGATATCAACCTGGAGAACTCCATCAACGCGATACAGCGCGAGGCGGAGACCTTCCTCGGACGCGAGCGGCTGAAGAATGAGATCGCAAACTGGAAAAAGAACGGAAGCACTGAAAGCCTCAAAACATATATAAGCAACAACACCCTGGTGTCAAACCCGATCTATGCCGACCTGGTCATGAACTACAAAAACAAGTTCTTGTGTTCAGCGTCGGGCAGCAAATCATATACACAGTTGACAGGCAGCGATGCCAACGGCATGTCACTGTGGAAGGATGATAATAATGCCTACTATATGGCATGGCACCAGGAGGCAGCGGGAAATATCACTTACGATGTCATGATCGACCTTCTGAGGCTCTACAGCATGGCGATAGGCAAGAGCAATGACCGCGAAATCATGCTTCTTGACGCTTCATCTGTGATCGCGATGACTGCCGGGCCTGATGGTCCGGTAATAAAGGAGGCAGAAGAAGAGGCCGGTGAAAAGTTTTCGAATTTCAGGGATTTCATGACGAGCTGCCAGAAAGAGGGCATAGCTGACGGCATATCCGTTGATACCACTGATGATGCAGGCAAGCCATATACAGCAAGAATGGTAGCTATCCCGAGCGGGAACACGGTCAACGGTGAGTTCGCAATGGGTATACTTGCTGATTATGAAGATGCGATTGCTCCTTCCAGAAAGGCAGCTGAAGGGATCTTCCTTTACGGAGGTCTGGCAATGGTCGGCGTTGCAGGGCTCCTGCTGCTGCTTATCATGATGAGGCGGGCTAACGCTGCAAGTTCTGCCGAATTGCGGGTCCTTAAAAAGAAAAATGAGGCCATGGAGGAGATCAATCAGAAGATGCAGGCTCTTGCGCATCATCAGAGACTCGAGACCATAGGAACCATGACTGCGAGCATTGCGCATGACTTCAACAATCTGCTTACCCCTATAATGGGATACAGCATTATGACCATGGAGATGCTGCCTGCGGATGCGACAGATCTCCAGGAAAACCTTATGGAGATATATGATGCATCGGTCAAGGCCAAGGACATCGTCACCAGGCTGGCGGAGCTCACAAAAAAAGGTAATGAAGAGAACTTTAAGGAGATCGAGGTGGATGAGGTGATCCGCAACGCTCTCAAGGTTACTCTCCCGGCCAAGCCGAAAGAAGTGGAGGTAAAGGCCAATTTCAATGCTGAAGGCGAAAAGATAAAAGCTGACCGCACACAGATCTCACAGCTGGTCATGAACATCGTACTGAATGCGTACGATGCCATGAGAGGAGAGGGCGGAACACTTCTGGTTTCTACCAGGATATCCGGCGAGGAAGTTGTGCTGAGATTCAAGGATAACGGCTGCGGAATGGATACCGAGACGATGTCTAGGATATTCGACCCGTTCTATACCACCAAGGAATCGGGCAAGGGAACCGGTCTCGGTCTGGCCATAGTGGCGCAGATAGTCGAGACTCACGGAGGCAAGATATACGTGGATTCCGAACCGGGAGCAGGCACTGAATTCAGGGTATACATACCGCTTGCGGGAGCTGAGATGGAGAGCCTGGCATGGGGTCCTGGAGGCGAAGGAAAGTTCGATACAAAGCGTTACAGCGTCAATCTTATCCGGAAGGAACTGGCCAGGATACAGGCTGAAAAAGAGGAAGAGGACGCGGCACAAAATTAAAAGCAATAATAAGTCCGATAGGGTAGAGAAAATCCGCATTATTGTGATACAATATATGCGGATTTTTAGCGACGTTTAAGACGTTCCTCTGTCTTACGTTGCGTCTAAAAATTTTTAACGAAAGGAAACAAAACATGATAATTCTGGTAGTCAACACAGGAAGTTCATCCCTGAAGTATCAGCTGATCAACATGGACAACGAGGCAGTTCTTGCTAAGGGACTCTGCGAGAGAATCGGCGAAGACGGTCATATGAATTACAAGACAGATGCGGGCACGGTATTCGACAAAGACATCGCGCTGCCTGATCACGGCGTTGCAATGCAGCTCGTAATCGACGCACTGACTGACAAGGAATACGGCGTTATCGCAGATATGAGCGAGATCGGCGCTGTAGGCCACAGGATCGTACAGGGAGGATATATCTTCGACAAGTCTGAGATCATAACTGACGAGGTAGAGGCAGGTATCGAAGAACTCTGCACACTCGGACCTCTCCACAATCCGCCTGCACTTGTAGGAATCAGAGCATGCAAGAAGGTTCTGCCTAACACACCGGGCGTTGTAGTATTTGATACAACGTTCCACAGAACAATGCCTGATGAGTGCAAATATTATGCTATTCCTTGGGTATATGCTGAGAAGTATCATGTTCAGAGATACGGAGCTCACGGCACAAGCCACCGCTATGTTGCCAACAGAGTTGCAGAGCTCATGGGCAAAGACCTCAAGGACATCAACGTTATCACATGCCACCTCGGCAACGGTTCTTCCATCACAGCTGTCAAGGACGGAAAGTGCTATGACACATCGATGGGCCTCACGCCGCTCGAAGGTCTCGTAATGGGAACACGCTGCGGATCGATCGACTGATGACAAAGAAGTCCGGACTCCTCGCGATCTCTGAGATCTCCGGCGACTGCAGAGACATCACCAAGGCAGAGGCTGAGGGCAACCACAAGGCTCACGTTGCAAGAGAGATGCTGCTCAGATCTGTAAAGCGTTTCATCGGTGCGTATGCTGCTGAGCTCGGTCATGTAGATGCTATGGTATTCACTGCAGGTATCGGCGAGAACGATATCGAGCTGAGAGAGAAAGTCTGCGACAACCTTGGATTCATGGATCTCTATATCGACAAAGAGAAGAACAACTGCAGAGGCAAGGAAGTCGAGATCACAGGCGAAGGCTCCAAGGTAAGAGTATTCGTTATTCCGACCAACGAAGAGCTGATGATCGCAAAGGATACTCAGGCTCTTGTAGAAGCTATGTAACAAAAAGCGGCATTGGGGCTTAATAACTAACGGAAATAATTATTTCACCATATTATTTCAAAAAAGTGCTTTTTTACTAACTATCACTTAATTTCAAAATCTTTTTATAAGGGAGATGAAAGAATGAAGAGACAATTCAAGACAATGGACGGCAACAACGCTGCTGCACATGTCTCCTACGCGTTCACAGAGGTATCCGGAATCTATCCGATCACTCCGTCTTCGCCAATGGCAGACTAT
>CACZGY010000015.1 GCA_902780815.1 uncultured Eubacteriales bacterium
ATATCATATATAGTGAGCAGGGCAACGGAAACACCCGTCAGAGCCTCCATCTCAACGCCTGTTCTGCCTTCGCACACGGCTGTACATAACGCCGATATATTGCAGGCCTCTTCATCAATGTCGAATGTGACCTTTGCATTTGAAAGATTCAAAGGATGGCACATAGGTATAAGGTCAGATGTCTTTTTGGTGCCCATGATCCCGGCTACCTGTGCGACTGTAAGCACATCACCTTTCTTTATCGTCCTGCCTATAACCGCATCCATCACCTCACGGCTGACACTTATCGAACCTTTTGCCGTCGCAGTCCTTTTAGTGATGTTCTTTTCCGAAACATCTACCATCCTTGCATTTCCTTTTTCGTCAAAATGTGTGAAATCGCTCATATCTTATATCCTCATACGGTTTGCAGTTAAAATACAATCGTGATAGCATTGCATCATGATAAAAGAAAGACACAGCAGAAACATACCGGCCCTGTCCGAAGCGGACATGGGCAGACTCGCAGACAGCCATGTCCTGATTGCCGGATGCGGAGGCATCGGAGGCAATGTCATTGAAAATCTTGCGAGAATCGGGATCGGCGCCATCACTGTTGTAGACGGCGACTCTTTTGATGAGTCAAACCTTAACCGGCAGATACTCTGCACGCCGGATAAGCTCGGAAGCAGCAAAGCTCTTGCTGCCGCTGACCGCATCAGGCTAATAGATCCTTCTATACGCGTTACAGCAGTATGTGATCCGGTTACTGAAGCTAATGCCGCAAGTCTCATGAAAGGCACGGATCTTGTCATCGATGCACTGGACAGCGTGAAATCAAGGCTCATGCTTGAAAACGCGGCATCTGATGCCGGTCTCTTTATTGTACACGGTGCCATAAGCGGATGGGATCTTCAGGCGATGCTTGTGCCTCCGGGATCCGGTCTTCTGCACACTTTGTATAAAGGCATTCCTGAAAGCGATGTCAAAACATCGCTGCCCATGACTCCCGCGGCATGCGCGGCTGTCGAAGTCTCGCTTGCTGTCAGATACCTGTGCGGTCATGATCTTCCCTCTCCGGGAACACTTTTTGCCGGATCGCTCAGGGACATGCAGTACGGTGTCATTGATCTAGCCGCCGGAGACGAGTGAGAAGAACCCCACAACGTCACCATCATGGAGCACACGGCTGAACTTTGCGCGTTCGCCGTTGACACTTACAAGAAGCAGTTTCGCTTTGAGCGGGCTGCATTTTATTATTCTAAGTACATCACCTACTGTGCTGCCTTCAGGAAGTTCTGCCCACGATTTTCTGTCCAGGGAACTCCTGTCGCATCCAAGAGGCGGGAAAACCTTGACCTTCATGCCGCTACTCCCCTTCGTATACAGCCTGCATGTTTATGCATTCCATAGGGCAGCTTTTTGCGCAGAGAGCACATCCTATACATCTTTCGTTTACCAGTTCAGGGAACAGGTTCCGGTATCTTCCGGACTTACCCGGTCTTGTCAGATCAAGAGCCCCGACAGGACATGCCTGCACGCAGATGCTGCAGCTTACACAGTTCTTATAATGGAAACTCGGTATCTTTTTTGCTGTCATGTCAAATCTCCATCAATCTGTTGCGACCTGTTCCTCATTTTTAAGAGTAACGCCCTTGAGCGGACCGGTCCTGAGAGGAGGCATACCCTGCATGCGCTTAGGCAGCTTTACCTTCGACGGTTCATATCCGTGTTTTACGTTGAATAGCTGTCTGAGTGTCTGTATACGGGCGCCGACCTCCATATAATGATCGCCGTCATAATTCCATCCTGCCGCAGCATTGATGTACTCTATAGCCTTGTACATATGTACGCCCATCATCTCAGCATAGTAGCAGCTCCCCATACCATCCATAAGCATTGAATAGCACGCATTTGCCTTTGAAATGAGAGCCATCTCTTCAGTAGCTTCGAGATCGTCCTTCTTAGAGTGGATGGTTGCCGGCGGAGCCCATGAGCATATGTCACAGAGTGACATCGCGCCGTACTGGATCGCCATTCCGATTGTATGTTTGCCGGGAGCCGGTTCTGCCACCATGTGTATACCCAGCTGCGGATCGTTTCTGGTATCGTGCATGCCGGGCTCCTGACCGCCCACATGCATAGCGTATTCCTTGCCTCCGTACTTATCAGAGGCTCTCTTCACACCATCTGCAAGGTCATTTCCAAATCCTTCTCTTGCTATCATCTTGCGGATGAGTTCTATCTCAGCCTCGTAATTGCCCCACTTAAGTTCAAGTCCATCAGTCTGCTCTTTTGTGAGTATCCCATTCTCATAGCATTCAATAGCCCATGCAACAGTGTTGCCCGCAGAAATGGAATCCATTCCCGCCCTGTTGAGTATCTCGTTCAGATAAAGCACTGATCCGAGATCACCGTTGACACACAGAGGTCCGAATGCCTGCAGTGTCTCATACTCAGGTTTATGGGTCTCATAGAATTCGCTGTAAGGAACACCTGTTATATCCAGTCTGCCGCCACATCCGAGAGGACACGAATAGCAGTGATACTTGGCTTCTTCTGTTTTGTTGATTTTTTCAGGATTATATGCCATAGCAAGCTTTATCCCATGCACTTCACCCGGACCGGCTCCCCAGTTCTTCAGAGGTCCGTCACCGCTGGTTATAGCCAGGGGTGTATTAGAAGGGGTTCCCCATTCGCGGAACAGTATAGATGTCATTGAACCATCAAGCGGCATTGCTGGCATCTTTCCCATTCCTATGCCTGCTGCCCAGATAGCTCCGCCCAGCCCTTTCGGGATCTTTATGTTGTTTACTTTTCTGCCTAGTTCTTTTGACAAAGCCTTTACAGCGTCAGGATCTGCACATGGTATAGGTCTGCTGCCGGCAAGCACCACAGCCTTGAGCCTTTTGCTTCCCATGACAGCTCCGACACCGCTTCTGGCAGCTATTCTTCCGCCCTCATTGCATATTCCGGATATGAGTGAAACATTCTCCCCCGCCTGTCCTATGACTGCGATACGAGGTATTTTGCCGCCGGAGTTGTCTTCCCTGAGCCTGTTTTCGGCTTCTGTCGCATCAAGACCCCAATACTTTGAAGCATCACGTATTTCGACCTTAGAGTTGTTGCAATACAGATATACAGGCTTGTCTGAAATACCACTGATAAAAATGGCATCGTAGCCACACTGTTTTATAGCAGGTGAAAAAACTCCTCCGCAGTTGGCATCGCCCCAGCCTCCGGTAAGCGGGCTCTTGCAGACAACAGTCCATCTGCCTGCCATAAATGTGCCGGTTCCCGTCAAAGCACCGGAACAGAAACCCAGAATGTTGTCAGGTCCAAGCGGATCCGCACCGGCTGGAATATTTTTATACAGATACCAGGCACCGAGTCCTTTTCCTGAAAGTACTGCCTCATAGACCTCGTCAGGTATCTTTTCTACTGCGGTCGTCCCAGCGGTCAGATCAACCTTAAGGACCTTGCCCATGCATGATTTCATGAGTTTTTCTCCTTGATACTCTATTTTTTGAGCACTACCTTTCCGGCCTTGCCGCCGCAGTAACTGCCGTTCTGCAGAACAGGATGGCCGTTTACATATACATGTACGATTCCTTCCGGACGGAAGTCAGGCTTCGACTCGTCGACCTTCATGCCATCAAGATCAATGACTGTGATGTCCGCTTTATACCCTTCTCTAAGATAACCTCTCTCTGGTATCTTATAACGGTCTGCCGTCTTTCCTGTCATCTTGCGGACTATCTTCTCAATAGGAATGCCGTACTTCTTCGCCAGTATAAAGAACTGAGGGAATGTCTGGAAGGCTGCAATATTCTGCAGACCCTTCTCCTCTACCCACGCGTCGGTCATGAATACCGAAAGTTCATCATTCATCAGGCGGTGTACGATATCTTCGTTATAATACTTTCCAAGATAAATGCTTCCGGCACGGTTAGAAAGTTCAACCAGCTTCAGATATGTATCCAGCTCAGAGGCGTCTTCCTCCGCTGCGATCTGCGGAATCGTCTTACCTTCGTACTCCGGATGATCGTCTGAAATGTATGCCACCACCATGTCTTCCCAATCTATGCCTAGCACCTTGCGGTACATGAGTATCGTGAGCTCCAGTTTACGGCGGTTTGCCGGCTTTGCGGCCTCTTCCTTGCTGAGCTGAGCGTACCACTCAGGGAACACGACGGTGATGACAGAAGCTCCGTAGTGGAACACGTAGTTGTCGAACGCGATAGGCTTGCCCTTGTATGCCTCGCGGTGGAAGGTCGAAAGCATCTTGTCGAGCAGCTTCCAGCTTCTCTGGCCGGTGAAGATCAGATGGCTGTACTCAAGTCTGCAGCCTGATTTATGCATAATATCCACAGCCTCGTCGAGTCCCATCTCCAGGTGAGACTTCTTTGTGAGGAGCGGATAATCCGCGCTTACGATTGAGCACGCTCTCGGGTGGATCGTCACTATGCCATCGTACTTCGCGATCTCTTTCGCAAATGCGATTATCTCATCCTCCTTTGCGTATCTGTCAGGCTCATACATGAATCCCAGTGATCCGCCGAAAGCCCCGCCTTCCATAGCCTCACGTACATGCTCCAGCTCCTTTTCGATCTGATCCTGAGTGTACGGCGCTGGATCGTATCCAGTCATGCCCGCTCTTACCGAGCCCTGACCAATCAGCGGAACGAGGTTCACGAACAGCCTGCCTTCAGCACGCTTCTTAAAGTCGGCGAAGCTTCCCGGGTTCTTACAATCGAAGAGCCCGCCTCCGACCTTGTCTCGGTAAGGCGTATCCTTGTCCATGCCGAACGGCGAGAAGCTGCAGTTTCCGGTGATCTGAGTCGTTATGCCCTGCTCTATAAATGGCTTGTAGAACTTTTCAGAATCTTCTCTGTCGTAAAAGAAATCGTTATGCGAATGTGCGTCAATGAGACCCGGGCAAATCTGATATCCGCTGATATCTATAACTTTATCAGCTTTGTCTTCGATGCATACGGCTACTTTCACTATGCGGTCGTCCTCTATCAGAACATCTCCGGTGTAAGGCCTTCTGCCTGTACCATCGTATATCATTCCGCCCCTGAACAGTGTTCTCACTTTTTACCTCCTTATTCCCTTACGGAATCTATAAATGTCTTAAATTCATCATATCTCCAGAGCACAGGAGTAGGATAAAGCGGGTTCGCTTCTTTCATCGCCCAGGTTATGATCTGATCGATGTCTTCATCCCTGATCATGCTGAGTTTTTCAGGAATGCCTGTCTTTCTCTTTGTTTCTTCGATCCACGAAATAAATTTTTCTGCCTTCTCCGCATTGTCTTTTCCTGAAATACCGCAGGCATCGGAAAGATCTGCGAGCCTTTCGTGAACAGCTGCTCCGAATGCCCGCATGACATGTGGAAGCAATATCGCCATAGCCTTGCCGTGAGGAACTCCATAAAGACCGCCTAAAGTGTGACCGATGGCATGAACATATCCTACACAGCCTCTCGTGAAGGCCCTTCCGGCATAAAAAGCAGCGAGCTGCATGTTTTCTCTGGCCGCTATATCACCGCCATTCTGGTAAGCCGGTATAAGATTATCGTAAATCAATTTCACTGCCTTCAGCGACAATAAATCCTCAAGTTTCGTATTGTATGTCTTGTTCGTATATGCTTCCACAGCATGGCACAGAGCGTCCATGCCGGTAGTTGCAGTAAGTTCAGGCGTCAGTGTGACAGTAAGTTCAGGATCAAGAACAGCAAATTCCGGTATCAGAAACAGATCCAGGATCGTTGCCTTGTGATGCGTCTCTTCATCGGTAATGACAGCTGCAATAGTAGTTTCTGAACCTGTTCCCGATGTAGTCGGCACAACGAATAACTTCGGCACTCTCTTATGCACCGTCAGAAGCCCCTGCAGCTGCCTTACGCTTTTCTTAGGATGCGCTGCCTTTGCACAGATGCCTTTTGCGCAGTCCATCGGAGATCCTCCTCCTATGGCAGCCACTGAATCGCAGCCTTTCTCACAGAAAGTTCTGAATCCTGCCTCAACGTCCTCACTTGTCGGATTCTGCTGTACGGATGAGAACAATGCATATTCGATGCCGGATTCCCTGAGCAGGTCAAGTACGCGGTCTGCGATACCGGTCTTCATCAGTCCGTCATCAGTAACTACAAGGACTTTTCCTGCCCCCTTTTCCTTCAAAATCTGAGGCAGCCTGTTGATATATCCCCTTCCGAATATGTATTCAGGCATATGGTATCCCAGAAAATAGTTGGAAACCGTCATGCCGCCCTGAAATACTTTTCTGTATAAGCCATACATATTTCTGTCCCCCCTCATTCCATTTTTATTCCGGATCGCAGTATTCGCCGAATTCGCATCCTATGCCTTCAGCGTATACTTCGTCTATCAGTTTCTCCTTCCGGCCAAACAGCGAGCGCTCATACAGTTTGAGCGTGCCCGTACCGTTGCCTCCGTTCCACAGCCTGTTGTGCTTCTTATAGCCCGTCGGAGCTTCGTACTTTATATTCAGCATGTCCTTCTTATAACATCTGATCTGAGTATCCAGCTTTGCATTCTTAGTTGTCTGCAGAACGTGCCAGTGTATCTCATCATCAGTCTCCCAGCAGTCGAACTTAGTACGCGAAAGAGTCCAGAACTTCGAGAAATTGAACTCGTAATCCTTGCCTTCATAGTAGAACTCGCCGAGGAGCTTCCTGTTCAGAGCCAGGAAGAACACCTTCGGCCTTCCGCCGCCGATGTTGAACACGCTGTTCTCGAGCTTCTTGCCGCTGATCATGCTCTTCAGATTGTTGGACGAGAGCCACACCCATGGGCTTGTGAAATCTCCTCCCCAGTTTTTGTCAGAGTATCCGTTGCATGTCTCTTCTTTCAGCAGATACTTTGTACCGTTGAGTATGATCTCACCCCTGAATGCTGACTTCATGCCCTCTGCATGCCAGAACATTTCGAATGCGTTTATCTTTCTGAAGAACTTGCTTGCACCATAGCCTACATGAAATGCGATCTCCTTGCGGATATCGAACTTCCAGCTGATCTCTCCTGCATCTGACATCCACTCAGGATGAGCTTCCGCCTCTTCAGGTGTAACTTTGATATGACCTTCCGTATGCACTTCGCTGCACTTGCAGTCATCAGCCACTATGCTGTAAGGAGCGTCGGCGTGGATCTGAACGTCCTTAAGAGAGAAGAACCTGTGGAGCTGTCCCTTAGGATCGCCCCAGAAACCGGCATTGACCATGAGGTACGATGGAAGAATTCCGGCTTTCTGCTTCTCAGGATCATTCCATACGATAACAGGCTCGTCCTCAGCCCACGCCGGGTTACACGTGAAGAATTCGATATAGAACGGCTTCTGCTCACCTGTCTCGGCGTTTTCCGCTGTCATTGAATGCCACCACCAATCATAGCCCTTCTTAGCGAGCGGACCCCTGAGCATCCACTGGTCTCTTGTAATATCATGAATATTAGCCATGTCAGTCTCCTTTCTATAGTTTGTCTGCGATCTTATTCTCGAGTTCAGCTTTCTTTTTGAGGAAACGTTTCAGTCTGTTTTTTTCAATACCCCAGTAGACAGTTTTTACCTGCGGAACCACCGACATCAGCAACTTGGACGGTTTCCAGATGCGGCATGGATAAACATGCTTTTTCGCCTTCTCGATCCCGTCTATCATGCGGTCGGCGACGAGCTCCGCTTTCTGTACAGGGAACGGACGTCCTACATCTATGCCGTTACCGCCAACATTGAAGAAGTTTGTAGCCGTCGATACCGGATAGACTGCAGTCACCTTGATATTCTTCGGAGCTTCAAGCCTGATTTCTTCCTGGAATCCCTTCATGGCGAACTTTGTTGCGGTATAAAGAGCATATCCCGGGATCGCCATTTCTCCCATGGCAGAAATCGTAAATGCGATGTGTCCTTCCCTTCCGTTCAGGTGTTCCAGATATTTCGTGTATGTATATATAGGTGAAATAGTGTTGAGATTGAAGATGTGCTGGATGCGGTCCCAGTCAACATAGTCGAATTTCTCATAATAAGGAGCACCGGCGTTTGCGATCACGATGTCTATCTTATCGAAAATGGACTCTGCCTTCTCGAAGACCTTATCAACACCTTCCTGTGTGCTGACATCGCTGTTGAACAGCGTAACGTTGCTTCCATAACCCTTCAGTTTCTCTATGGTTCTGCTTGTCGCGAGCACCTTATTGTTTTTCGAAGGATCTGCCAGTCTGTCGAGCACCTCCCTGCCTATTCCGCTCGAAGCACCGGTGATCAGGATGCTCTTATCCCTGATCTCATCAAGCTTTCTTTTGTATACCAGTTCTGTTACCTTGCTTATGCCACCCATTGCCGCAGCCTCCTTAACTCTTATATTTCCGGTTTTTTCAGCTTTGACTCCGGTCCCTTCTTTCCCCTTTCCTATATTCATTACAGTATCATAGGCGCTGTGGCAGGCATGAGCGATGGTGCCGCTCTTTTCTGCATCACCTACGCAGTAAACATTGCTTACACCAAGTTCTTTCAGTTTATCTGACAGCGTAGTCTGAGGTCTGACGCCCATGGCCAGCACCACATAGTCCGCATCCAGCTTCTGCTGTTTTCCGCTCTCCCTGTCTTCAACAGTCACTCCGCCGTCTTCTATGGAGCAGAGTTTTGTCTTTGTCATGAAAACAGTACCGTATGGCCTGATACGCTCCATTTCATCATCGATCAGCTGGAACCATGCTCCCGGAGCAATATCGTCAGCCATCTCGACTACGGTGACCCTGTTGCCGTTCTCGTTCAGGAATTCAGTTGTCTCAAGGCCCGTCATTCCGGATCCGATGACTGCGACTTTGCTGTTCTTTATCGAAGCTTTTCCAAGCAGCAGGTCAGGCGCCGCAATGACGTTCTCCCTGTCGATACCCGGTATCGAGCGCGGTCTCAGAGGAGTTCCTCCGGTAGCGCAGATGACTGCGTACGGGTTTTTTGCCTTGATTTGCTCTGCTGTGAGCTCCCGGCCAAGGAATACCTTTACGCCTTCTTTTTTTGCAGCAGTCATAAGGTCTTCAATGGCCCAGTACAGCCTCTCCTTGTGGCTGCCGGATGATGCTGCTATGACCTGTCCTCCGGCTTTATCAGCCTTCTCGTACAGTTCGACGTCAAATCCCCTCATGGCCATGGTTTTCGCAGCCGTGAGGCCGGCAGGACCCGCTCCGATGACTATCACTTTGCGTCCCTGCCCGTCTTTTGGCATGTTATAGTAAAATCTCTCGTTGGCGATGCTCATGTTGAGTGCGCATTCGCCCGGCTTGCCCTCACCCGCATTAGTCATAAACGATCTGATACAGTTGAGACAGCCTATACATCTCTGTATGTCTTCAGGATGTCCGGACTGAGCCTTCTCAGGCCAGTGCGGATCGCAGATGAACGCTCTGGCAGATGCCACAAAGTCCTGATACCCTTCCTCGAGCTGCTTCTCAGCCTGCTCCGGAGTCCTGATGACATTGGCAGCGACAACAGGTATACTTACAGTCTCCTTTATTGCCTTCGCCAGATGCTTGCGCCAGCCCGGCTCATAAGTCGTAGGCTCGAGCCAGCAATTGTAAGTGTCATAATTTGCGCTGGATACGTTGATGGCGTCAACACCGAGCTCTTCAAGCCTTCTGGCAATCTTCTTTCCGGTTTCCAGTCCATAGCCTTCGCCCGGTTTGCCTATCCTTTCCATCATCTCATCAACAGTGAGACGCACCATAAGCGGATAGTCTTTTCCGCAGCGCTCCTTGATCCCTTTGACTATTTCCTCAAGGAATCTCATTCGGTTCTCCAAGCTGCCGCCGTATTCGTCCTTCCTGTGGTTGGTATAAGGTGACAGAAACTGCTGGATCAGATATCCGTGAGCTCCGTGGAGTTCAACGATGTCGACTCCCGCCTTTTTACACCTCTCCGCAGCATCGATGAAATCCTGCTGCAGCTTATGGATCTCTTTTTTACTCATTGCATGCATGCGCGCAGCCCCGTGCGGAGCCAGAGGCTCATCAGAAGGTGCCTGCACAGAGAAGCAGATCCCTTTCTCTTCCATGTTAAGCAGCACCGGCGTGCACTTATACATCAGGTCCATGAACTTCGGCACACGCTCAGCTACGGGTATCACTGCAGGAAGCGAGTTGATTGAACTCGCAAGGCCCTGCCTGCCCGCATGATGAAGCTGGATCGCCAGCTTTGCTCCATGGCTGTGAAGCTTTCTTACCATCTCACGCATAGGCTCTATGTGGTAATCATGGCTCATGGCGAGCTGCGTATATGTAGCCGCTCCCGCCATGTCGTTGACTCTGCAGATACCCGGAATGATAAGGCCAACTCCCCCCTTTGCCCTTTCTTCGTAGTAATCCGAGAGTCTCGGCGTAACCTTGCCGCTCGGTTCGCCTAAGCTGAACTCTGCAGCTGTCATTACTATCCTGTTTTTTATTTCCACTGTCCCAATATTCATAGGTGAAAACAGCATGTCGTACATAGGTTTTTCCTCCCGATGAATATAGTTAAATTGTCACTTTCATTATACAACAATCGCAGTATACAGTTGACAAATAAAAAACCGGAGCGGAATTTCAGTTTTCGCTCCGGAGTCAGTGTTTTCAGTATTACAATCTGTTGTCACGCGGCATTGAATCGTAGTGCTTCATCATTGGTTTTTCTATCAGCTTTACCGCTTTGGTATCAAGGTTGAACCAGTAGATGATCACAGTCAGGATAAAGAATCCCGATAACGCGCAGATAATGTTTCGTATAACTTTCATGTCCTGTCCTCCCTACCAGCTTTCGTCATCATCGAAATCAACAAGTGATGCATCCAGCGGCTCCTCGTTCATTACACTCTGCATAAAAATGTTCACATCATTCCGCATCTCACGCCGTGTAATGGAGGTCGGGTCCATAAGGTCCTGCCTTACACGCACCATCGGAATTCCGCGTTTGAGCGCACCTTCTTCGAAGAGACCGTTGATGGCTCCGACACCCTTGCAGGATATCTGGTCAAACATGATTATCATGTCGGCGTTGTATTCTTCGTACTTCTCCCAGAGGCTGTCCAGCATCACCTCACTGCCGCCCTTTGTATGGGCACGCATGGTGGACGTCTGATAATGATCTGCAAGACCGCGCAGCATGCTTTCATGGCTGCCTGTATCTATAAGATCCGTGCCGTGTATGTCGATCATCTCACATACCGACTCAATGCCCCAGCAGTTGAGCAGCCAGTTGTTAAAATTTGCGTAGTTGTTGCAAGGCGTGTTCCACAGTACAGCACGGTGGCGTATGGTCTTTGGACACTTGCCGGCAGCAACCTGCTTTCGCAGTATCCTGTTCACCCTGAGGTCGTTCTTAAGAGCCAGAGGTTCTCCGGCGACAGCCTGATGCTCGAATATCCTGTACAGCCATGCTGATGAGCCGGTATGAGGCGGTATGTCCGTGCGGTTCATATCCCATTTCTCAAACTTGCACTCGTTCTGTCTGTTCCAGATCTCACATCCTTCTTTGAAGGCATCCCAGTCGAACTTTTGTCCGGTATGTTCCTCGAGGAATGCTATGGCAGACCTAATCTCCTCGACCGCATACTCCTGCACTTCATCTTCCTTCCAGCGGAGCGGCACGTTCAGCACCTGAGACGGCAGGCCTATACGGCGCTCCTGGAGCATCGTTGTCATGATGCTGCCGTCGCAAGGCATGTTTGATGTAAGCATGCAGCAGCCTATCTTCGGGAAGTCGTCCTCGATGGCCAGACCCGCCTCGAATGACGGGAGCGGACAGACGTCTGCCGGGAGCCCGTAAAGCTCAGACTGTTCTATATAGTGGACCGGGCTGTGCTGATTGATGAGCGAAGGCAGGTACATCGGGTATTCCTGAAAGAGTATCATCTTGCAGTCAGGAAAGCCCTTGCCGAGCAAGTTTGGCAGCAGCTCGTCAACACAGATTATCCTTTTGTTCAGCTCTTCCGCCTTCTTGCTGCCCGGATGCAGGTGCATGTCGGCACTGAATATGGTAGTCAGTGTTTTCGTGACATCGCTGGCGAGGTAATTCAGGTTGTTCCTTGCTCCTCTGAGTCCTGCGCCTCTCTGCCCTTCGCAGAGCCTGTCGAAGAATGACGGTACCGTCAGGTATGAAAACATCCAGCGGTATCTGAACAACGCCCTGACATTCTGCACCGGATGTGAAGCTGCCCATTTTATGAGTATTCCCCAGAGTCGGCACCATTGCATATAGTCGTAGGCAGTATCGAGTCCGCCGCGCCACTCCCGGTGCTTCTGGATCGCAGTCTTGTTTTTCAGATTATCAGCTGCACCTTTTTTCTTTTTCATTTAGTGCCGCCTCCTTTCTGAAGCTTCTTTATCTCAAGGCTCTCAACAAATGCCTGCATGCGTGTGGCAAGCTGACCGGAGCCTCTCACTACATACTCACGGTCGATACCGAGAGTCGGTATGCCGTATTCTTCCTGCAGCACCTGCGTGTTGAGCGTTCGCTCATAACCCCAGAAGTCACAGAATTTGGCCTGTTCTATCACTATACCGTCAGCTTTGTATTCACGGACAAGGTCTCGTATTGTGTCTCGCCGCTGTATTATCTTTTCCTGCGACATAAATCGCGGACACTGATTCGTTTCAAGATAGAAACGGCAGACCTGATCCAGCGCGGGTTTATCTTCAGTGAGCGGGATTTGCTGCCTTCCGGGTATGGATCCGAAGCAGTATCTGTCAGCCGCAACGTAGCAGCGCGCGTTCTCCATGATCTCGGAAAACCCGTAGTCATCCAGCTCGCTGCCTACCACCACGACGCGCGCCCTCCAGCGGTTCTCCGCATCGGCTTCCCTCGTGCGGAGGTCCTCAAGGGTCTCGCGCAGATAAGGAAGTATTCGCGAAGTCGGGCTGGCATAGCTTATCAGCGATAATATATGAAATTCCCTCGGAGTGATCCTCGGGTTGTCCTCTTTTCTGAGTTCTGAGATCTCCTCAAATATTGCACACATCTCGTTATGCTCTTTTACAGCCGCCCGGATGGCTTCCTCGGAGACATCCACACCGTATTTCTCTGAGAGAGGTCTCAGTATGTGCTCCCTGATCTGTTCGGTGTAGAGCCTGTTGCCATGAGGGCTGATCTTTAGCGGAGCATCTATTATACCCCAGCCGAAGCGGGGGTTATTGATGAGTTCGAGATCACGGATATTCTCAATGACTCTTACCATCTGCTGGCATGTATCCGAGCTGGCATAAAAGTCCAGATAGTTCATGCCGCCTTCAAATGCACGCTCAAAAAGAGCGCGCGTATAGCCGCAGATAAAGCTCGACATGTAATACTGACTGATATCGAGCGAACCTGTGTTAGGCGCGCGCAGGCGTACGGAAAAAGCCTTTCCGCAGTTGAGAAGAACTTCAGGCACATAATAACATGTGTACCCCGCAGCTACCCCTCCTGCTTCTTTCTCCTGCAGCACAAGCTCATTCGCTGTCTGCTCCAGGAGATCTTCATAGAAGTGGATGTGCTTAAGATCTTTCATAGTATCAGTTATCCTTCGTCCTTTATCATAGCTGATGCCGAAATGCAGACTATTATGATCACCGCACCGGCGATGCCGGCTGCGGACAGTTTCTCTCCGAGAAGTATGAACGAAAACAGCGCTGTCATAACCGGGCAGAGACTCTGAAGCAGCGCTACCTCCCTGTCGCTTATCCTCGTGAGCGCGAGGTTCTGCAGCAGATATCCCAGGAATGTACACAGTATGGCCAGATAAAGAATTATGAGCCATGCTTTCGGGGTTGCCGATCCGGCATGGACTCCGCCCTCCACAAGCAGACTTCCCGCAAATGCTATCACTGCAGAGCAGCCTGCCTGAAGCGCAGTCATAGAGACAGGATCGACCTGATCCAGAAATCTTCCTGTGAATACCAGTGTAGCTGCCACAAGAGCAGCTGCAAGAAGAGCCAGTATCTCTCCGGCGCCGAATCCCGACAGTCCCCCTCTTACGCACAGCAGGTACATGCCCGGCAGCACGAGTATCTGTGCTACGATATGCTGCCACCTGTATCTCTTTCTGTAAGCAATGAATGCAAGCGCAGGAGTCATGACTACCGCGAGCGATCTCAGAAAAGCTACCGAAGTCGCTTCCGTCATGCTCAGGGCAATATTGTTGAGCACATAGCTCAGGCCAATACATATCCCCGGTATGAGCCAGCTCTTTGCCGGAACACTCCTGACAGTCTGTACTATTCTTTTCCCGAAAACCGCAAGACAAAACACGAACGCTATGAAATAACGCACTGTCATCATAGAATAGACAGGCACTATCTCGAACGCGATCTTGGATATAGGGTCTCCGAAGCCGTAAACCAGTGATTGCAGCACTATCAGCATGCCTGCTTCGAATCCTGTCAATCTTCTCCCTGTCCTTGTTGTCCCTTTTTCCATAATAGTTTACTCGTCGCCTTCCCACGGTGTTGCAGTAAACGAATAATCTTTTGCCGCTCTGAGGCCATCGTTCAGTTCAGGCGCGTATTTGTCAAAAAAGTTATCGTGGTTCAGATTGAACCTCAGCGTCTGGCCGTCTCCTGACTGTATGTCACCGCATACGAAGGCTTCCCCTTTAGGTGCAAGACCAAATGTCTTGTCATAATAGCATATCCCGTCATAGATGGATCTGTTTCCATCGCTTATGACTAGATGCAGTTTGTCGCCGTACCGGAATCCACCTGTCTCCTGAAACTCTTTAGTGGTTATATTCACTCTGAGGCATCCGAAAGCCTTTTCCATATCATAAAACCCGCCATGTGCGTAGCCTTTGCGTACTACAGTCTCCACATTCGTGAGCGTATAAGTGAGTATTTCGGATACCGGATATTCAGGTCCTACTTCCTCATAGCTGATCACACCGGAAGCGAGCCTTGCGGCAGTATATGAATAGACATCACGGCCATGGTATATGTAGCAGTTTTCGCTTCCCGGAAGCCTGTTTATGCTCTCATCTATCCGGCGCACCTCCGTTACCATATCTTTGAGCATGGTGAGTGTTCCGTTGTCAGGTGTGACGATATAACTGCCGTTATCCAGCTTTGCAACGCACGACCTTCTCTCTGTTCCGACTCCGGGGTCAACTACTGAAACGAATACCGTTCCGCAAGGCCAGTAAGGCACTGCCCCGCTGAGGCTTGCAGAAGCAGCTATAACATTGAAAGCTTCTATATAATGATCAAAGTCGTAGACCGGGACTTCGGGATCGACAGACTTGATGACCCCTGCCATCACGCCGCCTCCTCCGTTGCCGAAGTCAGTCTGTAAGACTACAGTTGGTTTCATTTCATAAACCTCCCGTTCTTCTATATAAATGGATTCCAGAAGCGGCTTCCGTTGATCACGTTGTAGGCAACAACGAAAACCATCATTACTATTCCTATGGCGATGGTCAGATAATCCCCTGCTTTGAAAGGTCTCGACATTATCCAGGTTCTCCTCTTCTGAGTACCGAATTTGCGGAGCTCCATCGCGTTGGTTATCACTTCTATCTGCTCTACACTTCCCAGAATAAGAGGCAGCACCAGCGCCGCTGCTGCCTTGACACGCTTTAAAAGGCTCTCCTTGTTGCTCATTTCGATACCTCTTGCCTGCTGGCATCTCGAGATATCAATGAATGACGAGACAGTGTCCGGTATGTAACGCAGCGCAAGCGCGAACGAATAGCTGAAACCATACGGTATGCCTATCTTGTTCATAGATGCCGCAAGCTCGCTCGGCTGCGTAGATCCGATAAATACCAGAATGATAGGTATGGTCGACAGATATTTGAGTATTACATTGAACTGATAGAGCAGCTGCTCCTTGGTTATGGTGAACCTGCCCCATATCTGTACGATCAGATTTCTCGTGCCGTAAAGCTCAACTCCACGCTCAGGATTAAAGATGTATATCAGTACCGCGTTGAGCAGCATGAAGCAGAGCAGGAAATACAGCAGACCTTTCTGCTCCGAGAGCTTAAGTCTCGACAGTTTGAACGCCACGGCTCCCAGTATGGTAGCTCCCAGCAAAAATGGCGTATTGAAAGTGATCATCGTGGAACAGATCCACATCAGAAGGCAGAACAGCTTCGACGCGCCGTTCAGACTGTGTACAGGCGACTTGCGCTCGATGTAGTTAAGCAGCTTCATGAGCGCACCTCCCTGTCGTAATTGATGAAATGTTGTACGAACTCCGAAGGCTCATCGATGCCGCACATCAGCGCCAGATGATACAGCGAAGTCTCTTTGAGCGATGCTTTTCTGACTATGTCAGGGCTGGTAAGTATCGCAGCGGAAGTGTCGTCTGCGATTATCTGCCCATCCGTAAAGACCAGCGCCCTCTCAGCATACTCGAGCATCAGGTGCATGTCATGCGTGATCATTATGATGGTGATACCTCTGGAATTGATGTCCTTGAGGAACTCCATGATGTCTGTGTAATGCCTGAAGTCCTGGCCGGCTGTAGGCTCATCGAGGATTATGATATCCGGATCAAGAGCAAGTATGGACGCTATCGTCACTCTCTTTTTCTGCCCGTAAGAAAGTGCGGATATAGGCCAGTTGCGGAACTCATACAGACCACAGATCTTCATGACACTTTCGACCTTCTCTTTTATATCTGCCTCATCAAGGCCTCTGAGCTTAAGTCCCAGCGCGATCTCATCGAAGATCATTGTCTTTGAGATCATCTGGTTAGGGTTCTGCATAACATAGCCTACCCTGTCTGCGCACTCCTTGATGCTGAGTTTCATGAGGTCATCATCCATAAGCATCATGGAGCCCGTGCAGTCTTTTTCAAAGCGGCAGATAACCTTGGCAAGAGTCGATTTGCCGGCTCCGTTGCGCCCTACTATGGCCATCAGTTCGCCCCTGTGCACCTCAAGATCGACACCCTTAAGAGTAGGCGGTTTGTCCTCATACGCGAATTCAAGATTCTTTATATCCAGTATAGTATCTGTCTTAGGCTCCGGCTTTATCGTAGGGGTGCTCTCATGCCACTTTCTCACCTGAGCCTTGTCCGCATCCGTCAGGACAACTGACCGTATGCTGTGCGGCAGCCTGTCTTCGGTGATCTCTATACCGGCGTATTTAAGCGCTGTGATGTAGAGAGGTTCCCTTATGCCGCCCTCGATAAGCAGATTCGATGAGAGAAGTGCGTCAGGAGTCCCGTCGAAAACTATCCTGCCGTTTTCCATGAGAATGATGCGGTCCATCTCTATATGAAGTACATCTTCTATGCGGTGTTCTACAACTATGACTGTAGCTCCGGTCTTTACTGCCACGTCGTCGATCAGCTCCATGGCTGTCTTTCCTGTCGCCGGATCGAGGTTCGCAAGAGGCTCGTCAAAGAGCATTACTTCTACGTCATCAACCAGTATTCCTGCTATTCCTGTGCGCTGCTTCTGCCCTCCTGACAGGTCGGTAGGTGCATACCCGAGGTGGTCTGAAATATCCACGATTTCTGCCGCTCTGTGTACGCGCTCCACCATTTCTTCCTTCACAACACATTCATTTTCGAGAGCAAAAGCAATGTCCTCCAGGACAGTCATGCCTATGAACTGGGCATCACTATCCTGAAGGACAGTACCTACAGTATTCGAAATAGCGGAGATGCTCTGAGACGAGCTCTCCTTTCCGTTTATCTTCAGAGATCCTTTGATCTCTCCCTTATATGAAAACGGTATGAGGCCGTTTATGCAGTTGACCAATGTGGATTTACCGCATCCGGACGGACCCGCAACAAGCACCTTCTCACCCTTGTGAATGGTGAGATCGATGTTATAGAGGGTCGGCTCCATCTGTGCGTTGTACTGGAAGGAGAAGTCCCTGAATTCGATTATAGGTTCTCCTCTTTCCAAATCAGTCCTCCTTGGTCAGGGATCCTTTCTGTGCCTTGGATGAAGCATATGCCTTGCAGAGGATGCCTCCTACTACGATAGAAGCGATCATGCCGCTGAGACCGACGAACAGTCCCTGTACGAATACGAGGTTTGCCGGCTCAGCATAGATGAGGATATCACCGACAGGTGCGAGCACACCCCAGCAAAGTATGCAGCTGATTATCGAAACGATGGTGAAGCGAATGAATTCTTTCTTTCCGAATTCTCCGTCCTCAAGCTTGATGCCCTTGCATCCGAGTCCTACAAACAGGCCATAGAGTCCTGTTACGATTACCCATGTCCACCATACGCCCCAGCCTGCAGTAAGGTCTACGAGCAGATTTCCGAGGAATCCTCCGACGAATCCTACAGCAGGTCCGAAAAGAACTGCGAAGAATGCGACTACAGCGGCATAGATGCTCAGTGTTGTATCAGGGAAAGGTGTCGGGATTGCTACGAAACGCAGCAGCACGAATACGAGCGCTGCAAGTATAGCGGATGCGACGACATTTCTTACTGTTTTCATTTGATTGTCTCCTTTTTTATCTCAATAGTCCAATATTTTACAACATTATAATTTTATCATTCATTCACTTCTGCTGGCAATATAAAAGAAATGGCCGGAGCAAACTCCGGCCTTGTACCATGGTCCGTATCAGATCGCTTTTTCTGTTTCCTTGTCAAACAGGTGTATAGTCTCAGTGTCTATTGCAAGCTGTATGTTTTCTTCTGCACGTTTAGCATATCTTGCAGGCACTCTCGCGATCATCTTCTGCCCCGCATACTCAAGGTAGAGATAAGACTCCGAACCCATCATCTCGTCAAGATCTATGTATGCATCGATAACGTTACCCTTTCCGAAGAACTGCGGCTCAGCATGAAGGTCCTCAGGTCTGATTCCCAGAACGACTGTCTTTCCCTCATAGGATGCAAGTTCAGGTCTGTCTGCTGCTACCTCTGCATCTCCGAAGCAGAGAGCATATCCTGTGCTTGTCTTCTTCACCTTTGCATCAATGAAATTCATCTGAGGTGAACCTATAAACCCTGCCACAAACAGGTTGCAAGGATGATCATAGAGGTTCTGAGGTGTATCGAACTGCTGAACGATGCCGTCCTTCATTACACAGATGCGGTCACCCATCGTCATAGCTTCAGTCTGATCGTGAGTTACGTATACGAATGTTGTGCCCAGCCTTTTATGCAGCTTGCTGATCTGCGATCTCATCTCTGTCCTTAATTTTGCATCCAGATTCGAAAGAGGCTCATCCAGAAGGAATACTTCAGGGTCACGCACCATCGCTCTTCCAAGCGCCACTCTCTGTCTCTGACCTCCTGACAGAGCCTTAGGCTTTCTGTCGAGATAAGGCTCGAGGCCGAGGATCTCAGCTGCCCACTGTACCTTCTTTTTCATTTCGTCCTTAGGAACCTTTGCAAGTTCCAGGGCGAATGTCATATTCTTGTAAACGCTCAGGTGCGGATACAGAGCATAGTTCTGGAACACCATCGCTATGTTTCTGTTCTTAGGCGCAACAGCATTCATGAGCTTGTCGCCTATATACAGTTCTCCATCCGTGATGGACTCGAGCCCTGCGATCATTCTCAGCGTAGTCGATTTTCCGCATCCGGAAGGACCGACCAGCACTACGAACTCTTTATCCTTGATCTCAAGATTGAGATCCGGAACAACGGTGACTCCGTTGTCGTATGTTTTAACTACATTTTTGAATGTAATACCTGCCATGTCTGTTATCTCCTTCTGCTATTCCTTGACTCCGCCGAGCGCTACTCCTGCGACGATGTATCTCGATAAAGCGATATATACGATGATGATCGGTACTATCGCGATCGTAATAAGCATGTATACTTTGCCCATGTCGAACTTCAGGAAATCCGCGCTTCTGAGCATCGCAATCAGTATAGGCAGCGTTCTTTTGCTGTTTTCCTGAAGTACCAGTGCCGGAATGAAGTAGTTGTTCCAGTTCTGAACGAAAGCGAAAATTGCCTGTACTGCCAGCGCCGGTTTCATGATAGGTAATACTACCCTGTTGAAAGTGTGAAATTCACTTGAGCCGTCTATTCTTGCTGCTTCCACCAGTTCCAGAGGCAGGCTTGACTGCATATAGCTGTACATGAAGTAGAATACAGCCGGCGCCGCCACTGAAGGCAAAATGAGAGGATAAAGCGTATTGATCATTCCCATTTTTGTGATGACATTGATGAATCCCATTGCAGATACCTGTGTAGGCATTACCAGGATCAGCATTATGAATATGAACGCAGGCTTTTTGAGCTTGAAATCATATGCATACAGGCCGTATGCCGTAAGTGCTGAAAAATACGTTGCCAGCACTGCACAGCATGAGGATACGATAAGGCTGTTTTTTATGCCTGAGAGCACCGGAAGTTTGGCATCATGGATGACGCTGTTGAAATTCTTTGAGAAAGAACTTCCCGGCAGGAAAGAGAATCCCGCCTGTATCTGCTGATGGCTCCTTGTGCAGTTGATAACAAGTATGTAGAAGAAGAACAGGCACAGAAACGTCAGTATTATCAATACTATATATGCAATTACTGTTCTTGCATGTGAAGGCTTCTTATCCATTGACTGCCTCCTTTCTCGGTTTGAACCTGTCTCTTTTCTTTACCTTTCTGTCATTTTCAGTAGGGTTCAGATTGAAGTATACAAGCAGGCACAGTATAGCGCATATGATGAACAGTATCACTGATATAGCGCCTGCCATACCGTAGTTCTTGCTGTACAGATGGTTGTTCAGGAACATGATCAGTGTCGTCACGGTACGGTCCGGTGACCCCTTGCCGTTGGTGAGGATCTGAGGTACATCGAACATCTGCAGTCCGCCGATCATAGATGTTATAAGCACATATACCAGGATCGGTCTTATCATCGGCAGTGTGACTCTGAAGAATGTCTGCCTAGGCGAGCATCCGTC
>CACZGY010000016.1 GCA_902780815.1 uncultured Eubacteriales bacterium
TATGTAGAGATAAGACGGAAGCCAGCCTTTCTCTATATTTTCTCCGGCATAAAGATAACCTTCCCCGACAATGTTCTTGTTCGCATATATGTAAAACTTACCGACTTTTTCTCCTTCTCTGACCGGAGCTTCTAGTATGTCTATTTCAGTCTTTACCTTTACACCGCTCGCCTTCTGATTTTTCGGATATGCGTATCTGAGTCCGTTTACATCAAGCGATACTTTGGATTTGACACCGTGTCTCACCCATGTATTGCAGACATCCTTATCACTGTCAGTAACTATAAATCCAGGAGTCAGATCATGAGCTGCTTTTATGAGTGTACGCGGGTCTTCAGCTCTTCCCTTCGAAGTATCCCCAAGAAGCACTATGATGGCACTGAGCCCGCTCTCCTTGAAGCCAAGAGTTATCGTGCACTGGCTTTCCGACCAGCTGCCTTGTAGCCGGCATGGTGTATTTTTTAGTTAGTGCGATCTCTCGGAGTTTCTCGTTCTCAAAACAGTGTTTTGTAATTATCGCCATGTCGCGGGCAGTCGTGTAATGGTTTCTGTGCTGCCAGCCGTTAGTATTTACAAAATGGGTGTTTTCACAGCCCCACTTTTTGACCGTCTCGTTCATCAGATCAACGAATTCACTCTCACTGCCTGACACAGCTTCGCCAAGAGCGATAGCTCCGTCGTTGGCAGACATCATCATCGCCGCATAAACAAGGTCCAGTGCCCTGGATTTTTCGCCCGGGGAAAGCTCCAGCTCCATGCCGTCTTCAAGTTCCCTGCATGCGTTTTTCGAAGCGACCACCTCCATGTCAGGATCGAGATTTTCAAGAGCCAGATAGCATGTAAGTATTTTGGTTATGCTGTACGGCTCCATGCGCTGGTCAGCGTTCTTCTCGTATACAGGAATATCGAGATCCGTTGAGTACATGATGGCAGACTGAGCCCTTATTCCCGGAGCCTTTGAACCCAGTTCTCCGCAGGGCCTTATAAGGCTGCGGTCATATGACATTCCTCTTCCAAGGGCCACAGGAAGATACGACAGGACTATGGTAAGCACAATAATAAGCAGCGCCAATGCACGGGCTGCCTTTCCGTAGTTTATCCTTACTTTCTTTTTACTGTATCTCTTTCCCTGTTCTTCTGCCACTTTACGCGCTCTTTTCACTCCCCGCTGTCATAAATGACCCTTGGGATTCCGCCAATAAAATCATAAGATGCAAGTATGTATTCCACACCCCTGAAGCTGCCTCTGATTCCTGTACCATATGCAGGCATACCGTGAAGGTGTCCGTATACACACTTCCAGACACCGTATTCTTCCAGAAGCTTTGTGAACTCAGTCTCTTTTCCTGCCGGACCTGCCGGAGGATAATGAAGACATGCGATTATGCGTGAGTCCGGAGCTTCTCTTTTTGCTGCGTCAAGCCCAAGCTTCATTCGTCCGAGTTCCCTGGCGTAGATCTTCTCATCATGCTCAGTATACTCATCCGAACCGGGATAAGGCCAGCCTCTTGAAGCAGTGATCACTATGTTTTCGTTTTCTACGACATAGCACTCGTTCTGCAAAAATATTATATCATCATACAGCGAATTCAGATACCGGATCCTCGACCACCACAGATCGTGATTGCCCTTTGACAGCAGTTTTTTCCCCGGCAGGGCATGGATCCATTCAAAGTCGGCTATTGCCTCTTCTATTCTCAAAGCCCATGAGATATCGCCCGGGATCAGCACGATGTCTTCATCAGTCACCAGCTTCTCCCAGTTGTCCTTAAGCCTGTCCGGATGATCCTCCCATCCCGGGCCGAACTTGTTCATCGGCTTATCTATATTCTCATCGAATGACAGATGCAGATCTGCAACAGCAAAAATCCTCACCGTCAGCCCTCCCTTATTATTATTGTACAGCGATCGATCTGATCACATATCCTGCAAGGCAAAGGCCCGCGGATCCGGGCACATAACTCAGAGTTCCCAGGTCTCCGTCGCGGGGAACAGGTTTCTCTTCCGAATATACGACCGGCAAATGTTCTATGCCTATATCTCTGAGTCTCTTGCGCATCACTTTTGCAAGCGGGCATGTCGAAGTCTTTGAAATATCAGCTACCTTGAAAGATGTATCAAATTTCCCCGCTGCTCCCATTGCCGAAACTATATTGACATCGTTCTCAACAGCGGTCTTTATGAGAGCTGTTTTGGCAATGACACTGTCTATTGCGTCGATGACCCAGTCATAGACAGTAAGATCAAGCGCATCATCCTCTTCATAAAATCTTGCAAGAGCTGTAACATCAGCTGACGGATCTATGTCTCTGATCCTCTCAGCCATCACTTCAGCCTTGTTTCTGCCGAGCGTCGATGTAAGAGCTACGAGCTGCCTGTTGAGGTTGCTTGGCTGCACTCTGTCGCCGTCCATCAGTGTTATCCTGCCGACGCCTGCACGCGCGACCGCTTCCGCGGCATACGAGCCCACACCTCCGACTCCTACGATCAGCACCGAAGATTCTTTAAGGCGTGCAAGGCCTTCTTCGCCTATAAGTTTTATTGTCCTCGAATCTCTCTCATTCATCCCCATACTCCGCAGCTTCTCTCCGGATGCTGTCAAGCACCCTGAAGATATCCCCTTTTGAAAAACCTTTTCCTTCAAGCTTACGCGCGATTTTCGCCGTCAGTCTGTCATCGACTGTTTTCATTACCGGCGGTTCACCGTAAATATCCGATGGTATAAACACTTCCCTGAGCGCTATATCAAAGGCATCCTCAAACTCATTGATTTTATTCTCATACAGAAAGTCTTCTTTGGCATTGCGCACAGTATCCCTGTCAATGCCCTTCTCCATAAGCTCACGTTCAGCCCGGAGCGCTCCGCGTTTTTTCTCTCTGTTATGCTCATAATACCTGAGTGAATAAAGATAATCATCCAGATATCTCATGCCGATCAGTTCGTTGATCGCTTCAGTGATCTCATTCTCGTCATACTCCCTGCTGTCAAGATACTTCCTGACTTCTGCGGTCGTACGCATCCTGCTCGCAAGGAAGGCATATGCAGCCTCTATAGCAGTCTTTTTATTCTTTTTTCCGTTTTCTGTTTCTTCCACAAACCGCTCCCTAAAGGGTAATAAAACTGATTTCAGGATATTCACCATCGCCTTCAATGCAGGCAGCTGCATAAAGATCCGGCTTTCCGCTGATAAGCATGTCCGGAAAAAGTGCATCCATAATAGTATAGTGCCTGCCGCTTATGTCCGCTCCTCTCTTACGAACCGCAGGCAGATCTGAATCATATACCGTGCTGCCGAGGGCTTTTGTAAGTGCCTCGCGGCGTGTCCATATGCGAAAGAATGATTCATATGCGGCTGAATAGTCCTCTTCTGCTGAGAACGCTGCTATCTCTGCGGCATCCTGCGGAGCGAACCATCTTGAGGCGATCGCTTTCATGTCGCATTTTTTGCCGAACTGGATATCCAGTCCGCATTCACGGTCCGCGATAAGAACAGCCCACATGCTTCCGGTATGAGAAACGGAGAAACAGCTGAAGCCTTCTATATATGGCTTGCCGTATTCTCCTTTCTTCAATGCTGAGACCAGCATCCCGGCACGCTTTTCGTCCCCGGTATGGACTGCAAAAGCTTTTTCGAGCAGCCGGCGGCTTTCTTCCCGGCCGCCTTTATATTTATCAGAATAATATATGATCACTGTTCGAGTTCCCTGAGCGCCTTTTCAAGCACCTCTTCTCCCTCCGCTTCAATGTCCGGTGTGATTCCGATACCATTGACCGTCTTTCCGCTCGGTCTGTAATACTCTGTAATCGTTAATTTGACAGCTGTACCGTCACTGAACTTGTGCAGTGCCTGGGTAACACCTTTTCCGTATGTCTTAGTTCCTATAACTGCACCGGCTTTGTTGTCCTGCAGGGCTGCAGTCAGTATCTCGGATGCGCTTGCTGTATTCCCGTTTACGAGTATGACCATATCGAGATCCGCTGAGCTGGCCTTTGAGTTATATACTGTTTCAGTTCCGTCCTTAGTGTTCTCGCTCATGATCTTGCAGGCCGGGAGGAGATAGTCTGCTATCTCTATGCTTGGCTCAGTAAGTCCGCCGCCGTTGTCTCTAAGATCAAGGATGAACTTAGTACAACCTTTAGCCTTGAGGTCTTTTACAGCCAGCTTGAATTCATCATCCGTGCCGTCTATGAACGATGTAATCACAATATATCCGACTTCAGGATGGTCTTCGAGCACACTGTAGCCGACAGAGTCAGTTTCTATCTTCTGTCTTGTAAGATCGAAGTCCATCGTCTCCTCTCCTCTCCTGACAGTTATCTTTACCTTTGTGCCTGCTTCACCCGTGATCATTCCGACTGCGTCATCCACATCGACAGGTGTTTTTCCGTCGACTTTTACAATGACGTCCCCCACCATGAGACCGCCTTCAGCTGCAGGCGTGTCTTCAAAAACGGACATGATGACGATGTCATCGCCGTCCATAACTACACCTATTCCGACACCGACATAATCTCCCATATATCTCTTTTCGAGCTGTTCATATTCTGCAGCAGTGTAATATTCTGCATAAGGATCGCCTATGCTGCTGACGATCTCCTTGAGCTCCTGATCGCTTATCTCCTCAGGTGTGCTCTGTGCGATAGGATCCTCTCCTATCATCTTCATGATCTCATAATACTTGCCGTATGATTTATCCAGATCGACGTAATAATCATATACATCATCCTTCACCAGATGGCCTGCCCCGGGAACTTTTGCGCACAGCAATATCACGCCCAGACATGCTGCTGCGCCGAGTAAGAAAGAAATAATGAGAGCGGCTTTTTTCCCCGGTTTCTCATTACCGTTTTCATTCTCAGTCTCTGTATCATCAGGAACTAACGGTTCGTCAGTCACTCCGTCGTCCACATTGTAATAAGCAGTGTCCGAAAGCTCGAGCCCCATCTTTTTATCTTCATTAATTTCTTTTATCAGATCCTCATGCATCTTCAGCACCTGCAGGTAATATCTCTCTGGCAATCACCTGCGCCTTTCTCACATCTCTCCAGGTGTTTATCTCTATGTTGCAGTAAATGTCCACCTTTCCTCCTGTAACTGCCTCATATGCTTCCGCCGCATTTCTGAAAATGACGGCATCGATACTTCTGCCTTCAGCAGTTACAAGCGAGAACCTTGCCATTTTATCATCGTCTTTAAGAAATCTCCAGCCTCTTACTTCAGCATTCCGTATCACGAATACCGGAACCTCGTTATCTTTTCCGCAAGGCTCCAGCAGCTGAAGCGCTTCGGCAAGATCAAGATCGATATCGCCGGCCTCGATCTCTGCATCACTGGTATGTATCTCGTCCAGCAGATCAGGCTTTGCTTCAAGCATATGGCGGATGTCTCTGTTCAGGTCCTTTCTCAGCTCATCCATGCTGCCGGCATCGATAGTGAAGCCGCAGGCAGCACTATGACCGCCAAAGCTTATAAAACGATCTCTGTACTTATCGAGCATTTCATATAGATCCACGCCTGCAATCGATCTGCCTGTGCCTTTATATGTATCACCATTCCTGGATATAACGATGACAGGTCTGTTTATCTTTTCCCTGAGTTTACCCGCTACGATTCCAAGAACGCCTTCATGCGAGTCGTTTATCTCGACTATGACGAAGTCTCCCCTTTTAAGCTCATCCACGAGTACGGAACTGCCTTTTTCGTACGCCTCGTCCTGAAGTCTTCTTCGCTCTCTGTTCGCTTCTATCAGTTCGCTGCAGCACTCCCTTATCTCCTGCTCGTTATCGGACAGAAGAAGCCTGACACCCAGGGATGCATCCCCCAGCCTGCCTGAAGCATTTATCTTGGGAGCGATACCAAATGATATGTCGCCTGCTTTGAGTGTTCTGTAGTCAAGAGCCGATCTGTCGATCAGCTCTCTCAGTCCTTTGTTGCGGCAGCCCAGATGTATGCTCCGGAGACCGCATTTGACAATTGTGCGGTTTTCGTCTGTCATAGGCATTATATCAGCTATCGTTCCCACTGTCGCGAACTCCAGCATCTCGGCCATCAATGGTCCCGGAACTTTGCGTTCCCGGGCTATGGCAAGGGCAAGTTTATATGCCACACCCACTCCTGCAAGGCCTTTGAAAGGATATGTATCTTCCTCAAGCCTTGGGTTTATGATCAGACCTTCGGCCCTGCTTTCACTCATATTATGGTGATCGGTCACAAGGGTGCCGATTCCGAGTGAATGAGCATATGCTGTCTCTTCTGCAGATGACGACCCGCAGTCAACAGTCACTATGAATTCACCGCCGTCATCTCGTATCCTGTCAATTGATTCCCTGTGCAGGCCGTAACCTTCGTCGAGTCTCGACGGGATGTAATAAGTAACATTGGATGTCAGAGACCCTATTACTTTCATTAAAAGAGCAGTCGAAGTGATGCCGTCGACATCATAGTCACCATAAATGACGATGCGCCTGCCTTCATCGACCGCTTTTAGCAAAGAATCCACTCCTTCGCGCATGTTAGCGAGCAGGAATGGATCATATGCCAGTCTCGGTTTCGGAGAGAAGAATTCTTCGAGCATCTTCTCTCCGATCCCGCGTGATTCAATTATTTCAAGTACTTTTGAATGAATGGTCATCTGCTGTCTGGCATTGATCAGTAAAGTGAAAACGGATTGATATGGCTTCCGTTCTGGAAAACAGTAAAGTGCAGATGCGGTCCGGTCGAAGCTCCTGTGCTTCCGATGTAACCCAGTACGCTGCCCTTTGTGACATACTGTCCTGCTCTACAATTATAACCGCTAAGGTGTCCGTAGAGAACACTGTATCCGTTTCCGACAGCATACTGTATGCAGTTGCCGTATCCTCCGTACCACGATGCTCTTGTGACGTATCCGTCAGCTATGGCATAAACCGGAGCACCCCTTGTTCCGCTTGTCAGTACTATATCCAGACCATTGTGGAACTCTCTGCCGTGGAACGGACACATTCTCCATCCATATTTGTCGGAAAGCTGCCAGTTTGATGCTGTCGGCCACAAATACTCGCCCGGAGCCATGTCTATCTGTCCGCCGGCATCTATGATCATTTGCTCAGCCTGAAGCTGCTTCTGAAGAGCATCAGCTGCCATTTCTGCTGCTTCTGCTTCCTTCTGCGCCTGCAGGGCATGCATCTCATCAGCTTCCTTCTGATATCTCTTTTTAAGTTCCTCAGTTTCGACCTCTTTTGCTTCGAGTCCGATCTGCTGGTCTTCGAGCGTTGCGCGTTCAGCTTCGAGTGCTGCCTTTTCCGCTTCAAGTTCTTTCTTGAGCTGCTTCAGCTTCTTATAGTCTTTCTGCAGCTTCTTAAGGAGTTTCTCATCGCTTTCGAGTATCCTATGCACCATACCTACATTCGACAGCAGATCATCCATACTCTCAGAATTAAGGAGCACATCCACCATTCCGGCATTGCCGTTCTTATACATGGCAGTGAGCCTGTTGTTGAGGGCGTTGTTCTGTTCCTCGATTTCCTTTTCCTTAGCTTCCATTTCAGCCTTTTTCGCTTCTATTTCTGCTAATTTGTTTTCAATTTTAGCTTCTGTATTCGCTATTTCGACCTTTTTTGTCTCAATATCGCCTGCGAGTGCTTCGAGCTGCTTCTCGGCTTCTTCAAAATTGGCAACTGCTTCTGCAGCCTTCTTTGCTGCACTCTTGGCTTCCTTGCGCTTTGCTTCAGTAGCCGCGCGTGCTGCCTTAGCCTCTTCCTGAGCTTTGTCATACTCTTCCTGGCTCACCGCAAAAGATGACATGAAAGAAGCTGAAAACATGGCGGTGATCAGCACAAACACAAGTATTAAGCTAAACTTTCTTCTTTTCTTCATTCTGGCCGCCCCGTTCTAAACATTGAGGAATTTTCTTATGGATATTGCACTTCCGATAACGCCTATTCCGATGCCGAGGCAAAGGAACATCACCAGCAATACCAGTGTCAGCTGCTCAGCTGGTACGACCGATACTGCCAGTATCCTCGTAATATCTGAGCCGATTATGCCTGTTATTCTGGAATATATGAGATAGGTAAGGCCTGTTGCAATGACAGATGACACCACGCCTACGATAATGCCTCCCCACAGGAACGGCGCTCTTACGAACCAGTCTGTAGCACCGAGGTATTTCATGATCCCTATCTCTTTTTCTCTGTTGAATACTGTGAGTTTTATGGTGTTAGCAACTATGATGATTGATACTACTATCAGGAATCCCATGGCTACCAGCGACCCCATCTCAATGAAATGCGAGAGCTGCGCAAGTTTCTCGATAGTGTCACGGTAATAAACGACATCATCAACACCTTCTATGCCCGGTGCTGCTGCTGCAACATCGTTTGCCGCATCCTTGTCGCTGACATGGACGGTATATGAGTCCGGAAGCGGGTTCTCCGGCAGGTTCTCAAGAAGATATCCGTTATCTCCCCATCTGTCTTTCAACGTATCCAGTGCCTGATCTTTTGTAACATATTCAACCTTTTCGACACCGTCCATTCCCAGCAGTGCTGTTCCGACAGCTTCCGTGACCTCCTTGGTATTGCCGTCTTTCATATAAATCTGGATCACGTTGTAATCCTTTCCGATGGATCTGGCAAAACTGTTCACATTTACGAAAGATACGAAGAACAGTCCGAGTATGAGCATCATCGCTGTGATGGCAAGGACAGTAGTGAAATACATACCCTTGTTTCTCCCCATCTGTGAGAAAGCCTGTCTGACATTGTATCCTACTCTACTCATAGATATCCTCCCCACCATTCAGATAGGTGTCTACAAGACTGTCGTCATATCCGACCGGATCAGGGATCGTCATAGTCTTACCCTTGAAGCTCTCGTTTTTTCTGTTGATCTGCATCTGAGCAGCCCTGAGTTCATTAGGGTCAAGGAATGTCGTAAAGCCCGGAACGTAGAGGTCATCTTCCTCTTCCGTCTGCTTTTCAAAGCCGTAGCTTCCTTCTTCATCGCGGACTATCCTTCCGTGATCGATAGCCACTACGCGCTTGTTCATTTTATCTACGATGTCCTTGGCGTGTGTGACCATAAGGATAGTGGTTCCTCTTACATTGATCTGCTCAAGGAGCCTCATGATATCCATAGCTGTGATCGGGTCGAGGTTTCCTGTAGGCTCATCGCATATCAGGACTCTCGGCTTGTTGACCAGCGCTCTTGCTATACCGACTCTCTGCTGCTCTCCCGCAGACAGCTCATCAGGATATCTGTTAGCCTTATCCGCTATATCTACCAGATCGAGTACATAAGGCACCCTCTCTCTGATCTCTCTTTTTCTCTTGTGAAGGACTTCCATCGCAAAGGCAACGTTTTCATACACTGTCTTTTTCTCGAGAAGTCTGAAGTCCTGGAACACCATGCCGATTTTTTGTCTGATTTTCGGCACTTCGCGTTTTTTGATCTTCGTTATGTCCTTTCCTGCCAGTATGATCCTTCCTTTGTCAGGCTCGATCTCCTTGAGGATAAGTCTGATGAATGTTGTCTTTCCGGCACCGCTTGGTCCCACGAGGAAGACAAAGTCGCCGCTGTTGATATGCACGCTGGCATCTATCAGTCCGACATTATCTCCGTATTTTTTTGTTACGTTATTGAATACTATCATGCCTAAAAGCTCCGCTCCTGCTGAAAAAACTGCATTATTGCGCAGATTAATATGCGATTATTATACATTCAGGCATGCGGCTATAATCTCAAACTTAATGAACTTTCATTTTCATCAGGACCGCTTTATCCTGCTTGATAACAGCTGCATTCTGTAATAGACTAGACCGGAACGGGGAGGAATACATATGACCCTTGAAGATAAGAAAAACAGACTTACAGATATAATGGCCTCATTCATTGGCTATACTGCGGTTCATCTGCCTGACGATGTCGTCCTTAAGCTTAAAGAGCTGAGGGAAGCCGAGAACGATCCTGCTGCGCTCAGCATCTACGACATGATGTTTGAAAACATGCGGCTCGCTTCTGAGCTCGGAAGACCGTCGTGCCAGGATACCGGTCTCGTACAGTTCAGAATAGAATGCGGAAGCCGCTTCCCTCTCATACATCAGCTCAAAGACATACTGCACGATGCTGTGGTTAAAGCGACTGCAGAGACCCCTCTGCGGCCGAATGCCGTGGAACCTTTCGATGAATTCAACACCGGCGACAACACCGGCACAGGAGCTCCGGCTTTTTTCTGGGATATAATTCCGGATGATGACAGCTGCAGAATATGCACATATCTTGCAGGCGGCGGCTGTTCACTGCCCGGACAGGCAATGGTGCTGATGCCGGGAGATGGTTACGAAGGTGCAGCCCGTTTTGTCATGGAGCGCATAACATCTTACTGTCTGAATGCCTGCCCTCCTCTTCTAGTAGGAGTAGGCATAGCCGGTTCGATAGAGACTGCTGCTCTGCTGTCAAAGCAGGCGCTTCTCAGACCTGTGGGCTCACACAATCCAAATGAAAAAGCTGCAGAAATGGAAAAACTGCTCGAGGACAGCATAAATGCTGTCGGGATCGGGCCTCAGGGTCTCGGCGGCAGCAGCTCAGTACTTGGAGTCAATATAGAGTACTCGGTCAGGCATACAGCAACCATCGGCGTCGCTGTCAGTTTCGGATGCTGGACACATCGCAGAGGTCAAATCGTTTTTGACAGCGACCTCAACTTCGTCACCGGCACCCATACCGGATTCACATACGAAAAAGCAGAAGCGAAAGGTGCAGGAACAAAATGACAGAAACCATAAATGGAAAAACCATCCTCACCACACCACTTTCGCAGGAAGACATATCCGCTCTTCAGGCAGGTGATGTAGTATACATAAACGGAGATATTGTAACCGGCCGTGACGATGTGCATATACGCGTCACGACAGAAGGCATGGATCTGCCTGCAGATATACACGGCAAGGCCCTGATGCATGCAGGCCCGATAGTCACGGGTTCCGATGAAGAAGGATATACTGTGGTAGCGATAGGCCCTACGACATCTATGCGCATGGAGAAGCTTGAGTATGATTTCATCAGGCGCACCGGTGTCAGATTAATTATCGGCAAAGGCTGTATGGGAGACCGCACTGCTGAAGCATGCCGTGAAT
Source organism: uncultured Eubacteriales bacterium (assembly GCA_902780815.1). Lineage (GTDB taxonomy): Bacteria > Bacillota > Clostridia > Peptostreptococcales > Anaerovoracaceae > Crickella. The sequence goes on from CACZGY010000016.1 coordinate 11,117, forward strand.
TCGGGGCTGTGCACTGCGTTATGCCTGCAGGCAATGCAGTCGCCACTGCCCTCTGCGTCGAAGAAATAAGCAGTGTGGAATGGCTCGATCTCGGTATGGCAGAAGCACTCTGGAGTATCAGGGTAAAAGGTCTGGGGCCGCTTATCGTGTCGATAGACAGCAGCGGAAGGAATCTGTTTGAAGAAAAAAAGGCGGAATATACAGCGCGTAAAGAAGAACAGCTGGAGAAACTGAGCAGGCTGCTGTGATACGCCTCCGGAAAAAAGTACCGGTATGATGCTGATGCTGCATCATACCGGTTTTAAATTACTTTTCTATGATTTTTCTTATGTATTCTATCTGTTTTCTTACCGAGTCAGGACTGGTGCCGCCGGCGGAATTCCTTTTCTCCATACATGTCCTGAGATCAAGTCTCTGATATATATCATCTTCGATCAGATCTGAGAACATCCTGTATTCTTCAAGAGGCAGTTCTTCAAGAGCGCATCCCCTTCCCAGGCAGTACGATACAATTTTCCCCGATACATTATATGCATCTCTGAAAGGCATGCCCTTGACCACCAGATAGTCCGCCATATCAGTCGCATTGATATACCCCTTTTTTGCTGACTCGTACATGGCATCTTCGTTGACTTCCATGACATCAACTATCTCAATGAACGCTTCCACGCAGAGCTTCACAGTCTCTACCGCATCGAACAGAGGCTCCTTATCCTCCTGGATGTCCTTGTTGTATGCGAGCGGCATACCCTTGAGGGTCGTAAGCAGTGACATGAGGTCGCCATAGACCCTGCCGGTCTTGCCCCTGCAGAGTTCAGCCACATCCGGGTTCTTTTTCTGCGGCATTATCGAGGATCCAGTCGTGTATTCATCAGGCAGACGGATGAATCCGAACTCCGATGTTGCCCACATTATGATCTCTTCCGAAAGGCGCGATATATGCATCATGACTATTGCCAGGTCAGAAATCAGCTCCACGAAGTGATCCCTGTCTGAGACTGCGTCCATGCTGTTCATCGCGATCCCGGTAAACCCGAGCAGTCCGGCCTCGTATTCCCTGTCTATATCGAAAGTGGTGCCTGCAAGAGCACACGCTCCGATAGGCGATCTTTCGAGCATCCTCTTCCTGCAGTCATCAAGCCTGCTTATGTCTCTTTCGCACATCATGGCATAAGCCATCAGATGCTGTCCGAATGAAACCGGCTGCGCATGCTGCATGTGAGTATATCCCGGCATGATTATGCCCGTGCTCTTTTCAGCCTTGTCAGCAAGAACTCTGAGCAGATCGCATAAGAGTGCCCTGATGCTCTCAGCTTCCTCTATGCAGTAAAGCTTGGTATCGAGCGCCACCTGATCGTTGCGGCTTCTTGCCGTGTGGAGCATCTTTCCGGTGTCACCTATTCTCTCGGTAAGGACCTGCTCCACGAACATGTGGATGTCTTCAGCCGTCAGATCTATCTCCAGAGCACCTGAAGTTATGTCCTTTTCGATACCTTCAAGGCCTTCGACCAGAGCATCCGCCTCCTGCTGAGATATTATTCCCTGCTTTGCCATCATTCTGGCATGTGCGATGCTTCCTGCGATATCCCTTTTATACAGCCTCTTATCAACGCCTATCGAGGAGTTGATCTCATCTACCAGATTGGCAGTTGTACCGGCAGTCCTGCCTGCCCAAAGTTTTTCCATAGTTTTATCAGTCTCTCTTTATCGGGTGTGAAATATCAGTAGGATCATGCATTGTCTTCTCTCTCATCGCCAGCACCGTGGTCGGAAGGCCCCAAGCGTTGATGAAGCCCGCTGCCTGACCCTGATCGTAATCGCTCTCGCCGAATGATGCGAGTGATTCCGAGTAGAGCGAGTAAGGAGATGTGACACCTGCAGGTATTATATTGCCCTTGTACAGCTTGAGCTTTACTTCACCTGTTACATTCTTGTTGGCAACATCAGCAAACGCTGTAAGAGCCTCCTGCATTGGTGAGAACCATTTTCCATTATACAGCATGTCTGCGAAGTCTACCGCAAGTTTCTGCTTCAGATGCATAGTATCTTTGTCTACTGTAATGGTCTCAAGCTGGAAATGCGCGGCATAGAGTATGGAGCCGCCCGGAGTCTCGTAAACACCATGGCTCTTCATGCCGATAAGTCTGTTTTCAACCAGGTTCAGAATGCCGATTCCGTTCTTTCCGCCGATCTCATTCAGCTTCTCGATGATCTTGCTGGCCTTCATCTTTTCTCCATTCACGGATACAGGAGCGCCGGATTCGAATGCTATAGTAACATACTCAGGTTCATCCGGTGCCTGAAGAGGAGAAACTCCCAGTTCGAGGAAGCCTTCCTTCTCATACTGAGGTTCGAGTGACGGATCCTCAAGATCGAGACCTTCATGACTCAGATGCCAGAGGTTCTTGTCCTTTGAATAATTGGTCTCTCTCGATATTTTAAGAGGCACGTCATGCGCTTCAGCATAGTCGATCTCCTCATCTCTGGACTTGATGTCCCACTCTCTCCATGGCGCTATGACCTTCATTCCCGGAGCCCATCTTTTAACGGCAAGCTCAAATCTTACCTGATCGTTTCCTTTGCCTGTGCAGCCGTGGCAGACTGCATCAGCGCCTTCCTCAAGGGCTATCTGAGCAAGCTTTTTTCCTATGATAGGACGTGCGAAAGCCGTGCCAAGCAGGTATCCTTCATACTTTGCGTCCATCTTGAGTGACGGAATGATAACATCTTCTACCATTTCATCGACCAGATCGGCAACGATCAGCTTGCTCGCGCCGGTCTTGAGAGCTTTCTCTTCGAGTCCGTCAAGCTCATCATTCTGTCCTACGTTTCCGCATACGGCGATGATTTCAGGATCATCATAGTTCTCTTTCAGCCACGGTATTATTATCGAAGTATCGAGGCCGCCTGAATAAGCCAGCACTATCTTTTTGATTCCCTTATCTGCCATTTTTAGCTCCTTTCTATCTTTAGTCCTAAGACACTTTTTATCATTTATTGATCAAGCACTTTGCGCATGGCTTCGAGTGCTGTTTTTATCTCTTCTTCGCTTATGGTCAGCGGTGGGAGCAGTCTCAGCCTCTGCCCTGCCGGAATGGCCAGAACGCCTTCTTCCATCAGCTTATTTACTGCTTCAGATCCGGTCATGCCATCAAGGTCTATGCCTATCATGAGGCCCAGTCCGTCGAGGCCGGTGACTTTTTTCATCTGCAGAAGCTCACTCCGGATCATTTCCGATTTGGCTTTTACCGACTCAAGAAATGCATCATCCATTGTGTCAAGCACCACGCAGCCTCCTGCGCATGCCACTGGATTCATGCCGAATGTTGAGCCGTGATCGCCCGGTACAAGTACATCACATGTCTTCGGGCCGCATATTATTCCTCCTATCGGCAGACCTGCTCCTATGCCCTTGGCAAATGAGACTATATCCGGCTTGATGCCGTACTGCTCAAAGGCGAAAAGAGTTCCGCTCCTGCCGATACCTACCTGCACCTCATCATCTATAAAGAGGATGTCCCTGCTCTTACAGAGTTCTGCTGCCTTATCCACAAATTCCTGATCGAGAGCGTGGACACCGCCTTCGCCTTGTACGAGCTCCATAAGGAAGGCACATGGATCATACTGGTCGGCCAGTTTCTCAAGAGCTTCGGCATCATCGATCTCCGCATGCACAAAGCCCGGTACCAGAGGCGCAAACACCTCCTGCGCCTCAGCAAGACCTGTGGCTGTGACCGTAGCAAGAGTCCTGCCATGGAACGACTTTTTAAGAGAAATAATCGTGTTCTTTTTGTGGTCAGCGAGAGTATTTCCGTACTTTCTGGCCGTTTTTATGGCTGCCTCGTTTGCTTCTCCGCCTGAGTTTGCAAACCACACCTTGCAGAGTCCGCTTCTGGTCACCAGCTTTTCGGCAAGCAGCGGTCCAGGTTCCGTATAGTACAGATTCGATGCATGCTGTACTTTTTTAAGCTGCCCTATGACTGCATCAAGCCATGCTTCATTCTGATATCCGAGCGAATTCGCGGCATAGCCGCTGCAGAAGTCCACATACTCCTTGCCGTTTGCATCAGTGACCACCGCGCCGCTTGCATGATCGACGACCACATCATAGCGGTTATATGTATGGACTATATACTGTGCGTCCAGTTCCTTGATATGGCTGCGGTCCATCACTCACTCCTCTCTCTGTTGTAATACTTTACTCCGTCTTTCATTATCACGGTGCCGACACCTCTGTCGGTGAATATCTCAAGAAGCAGGCAGTGAGGAATGCCGCCGTTCAGGATATGCACTCTGTTGACGCCCCCCTCTATAGAACGGAAGCAGTTGCGTACTTTTGGGATCATGCCGCCTGTGATGACACCCTCGTCTATAAGCTTCTCCGCTTCTTCTACGAAGAGCTCGGATATGAATGATTCGGGATCGTCAGGATCGGTGCAGACACCCGGCGCATCTGTCAGGTATGCAAGCTTGTCAGCCTTGAGCGCTTTTGCGATCTCCGCTGCAGCATGGTCTCCATTTATATTGTAGGACTGACCATGTTTATCCATACCTATCGGATATATGATAGGCAGGAAGTCATCGTTCAGAAGGTCGGTGATTATTTTTGTATCCACCTCTGTGACTTCTCCTACAAATCCGATGTCTTTCATTCCCGGCTTTGCTCTTTTTACTGTGAGTAATCTTCCGTCCTTGCCGCTTATGCCGCACGCTCTTACTCCGAGCTGCTGGGCCATAGTCACAAGATCGCTGTTCACCTTTCCCAAGACCATCTCGGCTATCTCAAGAGTATCAGCATCCGTGACTCTCAGACCGTTGATGAACTGAGGCTCTATGCCTGTCTTTCTCATCCAGGCGCTTATCTCGTTGCCTCCTCCGTGCACGATAACAGGCTTGAATCCGACAAGTTTGAGCAGCACAGCGTCCTCTATAACATGCATCTTTAATTCGTCATCTATCATGGCGCTTCCGCCGTATTTAATGACAATTATCTTGCGGTTGAACCGCTGTATGTAAGGGAGAGCCTCTATAAGAACATTGGCTTTCTCCATGTATTTCTCTTTTACCATATGCTGTCCCTTCTTTTTATGAACGGTACGAGCCGTTTATCTTTACATAATCATATGTAAGATCGCAGCCCCAGGCGTATGCTTCAGAATCTCCGTCATGAAGATCCGCCTCAACTGTAACGTACTCTTTTGACAGCACCTCAGTCGCGAAATCATCATCGAACGGTATTGAAGCTGATGCCTTGCATACAAGCACCTCACCGGCTTCGGATTTAACGCTTACATCGATATTCGAGGCATCGAAGTCTGCATCCGTATAACCTATGGCACAAAGTATGCGTCCCCAGTTGGCATCCGAGGCGAATACGGCTGCCTTGAAAAGCGAGGAGCAGACGATGCTCTTACTTACAAGCCTTGCTGTTTCCTTGTCAGGAGCTCCAGTTACGTGGGCTTCGAGGAGTTTTGTACAGCCTTCACCGTCACCGGCTATCTTCTTGGAAAGCTCTACACTTACGGCATGGAGAGCTTCGCAGAATGCATCATATGCCTCTCCCATCTCAGTGATCTCAGGATTGCCGGCCAGTCCGTTTGCTATGACGACGACAGTATCGTTTGTGGATGTATCTCCGTCAACACTGACCTGATTGTAACTGTCAGCAATTTCGTCATGGAGTGCCTTGCTGACGAGTTCCTTGCTGATGGCACAGTCTGTGGAGATGAAGCTGAGCATTGTGCCCATGTTTATATGGATCATGCCGCTTCCCTTTGCTATTCCTCCGAGTGTGCAGACCGTATCTCCCACCTCGAACTGAACAGCGCATTCCTTGATGTATGTATCAGTAGTAAGGATGGCAAGTGCAGCATCCGCGGATCCTGTCCTGGAAAGGTTTCCGGCGAGTTCCGGCATGGCCTTCTCAAACGGTTCTATCGGAAGCGGTACTCCAATCACTCCCGTTGCTGCAGGCAGCACGTCATCGGCCTTTATTCCAAGGCATTCTGCAGCGATCTGTGTCGCTTTTTCAGCTACTTCCTCTCCGTCCGGAGTGCATGTATTGGCATTTCCGCTGTTGCACAGCACAGCCTGGGCTACGCCATTTGCAAGGTGTCTTTTTGTAACAGCTATGTGAGCTGCTTTGACTTTATTCTTTGTATATACTGCAGCGGCATTTCCCGGGACCTCACTGACTATGAGAGCCAGATCCGGTTTTTCCGAGTTCTTTTTTATTCCGCTGTATATTCCTCCTGCTTTGAATCCTGTTGCGGCAGTTACACCGCCTTCGATCATCTTTACCATATATCCCTCCTGTTTTTTCTCTTTGCAGATCTGTCTGTAGCTTTTATATCAGCCCGGCAGTTTCTTCTGTTCCAAGAACTATATTCAGATTCTGTACCGCTGCGCCTGACGCTCCCTTGCCGAGATTGTCATACGAGGCGATCAGAAGAATTCTCTCCTCATTACCGGTCACATATATCTCCATGCCGTTGCTGCCGGCCATTGGGTTTGAATAGACTTTGCCTGATTCCGGTATATCATCATTCACCTTTATAAGGGCTTCTTTATCATACCTCTGATGTAAAGTGTTCTTTACATCATCTATTCCTGCTCCTTTTTTCAGCATCGATGTGTGCAGAGGCACGGTCATTACCATACCGCTGTAGAAATCCGCGACCACCGGACTGAAACATGGTGCATTGTCGATCCCTGTCATCTTCACCATCTCAGGCAAGTGTTTATGCTCCTGCCCCAGCGCATACTGAGCCGGTGAATCCAGAGCCTCCGCCCTTTCATCGCTCTCGTAGTCAGCGATCATTTTCTTTCCGCCGCCCGAGTATCCTGTCATGCAGAAGCAAGTCAGCAGCGCGTCTTTGTCCAGAAGGCCTGAATCTATGAGCGGCCTTACCAGAAGTATGAATCCGCTCGCATGGCAGCCCGGGTTAGCTATCCTCGTGCTGCTGCGGATCCTGTCTCTCTGCCCCGCTGTCAGTTCAGGCATGCCATAGGTCCACTCCGGATCCGTACGGTGGGCAGTCGAAGTGTCGATAATGACAGAATCCAGCGGTGCAGCAGCCGCTATCTCTTTGGAAGCCTGATCCGGAAGACACAGAATGCTTACGTCAGCTTCCTTTATCATGCTCACACGCGCTTCGATATCCTTGCGCTTCTCCGGATCGATCTCCAGAACCTGTATGTCAGATCTTCCGGCCAGATATTCGTTTATTCTGAGCCCTGTAGTACCATGGGCTCCGTCGATGAATACTTTGTACATTTTTCTCCGCTACTCTATTATGTAAGGCACTGCATCCGGAGGTATAGGGCACATATATTCCTCTCCTCCGAGACGGGCACTGAACTCTGCCTGTGCCTCTTTTATAATGGAAACATCTTTAAACAGATCTGCGGCTGAGCAAGCCAGCACCTTTGCAGCGTATATCATGCCCTTATCTCCGATTGGAGATGCGCCGCATGATACGTTCTGCCAGGAATGACCCGGCGAGTGCGCAGTGAAGCACACTGTGTTGAACTGCGCGGCTGGCGTCTGCCAGCTGACGTCACCGACGTCAGACGAGCCGGGTTCGAATTCATTGCCGCTGTAGAACGGCATCAGGAAATCGTTCAGAG
>CACZGY010000017.1 GCA_902780815.1 uncultured Eubacteriales bacterium
AAGGCGAAGGACAGACTGCATTATACTGGGCTTTGGGGCTCATCATCCCAATGGCTTTACATACCCTGTATGATGCCGGAACAATTTTTAATTATCCTGCTATAAAGGGCGGCGATTTTGTTGTAGGCGGCATACTTGGCGGCGCAGCAGTTTTGACAAATGCTGTTCTTTTGATCTATGTGCTGGTAAGAGCCAAGAAAAATGCAGAAAAGTTCTCTGCTCTTTCTGTCTTGCCTAAAGACATGCAGTAAAAGATGAGACTGCTAATGCTTGAAAAGTGATATGGTGAAGCTCTCCGATTATGAAAAAAAGAAAATCAAGGTATATCTGAAAGACGGCAGCACCTTTGAAGGTTTCAGCGTCCATAATTCGCGTGAATACAGTTATTGCGAGTTCGGCATAGATTCAGAGTGCCTTCAGATCTGCGAATATCTCATAAGAGAAGAAGAAATTGAGAGAGTAGAACTATTGGAATCATTACCTTCAATATGCAGCACGGAAGAAGATATGGCGATGGAGTTTTCCGTCAGAAGATCTTTTTCCGAACATCTGAAACGATGGGAAGATAATGAGCTTCCTGATAAATACGATAATAACAGTTTTGAATACTCAGGACAGCCGACACAGGAAGAGTTTGAACGTGCTTTGAACTATCAAAGGGAAAGAGGCGATACGTTCATAAAACTTCAAGGGAAGCATCCGCTGGTAAATGATTTCGGACTGTCACCAGGAGTTACGCTTACCATGCAGCTTACAGGCAGTGCCTCAGACTGGGCTGTAAATGATGAAATCGAAATAAAAGAACCCGGATATAAAGATATTGTTGGGATCGAGCTTAAACATTACGGACCCGTCTATGGAGAAGATTTTTCTATCCGGAATGCCGATCATTTATATGAGTATCTGGATTTCAGAGGTGCATACATAGGTGATAAGCTGGTCGGCTCTTACTATTTTTTCTCTTCTGCTGGATATACTTGTATAGATGGACTGCTTGTGGATGAGGACTATCGTCACAGGCATATCGCAACCACACTCCTGAAGCATGCAGTGAATGAGGCTGCCGGAAATGTGGTCTTTCTGCATGCAGATGAAAACGACACTCCGGTAAAAATGTATGAAAAGCTTGGTTTTCGAGAGACGGACAGGCTTTATGAATACCTTTCTGCAGATGTTGAGGCAATATCCTGAGGGTCGAAAACTATGACAGAGAAAAAAGATATCAAATGGGCAGTACTTGGTACAGGTGTTATAGCAAATGAAATGGCACAGGCGCTTCAGAAGTCCGGAAAAAAGCTGTATGCTGTAGGCAACCGGACACAGTCAAAAGCGGTCTCTTTTGCTGAAAAGTATGGTGTTGAGAAAGTATATTCTGACTTCAATGACATGTTTACCGATCCGGATGTGGATGCAATATATATTACGACTCCGCACAACACACATATCGGGTTTATGCGCAAAGCGATCAAAGGCGGAAAGCATATCCTTGTAGAAAAATCCATCACTCTTAACAGTGCTGAATTATCAGAGGCTGCAGACCTTGCGGAAAAACATCATGTGATCATGGGAGAGGCTATGACCATATATCATATGCCGATATACAGGGAGCTGAAGGATATCCTGAACTCAGGTCTCCTTGGAAAAGTGAACATGATCACCGTGAACTTCGGCAGCTTCAAGGAATATGACATGAGCAACCGCTTTTTCAGCCGCGATCTGGCAGGAGGCGCCATGCTGGATATAGGAGTGTATGCGCTTTCGCTCATACGCTGGTTCATGAAGCCAGAGCCTGAAAGGATGTTTACTGATGTGCGCCTGGCTCCGACCGGGGTCGACGAACAGGCAACCATGCTGCTTTCAAATGAGGAAGGGCAGATGGCAACGGTTGCACTTTCTCTGCATTCCAAGCAGCCAAAACGCGCAATGATATCCTGCGAAAAAGGCTATATCGAGATCATGGAATATCCGCGGGCATGGGAAGCAAGGATCACCGATGCCGTCAGCGGAGATACCAGGACACTGAGTTCGGGAGAGCATGCGGATGCTTTGAAATATGAGCTCGATGACTTTGAAGCGGCAATAAGAAATGAAAAAAACTGTCTTTACCTGGATTACACAATAGACGTTATGGATCTGATGACAAAAGCACGGCGTGAATGGGGGATGTTTTATCCGGAAGAGGAAGGAGAGCACCATGGGGATATTTGATTCTTTAAAAAAGCTTGGAGAAGTTGTAGAGAGTGTAAACGAAATGGCAGACAGCGTCGGTAAAAGCACTGTTGTAGATTACGGAAAGCCTGAATATTCCTTATACACTGCTCTGCAGTTAGGAAATCTTCACAGACAGATCGATTTCACAGACGCAGAAGGTAACGTGAAGTATTATACAAAATCAAGCGTTATTGCCATAAAAGGCAAAACCGATATCATGGATGCCAATGGCAATGTCATAGCTCATCTGGAGAAGAAGCCGGTCAGTCTGCACGAAAAACACTTTGTAACAATGGCAGATGGCACAAGCTTTACTCTGTCAAATGAGCTACTGCATGTTGTAAAGGACATCACGAACATAGAAGGCCTGGGGTGGCAGATCAGAGGAAATATCATCGGCCTGAGCTTTAATCTTGTTGATGACAAGGAGGAGCCGGTTGCTACGATCGGGAAGAAAATGATCTCTATACATGACAAATACTGCATTGACATGTATCAGCCAGAGCATGAGCAGAAAGTGGTAGCGATAGTTGTTCAGCTTGAAAAAATGATAGAGGAACGCAGTGATAACGAAAGCTCATCATCTTTCTCATTCGGTGACGACTGATCGTTTCATTAATTTAAAACAGGGAGGGCGATCCTATGAAATATTATCTTTATAATCCGCTGGCCAATAACGGGATCAAATCGCATATACCTGAAGGTGCGCAGCTGATCGATGCTTCAAAAACCGATTATCCTGAATTCTTTGCAAATCTGAAAGAGGATGATGAGGTCGTTCTGATAGGAGGCGACGGAACTATCAATTATCTGATCAATCAGATCGACACCGAAAAACTGAAGAACAATGTATACCTTTACGGCAACGGATCGGGAAACGACTTCCTTAACGATATCAATGAGGTGCCCGGAAAGGAGATACTTCTGAACCCGTATCTGGTGGATCTGCCTGTAGCCACGGTTAATGGTAAAAAGTATAAATACATTAATAATATGAGCTTTGGCATCGACGGATACTGCTGTGAAGAAGCCGATAAGATCAAGGCAAGGAAGCCTAAGAAAAAAATCAATTATACGGCAATAGCGATCAAAGGACTGCTGTTTGCGTTCAAGCCCCGTCACGCATGGATAGAGGTTGACGGAAAGTCGTATGAATTCGATAACTGCTGGCTGGCTCCGGCCATGAACGGACGATACTGCGGAGGGGGCATGATGCTCGCACCGGGACAGGACAGGCATTCAGATGAGCTGAATGTAATAGTGTATATGAGTAAATCTAAAATCAAGTCACTGATGAAATTCCCGTTGATCTTCGACGGCAGGCATATTGAACTGACGGATATGGTTAAAGTAATCCCCGGGAAAAAAATACACGTGAGATTTTCTGAACCATGTGCGGTCCAGATCGACGGAGAAACAATTCTTAATGTAAGCGAATACTGGGCTGAAAAGTAGGGGAGAAATCAGCAAACGCATAAAAATGGCTCTGAGACGAAATAACGGCGTCTCAGAGCCTGTTTGATTGCATTATTGAAGGCGCTACTTTGAAGGATAACGTCCGACAAACTTAAGAGTTTCACAGACTGCTTCAAGATCTGCCAGCATCTTCTGTCCTTCAGGAGATTTGTCATCGCCGTCACACTCAGTATAGAAATAGTATCCCCATTCTTCGGTCCTGAGTGGTCTTGTGTGCAGAAAACGTATATTGAAACCGTGGCTGCTGATGGCATTGATAGCTTTAACCAGCGATCCCTGAACGTTCTTGACTGTGAAGATAAGCATGAAACGCGAGCCTTCTTCGCAGGCAGATTCATTTTCATCTCTTGCAAGGACTGCATAGCGGACAACCTCATATCCGGTATCCCATTTAAAGACTTTGATTATGCTGAGATCGCCCTGATAGAACAGGTCCATTGTGTGATTGACTTTTCCGCTTCTGCTGCGCTCAAACGGAAGCACACAGGCATCACACTCACCGGATACTACTGCTTCATATGTCTTGTCATAGTTTGCATAGTCGATATGAGAAACGCCCGGCGCAACAAAGCACGCTGCCTTGTAATCTTCAGGATCCATGCCTGCGCAATATGCAATACGGTTTAAGTTCATTAATTCAGTTCCCACAGTAATCACTCCTTACTTTTGAATATATTGTCATTACAGACATCAATATATTCTTATATTTGCATTAATGCAAGCGATTATTAATTTTGATACACATAAATGAAAAGGACAGGGGATCAGTCAAGAATACGTGTCTCTTTAATTTCCGGATCAGAATCGTTTTCCAGGTTTTTCATGAATTTCTTTTTCAGGACCTTCAGGCCGCGTTCAACGAAAAAGACTGAAATTGTTCCGATTATTGCAGCCTCATAAAACCCGGTACCGATTGCAAGGCCTATGCATGCCGAAGCCCAGAGACCGGCAGCAGTAGTGAGACCCTTGATATGACCTCTGTTGACCATTATTGTACCGGCTCCGAGAAAGCCGATGCCTGAAACTACCTGAGCTCCGATGCGGGATGCGTCTCCGCTGTAATGTATCACGGCGAATATTCCGGTGCTCATGGCGATCATTGCACCTAAGCAAACCAGTATGTGAGTACGCAGACCGGCAGCCGAGCCGTGTGCATCTCTTTCATAACCGATCACACCGGCACATATTAAAGCCAGAAGGGTGCGTATGATCATCGTGAGCAGATTAGGTTCAAGCAGCCATGGATATCTATCGACCAACATGACAGTACCTCCGTTCTTCCTAGTTTGACGAACATTATACACCAATTTGAAGTGCAAAGTAAAAGTCCCGGACAAGCCGGGACTCTATTGTTAATAAATCAATGGTACAGCTGAATTAATTATACTGTACGGTTGATGATTATGCTCTGAATCTGTCCGACTACGATAAGAGCCATGAAGATTGGTCCAAGCCACTTGATGCAGAAGTTGAAGAATGCTTTCGACTTGAATCCGGAGCTGGATTCAACTTCGTCATCGATGTAGTGCGGAACGACCCATCCAATGAGGATAGCCATGATGAGACCTGTAGCAGGCATCAGAATACCTTCAGCAAGTACATCCCAGAAGTCCAGAATGTCAGGAATTCCAAATGGACGGAACCATGCGAATGTAGTTCTTTCACCAAGTCCGTCAAGAGTAGTCATCATGTTACCGATAACTGCCCAAGCTCCCATTATCATGGTAACTGCAAATCTGTTAGCAGACTTGCCGGCCTTGATACGGCTGTCAAGTATAGCGGAAATACCACCCTCCATCATGCCGATCGAAGATGACAGGCATGCGAAGAATACGAGAAGCCAGAACAGGAATGCGAAGACTGCTCCGCCGGCCATTTCATTGAATACTGTTGGCATGGCAACGAACATAAGTCCGGCGCCTCTTGTGAATTCGATTCCATATGCAGCACATGCAGGCATGATTGCAAGGCCTGCAAGAAGGGCAGCAACTGTGTCACCGATTGCTATAATTACAGCGTCTTTTTCAAGATTCTCTTTCTTATCCAGATATGAACCATAAGCGATCAGGCATCCTGAAGCAAGAGAGAGAGAGAAGAACATCTGTGATCCGGCAAGTTTAATGGTGTTGAAGAATCCGCTTGCAGTATTCATACCCTCAAAGTGAGGCTTGAACAGGAATGCAACACCTTCACCGGCACCCTTGAGTGTGCAGGATCTTATTGCAATAATGACAAGCATAACAAAGAGTGCAGGCATAGCAACTTTGCAGAACTTTTCAATACCGCCGGATACTCCTCCGAGTACTATTACAACTGTAAGAGCGAGGAAGATGAGTACCCATATTACCGAAGAAGTGCTTACTAAAGTCTCACCAAATGCAGGACCTGGTTCAAACTTATTGCCTGCGAACATACCGAGAGATTTGAAGAAGAACTTCATAACAAATCCGCCGAATGTGCAGTAGAAAGCAATGAGGAAGAACGGTACTACTGTCTGGAGAACACCGTTGAATGTAAATCCAGGGTGGATCTCTTTGTAAGCTTCGATAGCAGCTTTCTGTGATTTACGGCCGATAGCGATCTCAGAAAGAACGAGTGGATATCCTACAACTACGAGAAGGATCATGTACAGGAGAAGGAATGCGAATCCTCCGCCGAGACCCATCTTGTAAGGGAAACCCCAAAGGTTACCAAGACCGACTGCGGAACCGAGCGAGGCCATTAAGAATCCAAAATTGGAATCAAATTTGCCCTTGTTTTGTTGTTCCATAACAATACCTCCTTAAGTGATAAAAGCATATATGCTTATATATACATATTCAATTATACTAAGAAAAAAAGTGATGTCAATATGATAGCGACTTCACAAAATCTTCACAAATCGATATTTCGTTAAAATTCCAATACTTTCAAAGGGTTACAATTAACAATCGTTAAAAGAAGAGGGCGGGGAAACCGCCCTCTTGATCATTTAGCTTGTTAGCCTCCGTTATATTTTTTGCCTTTCCACTTGAAGTCACCATCTCTCCAGCCAGGCTCATATTCGTAGTGCCATACCTCATCAACCCATTTTGTTCCGACCAGAACATTTCCGTATTCATCAGGGACCTGAACGATTTCATCCCAAAATGGTTCAACTACATCAGGAGTAGCCGGATTATCACCTTCATGAACTACGTATTCTTCATGTGCAGGTTTAACGACTTTCCATTCATAGACGTCTTCATAATGTCCCGCAGAATCTACTACTTTCATCTTATGTGCTTCTCTTTCTCTAAGCCACTGCTGATAAGCCTTCTGACGCTCTTTCTTCTCCTGATCTTCATTGCTCCACGATGAAAGACCTGTCTCAGTACCTTTGGTGTAGTATTCTCCGCCGATCTGTATGACGTTTGAAGGCATATCGGAATATTTGCCATCTTTTGCCTTAGGAAGCTGATTGATTATTTTGCCCCAGAGTGCCGCAGCCGGTGTTGACATTGATGACATCTCTATGTTTTCATCGGTGCCTATCCAGATAGAAGCAGCATAAGTAGGCGTAAAACCATCAAACCAGATATCATACTGGTCGTTTGTAGTTCCGGTCTTGCCTCCCGGTGCAACATCTGAAACGTACATATAGTTATTGTAATCAACAACGGACTTCAGAACTTCCTGCATTATCCAGGCAACGCCTTCATTGATAGCCTCGGACTGCTCTGACTTACCTTCGAGAAGAACTTCGCCATTGCGGTCAAGCACTTTGGTGTAGCAAATCGGTGTGTTGATTTTACCTCCGCCCGGGAATGATGCATAAGCAAGAGCCATTTCAAGAGGTTCTACACCCTGTGTCATGGCGCCGAGGCCAAGAGCAGCAGGATTAGCATCATTTACCGGATTACTCAGATCGTCCTGTACTGTAGTCAGACCAAACTTCTTTAGCTGTTCAATAGAATAATCGCTTCCTACCTGAAGTACGAGCTTTACAGCACAGGTATTGATGGATTTCTGTATAGCTGTTTTGAATGTATTCTTGCCTGAGAAAGAATTGTTGAAGTTGTTCGGCCAGTTTTTGCCTTCAATATGAGTCCTTTCATCTTCGATAGAAGAGTGGACGGTTACATAATCTCCCCAGCCCTTTGTACCTTGCTTATCAATATGGAAGTCAGTGAACGGCCACTTCTTTCCATCGGCAGCCAGATCATAGCTTTTTTGCAAAGCAGCTCCATATACAGCAAGCGGTTTTATCGATGATCCAGGCTGTCGAGGGTTAAGTGATCTGTTGAGCACTTTTTGTCCACCGAACTGACGGCCGCCTACCATAGCCTTAACTTCGCCTGTACCGACTCCGACTATGGCCATGGCTGCCTGCGGCTGGCGCTGCTTAGGAGAAAGGGTATAGGCTTTTGATGTAATAATTACATCTTTACCCTTGATTTTAATTGCGCCTTCGTAATACGGATCTTCGAAGTATGCTTTATCTATAATAACATTGCCATTTCCATCAGATGTCTTATATGCCGAAGGTATATTCAGATACCCGCCGGCAATTGAGTAGAGAATGTCATTATCATCATAGAAGTAGTAATTTTTAAATTCGATACTATAGTCAGTTTCGCCGTTGACTTCAGTTTCATAAATCTCAAATTTGTGATTGGCATTGATAGTGATACTTCCATCATCGTTTATAGTGACGTCTCCGTTGGAACCTTTCAGCTTGAAATTTCCCTTATCATTAAAATAGTTACTGTATCTGTAAAGTGCGATCTGACCGTCATTGTTGAGAAGGTTACCGTCTCCGTCTCTAGGAGCAGAAACGTAAGGGAAATTGCTGCCGTCCTGAAACTCCTTGGCTATGACCTTCATAGCCTTGCTGTCTACTGTAGAGTAGATCTGAAGTCCTTTGGTATATACTGTGCGTTCTGCAGTTTCGTAATCCATATCATACTGTTCCATTAGATCTGCAATTATGGTATCGACAAGATACTCATGGAAGTATGAATAAATACTGCTATTGGATTTCAGATTAGGCTTGATAAAATCATTAAGTTTAAGATTATATACCTTATCATATTCTTCCTTGCTTATAAGATTCTGACCAAGCATCAGATCAAGGGTCAGCTGCCGCCTTTCCCGTGATATATCGTTTGTGACTACAGTATCCGGTTCAGTTGCTACGACCTCAGAGTCCACAACGTCCTGTGCCTCACTCGCCAACTTGAGCAGGGCATAGGTGTCAGGTGACTGAGGAAGGGCTGCAAGGGAAGCGCATTCCACAAGATCAAGGTCCTTGACCTTCTTTGAGAAATAGGTACGGGCTGCAGCATTGACACCATAGCAGCCATGTCCCAAATATATTGTATTAAGGTATGCTTCGATGATTTCTTCTTTGCTGAGGAAGTGCTCGAGCCTGCTGGCATAATACATTTCAAGCAGTTTACGTTTAATACTTCTGACACTCTTGGTGTCGGCGAGATAAACGTTACGCGCGAGCTGCTGAGTAATAGTACTGGTACCGCTTATACGGCCGCTTCCGGTCAAAGAGGAGAGAACGGCTCCCATCATTCTGGTCCAGTTGAATCCATGATGCTTCCAGAAAGTCTTATCTTCTATGGCAACAAAGGAATTGATGAGATCTTCAGGCATGTCCTCATATTTGATTACCTTACGGTTCTCAGTATAGAAGATGTTGTCTATCTGTTTACCTTCATCGTTATATACTACGGAAGAAGTGGCTACCTCTGAATAAATATCTTTATAGTCGTATTTAGGAGCGGCAGCGATGATCGACAGGGCAAATATCAATCCTGCCATAACACAAATAAGACCTAAGGCAACACAATCCTCAATCAGCTTTAGAAAACTGAATTTGTACTTTTTGTTCTTGATCGTTTTGCCGTTTTTTTTGTATGTTGCACCCTGTGCAGGATCATAATCCTTATTCTTCTTCAGGAACAGAAAACGTATCAGACCGCCTTTTTTTGCATTCCCGCCTTTTTTTGCCGTTTTTCCTTTCTTCGAAGACTTGCTTTTCTTTGAAGACTTGCCTTTTTTAGCAGAAGGCTTATCGGCTGCGGCGGCTGTCTTTTCCACAGAGCCATCAGGTGCATCAGGCTGAGCTTGTTTATCAGCAACTTCTGCCGACTTCTCTGATAATTCAGCATCATGATTTAAAGCGGTGCTATCACCGATAATAGTGTTATTATCAACAGCGTCACCGCTGACAGAAACTGCTTCAGTCTTTTTTTCCTGAACGCTTTTCAGCTCAGAAGATTCAACTTCTTTCCAGTGAAAAGTCTGAGATGAAGCTTTTGATGCATCATCCCGGACCGCAGGATCCTGTTCATTTGCGTCAAGATATGTATTGATATCAGCGGACAATTCGTCAGCAGGGTTTTCGAACTTTGACAGAAAGTCATCTATTTCACGTTCTGTTTCAGTCCTTTCATCTCTGTCTGATCTCATCGTTTTCCTCCTAAAACAATAATAATTCAATAAATTATTTTACCATATAGAATATGTAATAATCTATTTAAAGATGGAAGTGTTGCCTTTTGCTTTTATATAACAAAGGATAGTGTTTGCTATACCTGACGCAGAAGATCCCTTTGTACGTATATGTATAATATCCGCTTTGCTGTTTTTTGCCTGCAGATAGGCGCAAGGTGTGAAGTAATTATCTGTTATTATGTTGAGAGATGTTTCAGTAACAGAATCAACGGCAACTTTGTCATAAGTGCTTTTGAAAGTGCGGGAAAGTTTATCTCTGCTGTTTAAGAAAGCATCTACCTGACTTTTCTGGACATATGAACACTCATAAAGTTCAGTTGCAACCTTATTATCATTTATAAGTCTTTCTGTAAATGAATCATCGACACCTTGTGTTATTACCGGGATTATTATGGCTGTATCTGATGCTTTAATATCGGTGATGCAATTGATGCCGTAAATGTCACCGGCTTCTTTTCCTTCAGGAATTGAATCGTTCTCGGTGTATCTGTATGCTCCGTTTCGTATCGTGTAAAGAATGCCTGTCAGTCTGTCGGTGGTTTCTGCGGTGAATACCTTCTCAGGCAGAGCTTCTTCGTCCTCTATAACCTCATAAGTGAAAACAAGATCTCCGAAATCCGCACCGTAGGATTTTTCCCAGGCCTTGATCCTCTTATCTATATAACCGGTAAATGAAGACATATTATATGAATTGAGGGCAATAGTGGCTTCAAGTGAAACCGGGTACATGTTGCCGTTGCTTCCGATCTTTACATCAGCCAGCCTGCAGTCAACAGATTTACTCTTGAGACGTGTCAGGAGACTGCTTAATGCAGCCGCCGGGTCAGGCTGCTTGCTGATGCCGGGGCCTATAACTCCTGACTTTATACCTGTGATGCTTATCTTTACGGCTGAATCACAGGTGTTGTCTTCCATTTTGGCAGGTATGCTGACTTGGGTGTATCTTTGCTGGAAGGACCCTGTTGAAAGGTATGTGGAAGATCCTTTGTCAAGATAAATGACTTTCGTCTTTGAACTTATCAGTTTCTTGCTTATACCTCTGTAACCTTTGGCAAGACCTTTTTCATCATTGAAGAATACTACGGTACGCTTTCCTGAATCGATATCTGATGCTGCTACTGCTGCTGCAGCTGCAAGAACCTGAGAGTTATCGACTGCAGTTTCAAAATTCATGCTGACAGCGACAAGGGTAGGAGTAACGTTCTTTTTACGCTTGATGGCAGGCCTTGTGAATATAATATTGCCGTACTTGTCCTCTTTGTATTCTAAAGAGCGTTCATCTGCCCATGCCTCGATGAATGTTATAAGCTCCTGCTGGTCGGCAAAACCGCCGGCATCTGAATCTGCAATGTCTTCAAGAGAAGTTCTGAATTCAGAATAGACTTCCTTGTCAAGAAGCTTTGTGTTTCTTGATTTATATACGAATATTGACAGCGTGATAAGTATCAGAACAGCTAACAAAATGACAGCGATCCTGAATTTTTTGCTTTTTAATACTTTGCTCATTTTCCACTCCGGAATACATATTAATTCATTTAATATTATACTCTTATAAAATGTTGATTTGAAGAAGATATGAGTCACATCAAAATCACTGAAAAATGAGCAAAAAAATGCTTGCAATGAAAAAATGGTTGTGTTACTATAACTAGGCTTGCGAAAGCGGGCAAAGAAATGAAACTACAAGGAGGTGCGGCAAATGTCCAGAAAATGTGAAGTATGCGGCAAAGGTCAGACATCGGGAAATACTGTTTCTCACTCCAACATCCATACAAAGAGAAAATGGAACGCTAATATCCAGACCGTAAGGATCAATGATAACGGCAGAGTAAGAAAGGCTTCCGTATGCACAAGCTGCCTCAGATCGGGCAAGGTAAACCGTGCCGTCTGATAAAAGCATATTTTAAGAGGATGGTCTTGAGCACTTGGTGCTCGAGGCTTTTTTCTTTTTCAAAAAAATGTAATAATAACGTTACAGAATTAAAGCCGGGAAATTAATCTGAAACAGGAATAAAAATGTCTGTAATCGTAAGAAACAGTTATGGAGCCATTGCGGTAAATAAGGGCGTAATTGAGCGCATGATAATCGAAGACATGCTCAGCATGGACTCTGTTCTGATGCTTTCAGACAAAAGAGGCAAGCCAATCAAGGAAAAACCGACACCGATCATTGATCCTGACTATTATGATTCTGTAGAAGTCTCTGAAAAGAAAGATCAGGTAAAGGTCAAAATATACATAGTAGTAAAGAACGGAAACAATATTTCCGAGACTGCGGATAAAATTTTTGAGACTGTTGAAAAGGACTTTGACATGCTGAGACTCCGTAAACCGGCTGTTATAAACGTTAAGATAAGAGGGGTTTCAGGGGACATGAACGGAGTGATCGTTAAGCGGAATATTGACATAGTCAGGAACAACAACTGAAATGATAAAGTACTCACTCAGTGACGATATCTCGCAAATAAAAGGGATAGGCTCCAAAAAGAAAGAACAGTTATCTGCGGCAGGAATTGAGACCATAAACGACCTGCTGTCTTATTATCCGGTGAAATACAAGGACAGACGTCACCTGGTACGCGCCATGGACGCCGTCACAGATAAGGACAGTCTTACATGCGGCAGACTGATAAAAGTACAGTTGAGACCTCTGTCGGGCGGACGTTCAATTACTGAATGCACGCTGAGAGATGACAGCTGTGTTTTTTATGCTGTTTTTTTTAATATGCCGTATCTGAGAAAAACCATCAGCACAGGTGAAGAATACGTTCTGTTCGGAAGAATGAGGATAAGGAACGGTGCCAGAGTCTGGACTAATCCTGAATTCACCAGGGCAGGCGGAGAAAGGGATATAAGAGGAATATTCCCGGTCTACAGGCATTCAGCAGGACTCACTGACATAAACCTCAGAAAATGGATAAAGGAAGCCCTTGAATATACTGAGCTTGATTCAGACTGGATCGGGAGCGATATAATTGAAAGGCGTAAGCTCTGCGGACAGGGCTTCGCTCTTGGAAACATACATTTTCCTGAGAGTGAGCAGCACTACAAGGCTGCAAGATACAGACTGATATATGAAAAGCTTCTGATGTATCAGCTTGCTGTAAGAATGAATACTGCAGGAACAGAGGGCAGCGGTATTGACTCATCCGTGCCGGAGCAGGATATGACCATGTTCTATACAGGTCTTCCATTCAAGCTGACGGAAGGTCAGCAGCAGTGCATCAATGAGATAATGAACGACCTCGGAGCCCGCAAACCGATGAACAGACTTGTACAGGGAGATGTGGGATGCGGCAAGACAGCTGTAGCTGAAGCAGCAATATACCGGTGCGCAAAGTCCGGCATGCAGTCCGCTATGATGGCGCCTACCGGCATACTTGCAAAACAGCATTATGAGAGTATCAGTAAGGATCTCTCCGGATACGGGATAAAATGTGATCTTCTTGTCAGCGGTATGAAGGCTGCGGAGAGACGCAGAGTGATAGATGACGTATCATGCGGAAAAACCGATGTGCTTATCGGCACACACGCAATTATTCAGAACGATGTTTCGTTCAATGATCTTGCTCTCGTAATAACCGATGAGCAGCACCGTTTCGGTGTTGCCCAGAGAAAGAGCCTGGTAAAGAAGGGCAGAGGCGTAAATGTCTGTGTAATGAGCGCGACTCCTATACCGCGGACTCTGGCAGCTACAGTCTTCGGAGACATGGACTCCAGCATCATAAGATCGATGCCTGAAAACCGCAAAAAAATAATAACAAGGGCGCTTGATCAGAACACAAGAGAGCGCGCGTATATTGGCATGAGAAGCGAACTCGAAAAGGGGAACCGAGCTTATGTCATTGCTCCGAGCATAGACAACGATGATGAGGATATGCTCTCTGTACAGAAGCTGTTTGAAGAAATAAAAGAAAAGTTCCCGGATAAGAAAGCCGCACTTCTGCACGGACGTCTGACAGGCGATGAAAAATCTTCTATTATGAATGACTTCAAGGAGGGAAGAATACAGATCCTTGTTTCAACTATCGTCATAGAAGTCGGGATCGATGTTCCTGAAGCGACAGTTATCATAATAGAAAACAGTGAAAGATTCGGCCTTGCACAGATGCATCAGCTCAGAGGCAGGGTCGGCAGGAGCAGCAGACAATCATACTGTTATGTGATCAATTACAGCAGATCTGAATCCGCCGCAGCCAGAGCAAAGGCTATGGCTGAGATAAGCGACGGCTTTGAGATCAGCGAAGTTGATTATGAGATGAGAGGACCCGGGGATGTAATGGGCACTATGCAGTCCGGTACAGCAGCATCTGATGTATTGATGCTTTCGAGATATACGGATATACTTGAAGCCGCGATAGAAGATGCCGGCAAAATTATGGAAGAACGTCAGAATGGCGCAAGCCTGACTGACGCTGAGTACGCTTATGAAATGATGATGCGCGCAGGCGCATCAGATAACTCTAACATTATCTGAAACTATGAAAATCACATCGGGAAAGTATAAATACAGGAATATTGAGGTTCCAAAAGGTATAAGGCCAACGACTGAGAAGGTAAGGGAAGCAGTATTCAGCATGATAATGCAGTGGCTTCCGGATGCCGAGGTGCTTGATCTTTTTGCAGGAAGCGGAGCAATGGGGCTTGAGGCACTTTCAAGAGGTGCTGCAAGGTGCTTCTTTGTGGAGACAAACAGACAGAATCAAAAGGTTCTCGTGTCCAACATCACAAACTGCGGAGCAGGCAAAGAAGCGGTGGTCATAGGCAAAGATTTCGAGTCCGCTATCACGGAGATTGCCGGGAAAACTGAAAAACCGGTTTTTGATATAGTGATTCTGGATCCGCCGTACGAAAAAACGGATTATTACGATACTGCAATGGGCAGATTACAGGAACTTGGCCTGATTGATGAGAGAACCGTGGTAGTCTGCGAGCATTTGTACGATAATAAATTATTGGATACTTACGAAAAACTCGTAAAATTCAAAGAAAAGAAGTACGGAACGATCGGTGTAGATCTCTTTATGGTTGATAATAGCGACCCGTTTTGTTAATATGATTTATTAAGTGAGGGACCTATTGATGGAAAGAAAAGCTCTGTATGCGGGTTCGTTTGACCCTATTACCAACGGACATCTCAATATAATAGAGAGAGCCGCAAAGATGTATGATTCACTCACAGTGGCTATCGCAATAAATCCGCACAAAACGGGCTTTTTTACTATTCCGGAAAGAGTTGAGATTGCCAGGGAGGTCACAAAACACATTCCTAATGTGACTGTTGACACTTTCAGCGGACTTATCGCGGATTATGTCAATGAAAACGGGTTCATAGCATATGTAAGGGGACTCAGGGCTACGACGGATTTTGAAAATGAGCTTCAGATGGCTCAGATGAATGCACGTCTTTTTACCGGAGAAACCGAGACCATATTTCTTATGGCTGATCCGAACTATTCGTTTATAAGTTCAAGCTTAATAAAAGAGGTTGCCTCATTTGGCGGCAGCGTCGACGGACTTATCCCTGAATACGTATCCAATAGGATCAAAGAAAAAATCGGTTAATAAAAAGGAACAGCCATGTCTGTTCTGATCAAATAAAATGGAGGAATCTAAAATGAATGACGACAGCATCAAATTAATGTCTCTTCTGGAAGAACTTGAAGATCTCATAACTTCTTCGAGCAAGATGCCTTTTTCAGAAAAGGGTATCATAGACCTTGACGTAGCAACAAAGATCATCGAGGACATCCGCGCAAACCTTCCGCGTGATATCCAGCAGGCCAGATGGCTTGATCAGGAGAGAGACCGCATCATCAGCGATGCGAAGAGAGAATATAACAGAATGATCAATGAGGCAAAGGATCAGGTAGAGTATCTTGTGAACAATAACAACATTTACAAGGATGCTCAGAAAAGAGCTGATGCCATCCTCAAGGAAGCTGAGAATCACGCGAATTACATGAAGTACAGATCATATGAGTACATTGATCAGCTTCTTTATGATATGCAGACGGATATCGCAAGTGTAAGCGGCTCATACATTCAGCCTATGACTGAGTACTTCAATCAGATGTTCTCGAATATCAACGCAAAGGTAAATCAGAACCGTCAGGAAATGAAGACTCTCGCAGAGAGAGTACGCCTCGGTGACCAGCCGGCAGCTGAAGCTCCTGAAAAGGCTGATGAGGAATAATCTTTGATTCGACCTGGACTATGTCGGGGCTTGCTGAACAGGCAGGCCCTTGTTTTCTGAAAGGGTAAATATGCTCAAAGCAGCAGGCATAACAGCAGAATACAATCCTCTTCATAATGGCCATGTGTTCCATATTGAAGAGACCAGACGCATCACAGGATGTGATGCTGTTGTTGTTGCGATGAGCGGCGACTATGTACAGCGCGGTGAGCCTGCGATTATGGATAAATGGACAAGGGCGGAGCATGCACTAAGGTGCGGAGCTGATCTTGTTCTGGAGATACCTGTGCTTTATTGCCTTGGCAATGCAGGACAGTATGCTGAAGCAGCTGTACGCATATTAGAAGCAACGGGCAAGGTAACACATATATCTTTTGGAAGTGAATCCGGGGATCCTGAAGCGCTTATCAGGATCGCACACAATTTGAGGGACTATGAGCCGGAGATGGGAGCGGCAATAAAGTCAGTCAGGAAGAAGGGCTTGTCTTATCCTGCAGCAAGAGCACTTGCTTATTCTGAAGTAATGGCAGCGCTTAGAGGTACGGATCCGGATACTGATACTGAAATACTGAAAGATATACAGATCCTGAATAATGCAAATGACATTCTGGCTGTTGAATATATCAAGGCTATGACATGTGCAGAACCTGTTGTTATACGACGGGAAGGGGCCGGGTACGGAGATCCTTACGATGAGCAGACGGTTTATCAGAGCTCATCGGCTATAAGGGCTCAGACCTTTGATGGAAAGGACTTGTCAAAGTATGTACCTGAATGCACGGCAAAGTCTCTGAAGGAATGCCATCTGACCGGTCCTAACAGGGATAAGTGGTTTGATGTCCTCAGGTATGCTGTTCTTTCGGCTGATGAAGAGACTGTTGAGGACTGCCCGTCCGGAGGCGAAGGGCTCGCATCTCTCATGAAAGCGAATGCGGGTTCTGCAGAATCATGGTCAGCCTTTATCAGGCGTATCAAGTCAAAACGATATACGTACACAAGGCTGTCAAGGCTTTGCATGCAGCTTGTTCTGGCTATAAGCAGGAGCAGATATGATATAGACAGACCTGAATACATAAGGGTGCTGGGCTTCAACGAAAAAGGCAGAGCCCTCCTTGCAGAAATGAGAGACGGAGAAACAGCGTCTCTTCCTGTAATTATAAATGTGAACAAGAACGCAGGAGATCTGAACAGTAAAGCTGAGAAACTCCTGAAACTCGATATACATTCGGCAGACATTTATAACCTTCTGACAAAAGGGGAGACAGACTCCGGTAATGATCACAGGCACATGCCTGTCATGATTTAAGAAATAAAAAACCGCCGATCCATTGATCGACGGTCTGATGGTCGGGGTGACATGATTTGAACATGCGACCTCTTCGTCCCGAACGAAGCGCTCTACCAAGCTGAGCCACACCCCGATATTCGCAACAAAGATAAGATAGCACAAAATAAAATGTAAATCTACACTTTTATAAAAAAAGTTTTTAAAAGCACGCAAAAATATACCGATAAAACCGTTGACAAGCCTGAAAGCGGTGAATATAATGTATCGGTGCGATAAGATAAGTACAGACAA
This sequence comes from uncultured Eubacteriales bacterium, assembly GCA_902780815.1. GTDB lineage: Bacteria > Bacillota > Clostridia > Peptostreptococcales > Anaerovoracaceae > Crickella. Next base: position 17,952 of record CACZGY010000017.1, read on the forward strand.
AAAGAATTTGAACATATAAGGAGGTGTCGACAGTGGCAGTACCTAAGAGGAAAACATCACAGGCTAAGACCAGCGGCAGAAAAGCTGCTAACATGAAGAAGAGCATGACCGGACTTTCGATCTGTCCTCAGTGCCATGAGCCAAA
>CACZGY010000018.1 GCA_902780815.1 uncultured Eubacteriales bacterium
TGTAGCTATTATAGCGACCGGTATCATGACATACGAAGCCGTCAAGGCGGGAGAGGAGCTCCGCAGCCAGGGCATCAATGCCAGAGTTATAAACCTGAGTACTATCAAGCCGCTTGATGAAGAACTTATACTCAAGGCAGCAGAAGAATGCGGCAGGATCGTAACCTGCGAAGAGCACTCGATCGTCGGAGGACTGGGTGAAGCGGTCAGCGCTCTTCTCAGCGAAAAACTACCGACCCCGGTATGCCGCATAGGTGTAAAAGATGAATTCGGCCATTCCGGACCTGCGGCTGATCTGCTCAGGGATTTCGGTCTTTCGGCTGAAAATATCGTCGAAACAGTAAAGGCTTGGATTTAACAGCTGTTTGTCAGCAAGGAGGAGTTTGCAATGAGGTTTTTCATTGATACAGCAAAGGTTGAGGACATCAGAAAAGCCAACGACATGGGCATAATCTGCGGTGTTACCACAAACCCGTCGCTGATCGCTAAAGAGGGCAGGGACTTTAAGGAAGTTATAAAAGAGATAACGGAAATAGTTGACGGGCCGATAAGCGGAGAAGTCAAGGCGACAACTACCGATGCTGCCGGCATGATAGCTGAAGGACGCGAGATAGCAGCCATCCACCCTAACATGGTCGTAAAGATCCCTATGACAGCTGAAGGTCTGAAAGCAGTCAAGGTGCTGTCAGCTGAAGGTATAAAGACCAATGTGACGCTGATCTTCACAGCCAATCAGGCGCTGCTTGCCGCCAGAGCAGGAGCGACATACGTTTCTCCGTTCCTAGGAAGACTCGATGACATTTCAGTAAGAGGAGTAGATCTGATCAGAGAAATCGCGGATATATTCAGCATTGCCGACATAGATACACAGATCATCTGCGCGAGTGTGAGAAATCCGATACATGTTACCGACTGTGCTCTTGCAGGAGGAGACATCGCAACAGTGCCTTACGGAGTGCTTGAGAAAATGATCAATCATCCGCTCACATCTATCGGCATTGAGAAATTCAAGAAAGATTACATATCTGTATTCGGTGAATAGCATAAAAAAAGCGGAAACGCCCTGTTAAGTCAGGGCGTTTTCTTTTTATGCAGTTCAACCTGCAGCAGGTAAGTGATATAATTAACAAATAGCAAATATCTCTGCAGGAGGATACCCGCAGTGGGGATGATAAAACTTAAAAACGTTTCAAAATATTACTATAGCAAAGGAATCATCGCCAGCGGCATTTCCAGAGTCAATCTGGAACTTGACGCCGGCGAATTTGTGGTGATAACCGGAGAATCCGGAAGCGGCAAATCGACCCTTCTGAACGTCATCTCCGGCCTTGATACATACGAAGAAGGGGAGATGTATATAGAGGGCAATGAGACGAGCCACTATACAGCTTCAGACTTTGAAAACTACAGACAGCAATATATTTCATGCATTTTCCAGAGCTTCAATCTTGTATCCAGTTACACGGTATTTCAGAATGTTGCACTCGCAATGCAGATCGACGGCTGCGATCCAGCAGTGATCAGGCAAAAGGTAACGGATATCATTAAAAAGGTGGGGCTCTATGATTTCAGGAACCGTAAGGTGTCTAAACTGTCAGGCGGTCAGAAACAGCGCGTGGCTATAGCACGTGCTCTTGCCAAGGACACAAAAATACTGGTTGCTGACGAGCCGACAGGAAATCTTGACAGCGAGTCAGCGGAAGGAATAGTTGAGCTCCTGACAGATATAGCTTCAGATAAGCTGGTCATCGTGGTCACACATAACTACGAGCAGTTCAAAGATCATGCGACACGCATAATAAAGATGCATGACGGCAAGATCGTAGAGGACACAGGCAGATCCGTCCGGAGAGCGGCAGAAACGGTTGCTTCGTACGGACACAGAAGCTCCAGAGGGGAACACCGGGCTAAAAAGGACAGCATAACATACGGCACGCAGCTGAAGCTTGGTGTGCGTAATACTTTTAACCTTCCTGCGAAGCTGCTGCTCCTCCTTTTAGTATTTCTTTTTGTTATCAGCTCTGTAAGCGCACAATATGTATCTGTTAAGAAGCAGAAGGATACAGTTTCTGAAGTAGGATGGAACAACTATTTTTCCAACTATGATCCTAAACGTATTGTTGTGGAAAAACAGGACAAGAGTGCATTCACACGGGCTGATTACGAAGCGCTGGAGAATGCTCCTCATGTCGAAAAACTCATACGTGAGGACATAATGTATGATTCCTCACTGTACATAGAGAATGAAGAACTGTCTTTCTACGGATATGTTCTGAGCACATCGAATCTGGATAAAACTCCCGATTTAGGCAAGATGCCGAAAGCAGAAAATGAGGTCGTGCTCGCAGGCTATGACGACGGATGGACATTCGGAGAGAAGCCGGATGATTTTATCGGCAAGACTTTTACAGTCTCGGTGGACGGAAGTGTTGAGCATAAGATCAAGGTCACAGGAATCGTTATACTCGGAACAGGAGATGATATGGAAAACATGTATGCGGAAGGCAACATGATATACTTCTCCGATTCTCTTGTTTCAGAGATCCGTAAGGAAATGTATGCGTCAAACAGCACAACTGCTCTGATGGTAAACGGAACGGAGCAGATACTGTACCCGGGCAGCGGAGGCCTGAATACTAACGAAAACGTTCCTGAAGGGTACATACTGCTGCCGACCAGCTTCGATCCTATGTTTAAAGAGGGATATGCCGCAGGAAAGGAAGTGGAGCTCAGCGCAAAGGCCATATACTATGATCAGAAACTGAAGCTCATGATCATGGGCACCTATGGTGAAAAGACGTTTGAGAGAAAAACAGGCCTGAAGAATCTTGAAGAGCATGACGGCGAAATATATATCAACGAAATGGATTACAGAAGGCTATATGAAAAGGGCAATTTCCAGGCTTCTGTGTTTGTTGATGATACAAAGAATCTTGAAGGCATGAAAGACATGCTTGAAAGAGGCGGCTATCATACCATGGTGCTCAGAGACCATATAAACAATTTCATTGATGAAGAGCTGGTAAACATCATACAGCTGCCTATAGCAGTGATAGTATGTCTGGCGGTTTTCTTCATAGCATACTTTGTTATAAGACTCATACTGAAATCCAGGGGAGTATATTTCGCTACCCTGAGGATGCTTGGAATGGGCAAGGAGCCTGCACGCCGCATCATGAGAGTAGAGCTCGTTCTGGACTGCCTGATCTCGTATGCGCTGTTCATGCTGTTTATATACCTGAACCGCACCGGTGTGGTGAACTCCGAAAAACTCCTGGATCATCTTACGTATCTGACTCTCAGGGACTACATAATACTGGCAGTCATATTGCTGGTTATGGCTGTCCTGATATCAGACCGCTTCATGAGGTCGATCTTCAAAAGCTCGGCTATGGGAATATACAGAGAGGAGGCGTAAGGCATGGTAACATTGCAGAATGTAGATAAATACTTTTACCGCCGCAAATCCAACCAGATACATGTCATCAACAATACCTCTCTGGAATTCGGTGAGACCGGACTGACTGCGCTGCTCGGGCCTTCAGGATGCGGTAAGACGACTCTTCTGAATGTGATAGGAGGTCTGGATAAGGCTGACAAGGGCAAGGTATATATTAACGGACAGAAGATCACAGGCCGCTCCGCACATACCGTAGACAGGATACGAAATCTCAATATCGGATACATATTCCAGAACTATAATCTGATCAACACCATGACTGTTTTCGACAACGTGGCCATGGTGCTCAGGATGGTTGGCATCAAAGATGAAAAAGAGATCAGAGAAAAGGTGGAATACGCTCTTGAGCTTGTCGGCATGTACCGCTACAGAAAGCGTTACGCAGACATGCTGTCCGGAGGAGAACGTCAGCGAGTGGGAATCGCACGTGCTATAGTAAAGAATCCGTCCATAATTATAGCCGATGAGCCGACAGGAAATCTCGACAGTGCCAATACTCTCGAGGTCATGAATATCATCAAATCCATCTCGCGTGAAAAGCTGGTCATCCTTGTTACACATGAGGAGAATCTGGCGAATTTCTACGCAGACAGGATCATACGCCTAAAGGATGGAGAAGTGATCTCGGACGAGGTAAATAAGAATGTTGAAGGCCTCGATTACAGGATAGAGAACAGGATATACCTGAAAGACATAAAAGATCAGCGCATTTTCAAAGATGACGATAATACTATACGCGTCTTCAATGAGAGCGGCGGAAAGATGGACATCGATATCGTGATCAGCCGCGGAAATCTGTTTATTCAGACGCGCGATGCGGCAAACAGGATGGAGATAGTAGACGAGAACTCAAGCATCGAGCTCATTGATGACCATTACAAGGCATTGACAGCAGAGGAAGCTGAAGCCCGCCGCTTCCATGCGGACCGTTTCGTTTCATCCAGACCTCTGCGTCATTCATCGATACTTAACATATTCACCATGCTCAGATCGGGATTCCGCACTGTCAGCAATTATCACATACTGAAAAAGGTGCTCCTTGTCGGATTCCTCGTTTCGGCGATGTTCATAACATACGCAGTGTCAAATATTGCCGGTATTCTCAATATGCCTGACAAAAGGTTCATACAGGATGACAAGGCATATGTAGGAATAGTGCAGAAGAAAATACCGGTCGATGATTATCTGGCTATTGAGGAGGATCCGTCGGTCGAATATGCTCTGCCGGGATCCGGAAAAATAAACATGCGCATGAGCTATGACGAGTACTGGCAGACATCAGGGAACGGAACGATCCTGAGCGGTTCTCTGAGCGCTGCGGAAGATCTCGCTGAAGAAGATATAGTTCTCGGAAGGCTGCCGGAAAAACGGTATGAGCTTGCGATAGACTCTCTGCTGATCGAACGGGCGCAGGAGGAAAACATGGACATGATCCATGCCGGGTACAAGACTCCGGAAGAGCTGCTGGGGCATCACCTGACATTAAAGGAACTTCCGGAATTCACCATAGTAGGCATCACGGATAAAGAAAGCCCATGTATTTATGCATCACAATCTTTGTTTATCAACATGCTTGCAAATAACAACAGCGATGATTACTACGATGGCGAATACTATTCCGGAGAAGAAGAGAGCATCCCTGAGACTTACAATGAGGACGGAAGCATAAGCGCTGAAGCTCCTGCTGCATCAAAACTGAAAGATTATGGGCTTTACAAAGAGAAAGTCCAGTTGACCGACGGAAGCAGATGGCCTGAAAACGACTATGAGGTGCTTGTAGACAGTGATTATGCCAAATCAATGAAGATGGGCAGTGAAATCAAGACAAAGGTCAATGGACATAAGCTGAAAGTTGCGGGATATTATAACAGTGACGAGATCCAGGGTGAGTTTTTTGTCAACAACAATACGATCAAATACCGCCTTATCAGCAGTTCTGAGAACATGACGGTGAAGGCGGCTGCCGGTAAGGAAGCTACGGTTGAAGCCCTGAAAGAGCAAGGCTTCAAGGCAAGGGATCTGTATAAGTATCAGAAGAATAAATACAGGAAGACACAGCTCTCGACTGTGCGGACATTTCTTCTTGTAGGAGGTATTATCATAATAATATCTCTGATCGAGGTTTTCCTTATGATGAGAGCTTCATTCCTGTCACGCATAAAGGAAGTCGGTACCCTGAGGGCGATCGGCGTAAAGAAATCCGATATATACAGAATGTTTACCGGAGAAATCATAGCAATAACAACAATAGCTTCGATCCCGGGGTGGCTGCTGATGAACTATATTATCAGCAAACTGCAGACTGTCTCCTATGTCGAGAACATGTTCCTGTGCAACATGCAGACAGTGCTGGTTTCATTGATTCTGATCTTTGCGTTCAACCTGCTGTTCGGTCTGATGCCGGTGTTCCACACGCTGATCAGACGTCCGGCAGCGATACTTGCGCGTACAGATGTGAACTGACGAATGAAAGGTAAAGCCATGGCTAAGGAAAATAAAATGACATACAGGATTCGGGCGTCTTTTGTAATACTGGCAGCTGCTCTGATGATCATGCTGTTTGCGGTGATGCCGGCTTCATCCGGTTTCGTTTATGCTGCAGCAGAAACCGGAACGGAAGAACCTATCCGTGCGGTCCACAATGTAGGCGTCGGCAATGAAACATATTGCTTTTTTGTAACACATAATGTAGTGCTGACACGTTCCGAAATCGATGGAATGTCGGATGAGGAACTCACTTCAGCTATTCTGGAACGGGCAGGTCTCTATATGAAAGAGGCTAACTGCAAGGCAGCGTCACATAAGGCGATTACCATTAAGGACTGGAACAAAAAGGGCGGATTCCTTCTGAGCGAACCGGATATAGAAGGGATACGCACTGCAGAGCCGGTTGACGGGAGTCCTGTAAAGTTTTATATGGACCTGATAATATACCGGAACGATGAGGCTAAAGCTGAGACTGAGACGGAAGAAGGAGAAGAAAGCGGAGAGGAGAGCGGAGAGCAGCCTTTGTACTCTACTTTCAAGAGAACCAGCCCGAGACTGCTCTTTGCAGTTGTAGCGACAGAGGAAGATGCGAAATACGGAGAAGATATCTGCAAGGAGGATAAGCAGGACGATCAGGGGAAGCAGCCCGACAAAAGCAAAACTCCCCGCCCAGGCAAGACAGGCAGACCGGAAGTCTCTGATGAAGAAATGCTGCCGGAATACAGGACAATAAATATGGTGGACAGATCAGGAAAACCGCTTGAGGATACTCTTAAGGATGGGGAACCTGTACACCTTGAGTGGATAGAACCCAAAAACAATAGCGGTACCGAAGAGGGATCCTCATTTATCGACCGTATACCGGGAGGCGCTGCAGGCCTTGCTGTTATTGGCGCAGCAGCAGCCTTTGCTGTTGTGTTCGCAGTAAGAAGAAAAAAGACTGAAGAATAGGAGGGATACCGAATGAAATACAGGATCAACAAGACAAATTATTGTGATTTCAGTGTTTTTGAAGACAATAAGATGACTCCGAGGAGCTATTTCATACCGTATCCTGACAGGAAGTCTGCCGATGAAGTGTCCGGCAAAGAAAAGAGATACAAGTCACCGAAGGTCAAATGCCTGAACGGCGAATGGGATTTCAGGTTCTTCCCGAAACCTTTCCAGCTTCCTGAACTGCTGGATACTGATAATCTTAAATTCGATAAGATAGATGTTCCTTCGTGCTGGCAGTTCCGCGGGTACGACAGACCGTTTTATGTGAACCTGAGATATCAGTTCCCGTATGATCCTCCGAAGATCCCTGAGCTTGATAAAGCAGGCAAAGTGTTCAGCCTGCAGGGATCGGATTACGGGCTTGGTCCGCGATGGAAGGATCCGGGCGAAGAGTATAACTTCGTTGGAGTTTACCGTACGTTCTTCAATACTGACGGACCGGATGCACCTGAAAGACGCTATGTGCTGTCCTTCCTTGGTATAGCGAGCTGCGCGGATATCTATGTAAACGAACACTATGTCGGGTATACGGAGGGATCGCACAACACGGCCGAGTTTGATGTCACTCCGTACCTTCACGACTGGATAAATGAGCTGGTGGTGGTAGTACACAGATGGTGCAACGGCACCTATCTGGAAGATCAGGACATGTTCCGCAACAACGGCATTTTCCGTGATGTTCTGCTCAGGATTTCTGAGGGCAATGATTTCGCTGACGTGGATTTTATAACCAGAAAAGTCAGCGGAGCATGGTTTGCGACAGCAAGAGCCGACCTTTTAGAGGACGGGGAAGTGACATTCACGCTTGAAGGCCGGGGTGTTCACGAAACCAAGACTGTGAAGTCAGCGGGTAAGAGGGCGGAAGTGACTTTCCGCAGTCTCAGCCCTATAGAGTGGAGCGATGAAACGCCTGAACTGTACAATATGTACTATGAGATCGAAGGAAGCTGCGTTAAACAGCGCGTAGGTTTCAGGTCAGTAGAGATAAGGGGCGACAAGTTCCTGCTGAACGGACGCCTTATCAAATTCCACGGGGTGAACCATCATGACACATCAGCTGAGAACGGCTACACGATGACTCCTGATGAACTGGAGCGCGACATGCGGCTCTGCAAGGAATACAACATTGATACCGTCAGGACTTCACACTATCCTCCTGATCCTTACATGCTGGAGCTTTGCGATGAACTGGGCATCTATGTCGTGGATGAAGTTGACCTGGAAACTCACGGCACCTATGTCCACAAGCTTCCGCCAAGCTACAACCGCATAAGCGATGATCCGAAATGGGAAGCTCACTATGTCGACAGGGCTGCGAGGATGTATCAGCGTGACAAGATGCATCCGTCCATCGTAATGTGGAGCCTCGGCAACGAAGCCGGAGGAACTTACAACACTGACAAAGAATATGATTATCTGAAGAGATTTTCGACTCTTCCGGTACACTATGAAAGCGCCGTACATACAAAAAAGAAGGCTTATGATGTAGCCAGCGAGATGTATCCGCCTTCGGAACGTGTACACGAGATAGGGGAGAAGAAATATAAAATAAAGCAGTTCTGCGACAGGCCTTACTTCCTATGCGAGTACGCACATGCCATGGGCGTAGGCCCGGGAGGCATGGAGGACTACTGGAAAGAGATATATTCCCATGACAATCTTATCGGAGGCTGCGTATGGGAAATGGTCGATCACGCAGTGCTTCACGAAGACGGCAGCTACACATACGGCGGAGACCACGGAGAGTGGGAGCACGACAAGAACTTCTGTGTGGACGGCATGTTCTATCCTGACCGCAGCCCTTCGACCGGTGCAAAAATAACGAAATACATATACAGACCGATCCGCGTCAGCTGGCTGGGCGGAGACGACTTTGAACTGTTCAACACTAAGGCTTTCACCCCTGGATTCAGGTATGAGCTGAGGTGCAGATGGAGTGACGGAAGTGAGTTCTCACTTATTCCTGAATGTGATCCTTTGGAGAGCGTCAGGGTGAAGATAGATACTGCTGAACACATTGCAGCTGCAGAAGCCGCAGGGACTGACTGCACTCTTATGATCACCGCTTTCGACAGAAAGACAAAGACCGAAGTGTCGCGTGAGCAGATCGTTATCAGAGAACACTTTGCAGGGATACCGGAAGGTACCGGCTGCTATGATATCGGAGATATTTCTGATGACAATTCGGATAAGGTCTCTTTCGTTATAGGCGGTGTGACAGTTACGCCTGCGGACCCGGCAACAATACTCTTCCGGGCACCGACCGACAATGACTACATATTCTTCGGAGTAGGTGACGCCATGAAGGATTTCACCGGGCAGAGGACAGAAGTGGTCTCGATCGAAAAGACGGAGAAGCGCCTGACTGTGGTGTCCAGGATCATCTGTAAAAAGAATGAGTTCGAGTGCACCGATATATATGAAAAGACAGATGAAGAGGGATCCGTACTGGTCACCAGCAGGCTGCACTGCACAAAGGGCAAGGGCACAGTGCCTAGATTCGGGAAGGCTTTCAGATTTGAATCGTCGTTTGACGATGTCGAATACTACGGAAGGAGCGGCGAGTCATATGCAGATATGAAGGACCAGTTCCCTATTGAGCATGTCAGCTGCAAAGTCTCAGATATGACCGAACCTAATATAAAGCCTCAGGAGAGCGGAAGCCGCTTCGATACCAGATGGGCGAGCATAAGCGATGGCATAAATACTGTAAAGTTCAGCGCTGTAGACAAGGCGTTCGAGCTCGGGATAAAGCCTTACAGTGATGTCGAGCTCCTCGGTATGAAACACCGTGAGGATGAGAAGCGTACAGGCACATACGTTACAATATCCGCCTTCCAGCAGGGTATAGGAACAGGCATATGCGGTCCTCAGACTAAAGATGAGTTCAGATATCCTGTCAAAAATGATTATGAATTGAAATTTGTTATATCGTGCTGTCAGGAAAAATAAAAAAAAACAGCTGCTCATCAGGAGCAGCTGTTTTTATGTTCGTTATATTTTAGAGTGCACATTTTGCAACGTATGTGACTCCTTCAGGAAGACCGAGGTCGCGGTCTGTAACAGGCTCGAAGCTCCATCTTGGAGCAGTTGGCCTTACAGCCCACATTACGGCATAGAAGTTGAACATTACGATGCCGTAATTAAGAAGCCTGTCCGCTTCAGATGTCATGTCATCAGGCAGACCCACCAAAGATATCTGATCGTTATCCACGATTATCCTGTAAGGCTGAAGATTCTGGAATGACTGAGCATGAGCAATTGCTCTGAGACCGTCTTCAAGCTCACTGTACCAGAGATCTGTATCGATATCCTGACCGAATCTGAAACCGTCTGTCATCTCATCGAGAGATTTCTTAGGGGCTTTCTTTTCATCGTTGTCAGGATCTCTGTATCCGAACGCGACTACACAGGCGACTACCTTGTCAGTATCCTCACCGAGGGCTTTTTTTGCTTCATCGGCATCGTTTATAGTCTGCCAGCATGCAGAAAGCCCAAGCTCTGTCATCTTAAGAGTAAGTCCCTGGGCGATGTAACCGGCGTTTTCGAGGTAGTGGTCTGCCACATCAGAGTAAATGACCATATATGCAGGAGCCTTGATACAGAATCCATTGTACCCGACACTCTTTTTGAGTTCATCCCAGACTGTCCCGATATAGAACTTGAGCTCAGTTTCGATCTCATCCACGAGATCGCTCTCGTCATCCTCATAATATGTCAGCAGCTCAGTAAGAACACTGTCCTCAACTTTTCTGGAAGAGAAACCTCTGCATGAGTTTCTCTTTTTTACTATATCCTCGTAATATTCCATTAGTTCACCTCATCCGTATCCCGTATTGACGTATTGAAAATATCCAAAAAAGATTGTATCACCCGTACAGTTGATTTTCAATCTATACTATATTTATGTATCGGGGTAAGTGTGCTACAATATATGTTGATAAATTACGATAGTATTATTGAAATCATAGAGCGGGAGGATAGTTATGCTTAAGAATTTCAAAGAGATGGCTGAGCTTGTCAAGGCCAATCCTGTAAAAAAGAAAATCGTTCTGTGCTGTGCTCACGATGAGCATTCGCTCGATGCGGTATATGAAGCATTCAAAGAGGGCATCGTTGAGCCGGTTTTTGTAGGTAAGGAAGACGAGATCAAGGCGATCTGCGCTGAACACGGATTCGACTTCGGTGATGTTACAATTTACAACGAGGATGATGATGTTGAGGCTGCAAAGAAAGCAGTTGCGCTCATCCGTGAGGGCAAAGGCGACTTCCTTATGAAGGGCCGCATGCAGACAGCAGATCTTCTCAGACAGGTAGTAAACAAGGAAACCGGTCTTCAGGTAGGAAAGATCATGTCGCATGTAGGACTTTTCCAGGTGCCGAATTATCATAAAGTAGTAGTACTGACAGACGGCGGCATGCTGCTTCAGCCGGATCTTGAGCAGAAGGTAAAGATCATCAACAATGCTGTCGATGTGCTCCACGCTCTTGGATATGAAGATCCGAAAGTCGGTGTTATGTGCGGTGCTGAGGTCCTCAACAAGAAGGCCCAGGAGTCCGTTGATGCTGCAGCACTCAAGGAAATGAACCAGAACGGTGAGATCACGGGATGTACCGTAGAGGGCCCGATCTCATACGATATCGCTCTCAGCAAGGAAATCGCAGAGTTCAAGAAGTTTGACAGCCCTGTTGCGGGTGAGGTTGATGCCATGATCATGCCGTCAATGGCAACAGGAAACATGGTAGGAAAGTCCTGGACCGTAAGCAGCAACGGAATGATGGCCGGTATCATCGTAGGAGCAAAGGCGCCTATCGTTCTTACTTCGAGAGGCTCAAGCGCAGAGGAGAAATTCTACTCCATCGTACTTGCAGCTGCTGCATCAGTTTAATTATACGTAAAGAGAACTTTACATAATGTGTTGGGATAAGGTAAAGAATACTTTACATAAGGTGTTGATATGATGACGAAATGGAAAGATACGTATCCGAGGCCTCAGCTTGTAAGGGATAAATGGCTGAGCCTTGATGGTGAATGGACAATCAGCATCAAAAAGACAAACGAAGCAGGACTTCCGCCAAGACCGCGAAAGATCAAAGTGCCATTCTGTCCTGAAAGCATGCTGTCAGGACTCAACAGGATCACGCGCCAGGACGAGCTTTTGCTGTATGGACGGGGATTCTCTGTACCTGAAGAATGGAAGGGCATGAGACTGATCCTTCACATAGGTGCAGTTGATCAGATTGCGAGCGTTTATATCGACGGCAAATATGCCGGCTCACATGAAGGGGGTTATCTGCCGTTCAGCTTTGACATAACGGATCTGCTCAACGAAGGTGATGAAAAACTGCACAGCGTTATTGTAGAAGCCCGTGACACTCTAGATCACAAGTACCCTTGGGGTAAGCAGAAGGCCAGAAACGGAGGTATGTGGTATACGCCTGTATCAGGTATCTGGAAGAGCGTGTGGATCGAGCCTGTGCCGGAAAAGCACATCACGTCACTGAAAATCGATACAGGGCTGAACTGGGCTGAGATCAAGGCATACGGAGTCACAGACGGTACTCTTGAATTTTGCGGCAAAACGTATGAGCTGGCAGACGCAACGGAGAAAGGGGAGCCGTGCGCGTCAGTCCGTATAGAGATCGAAGAGCCGGAACTCTGGACGCCGGAAGATCCTCATCTTTATGAGTTCAGTATAACCAGCGGTGAGGACAGAATCGGATCGTATCTCGCGCTGCGCACTCTCACAATAGAAGATAAAGGGGGATGCACCAGACTGTGCCTTAACGGAGTACCGTATTTCTTCAATGGAGTGCTGGATCAGGGTTACTGGCATGATGGCATATATACACCGTCGTCACCTGACAAATACGCTGAAGACATTCTCGCCATGAAGTCACTGGGATACAACACTCTCAGAAAACATATCAAAATAGAACCGGAGATCTTCTATTACGAGTGCGACAGGCTTGGAATGGCTGTGTTCCAGGACATGGTAAACAATTCTGACTATTCATTCCTCATGGATTCCGTCCTTCCTATGGCAGGAAGGAATAAACTTGACGATAAGGATTTACATGATGATCCTGAAAGCAGAATGATTTTCCTTGAATCCATGGAAGGGACTGTAAAAACTCTTTACAATCATCCGTCTGTCTGCTACTGGACTATCTTCAATGAAGGCTGGGGTCAGTTTGATGCCGATGCGGCATATGACAGAATGAAGGAGCTTGACAGTTCCAGATTCGTTGACAGCACATCAGGCTGGTTCTGGCAGAACAAGAGCGATGTCGACAGCTATCATGTCTACTTCAAAAAGGTAAAACTGACACCTGGCAACAGACCGTTAGTACTGAGCGAATTCGGCGGATATGCGTGTAAGCTGCCTGGCTATTACTACGGAGGAAGAAGAGACTACGGCTACAGAAAATGTGCTGACAGAGAGGCGCTTCAGAGGGATATCCGGAAACTGTATAAGGAGGAAATAGAACCTCTGAAAGCAAGAGGCCTGAGTGCTGCCATTTATACTCAGCTTTCCGATGTAGAAGATGAAACCAACGGACTGCTCACATATGACCGTGAGATAAAGAAGATCGATTCCATACTGTAATGACACTGAAAAGATGAAAAAAGACGATGCCAGGAGGCATCGTCTTTTCATTTGTCTTGACCTGCGAGGTGTTTCTTACAGAACTCTTGCCTTGATTACACAGTCGCAGCTGAATGGCTCTGTGCCTGCTGCAACGTCAGCGATGAAGTAACCGAACTCATTAGCTCTGTTCTTTGCGCCGGCGAATCCTGCGAGCTTGTCTCCGTAGAATGCTTCCATTTTAGCCTTTACTTCGTCAGCAGTCTTGTCGCACTTGACCAGGAAGCAGTGTCTCTCAGCACCTTTTCTCTCCATGGATACTCTTGGGAAGTTGACCGAGTTGATGATGTTTCCGTTCTCAAGGTAGTCCATGAGCTGATCTGTAGCCATGATAGCGCAGTTCTCTTCAGCCTCAGCTGTGGAAGCTCCGAGGTGCGGTGTGGCAACAATGCCTTTCTTGCCGATGTATTCAGGCTCGAGAAGGTCTGTCATGTACTTTCTCATCTTGCCGGACTCAAGAGCTTCAACTACATCGTCTACAACGATGAGGTCAGGTCTTGCGTAGTTCATGAAGATAACGCCGTCCTTCATCTTAGCAATGAGATCCTTGTTTACCATTCCCTTTGTTGTAGGCAGGGAAGGAACGTGGATCGTGATGAAGTCGCACTCAGGAACCATTTCTTCTGCGCTGTCCTTGAGCTCTACAGGAGCTGTGAGGCAAGGATGCGGTGTGAATGCTTCATAGCCAACTACGTTCATGCCGAGAGCATAAGCAGCGTTTGCGATCTTTGCTCCGATAGCGCCGAGACCGATGACTCCGAGAGTCTTGCCTGCGATCTCAGTTCCTGCGAACTGCTTCTTGCCTTTTTCAACATTAGCTGCTACATCGCCTTCGAGAGTCTGGCCCCATGAGATGCCCTCATAAATGTTGCGGGCGCCCATGATCATGCCTGCCACTGCGAGCTCCTTAACTGCATTTGAGTTAGCTCCAGGTGTGTTGAATACGACGATGCCCTTTTCAGCGCACTTATCAAGAGGAATGTTGTTGACGCCTGCTCCGGCTCTTCCAACAGCGAGAAGGTTGTCGGAGAGTTCCATGTCATGCATCTTGAAGGATCTTAAGATAATACCGTTGGCCTTATCTACGTCGTCTGTAAGTTCAAACTTGTCAGTGAGTCTGCACAGACCCTTCTGGGAAATATTGTTTAGAGTACCGATGAAATACTTGTCCATTATGTCCTCCGCTTTGATTAATTTATATAAGCACTTAATATTCTATAGGCAAATCAACGCTTTCTGAGCGGCTGCCCATACATATTTAGTATAACACTACGACCGGTTTACATCAACAACGGAGAGCATAGGTGGTATGACAAATACAAGTTGAAACATTGACAGAAAATGCATAATATTATAGTGAGAAAAAATTGGGTTTTCACATAGATGATAACTGTAATTAATATAAACAGGAGGTATCTAAATGGCAAAAGTTGATCTGACAAAGTATGGGATTACCGGTACTACGGAGCTGGTCTACAATCCATCATTCGAATTCCTTTTCGAAGAGGAAATGAAGCCTGAACTTGAAGGCTATGACAAGGGACAGCTTACTGAACTTGATGCGGTAAACGTAATGACCGGAATCTATACAGGACGTTCGCCTAAAGACAAATACATCGTAATGGATGAGAATTCCAAGGACACAGTATGGTGGACAACCGAAGGCTATAAGAACGATAACCACCCTATGTCTGAGGAAGTATGGGCAGAGGTCAAGAAGATCGCGATCAACGAACTCTGCAATAAGAGACTGTTCGTAGTTGACGGATTCTGCGGCACCAACCCTGATACACGCATGGCCATCCGTTTCATCATGGAAGTAGCATGGCAGGCACACTTCGTAAAGAACATGTTCATCATCCCTACAGATGAGGAGCTTGAGAACTTCGAGCCTGACTTCGTTATCTACAACGCATCCAAGGCTAAGATCGAGAACTACAAGGAGCTCGGACTCAACAGCGAGACATGCGCGGCATTCAATATCACAAGCCGTGAGCAGGTCATCATCAACACATGGTACGGCGGCGAGATGAAGAAGGGCATGTTCTCGATGATGAACTACTATCTCCCTCTCAAGGGCATCGCTTCCATGCACTGCTCGGCAAACACGGATATGGAGGGCAAGAACACAGCGATCTTCTTCGGACTCTCCGGAACAGGCAAGACAACTCTCTCGACAGATCCTAAGAGACTCCTCATCGGAGACGATGAGCACGGCTGGGATGACGAGGGCGTATTCAACTTCGAGGGCGGCTGCTATGCCAAGGTAATCAACCTTGACAAGGAGTCAGAGCCGGATATCTATAACGCAATCAAGAGAGATGCTCTGCTCGAGAACGTAACTGTTGATGCAGACGGCAAGATCGATTTTGCAGACAAGAGCGTTACAGAGAATACACGTGTATCGTATCCGATCGAGCATATTCAGAACATTGCCAAGAAGGTAAACGGCAAGTCCGCAGGCCCTCAGGCAGACAATGTAATATTCCTTTCGGCAGACGCATTCGGAGTACTGCCTCCTGTATCGATACTGACACCGGAGCAGACACAGTACTACTTCCTCAGCGGATTCTCAGCTTGCTTCGGTCAGGCATTCCTTGAACTGCATCCTACAAAGTATGCAGAAGAACTCGTAAAGAGAATGGAGAAGAGCGGCGCTAAGGCTTATCTCGTAAACACAGGCTGGAACGGAACCGGCAAGCGTATCTCCATTAAGGACACAAGAGGCATTATCGATGCCATCCTCAACGGCGATGTACTCAAGGCACCTACCAAGAAGATCCCTTACTTCGATTTCGAGGTACCTACAGAGCTTCCTGGCGTAGATCCTGGAATCCTCGATCCGAGAGATACATATGCAGATCCTGCAGAGTGGGAAGAGAAGGCTAAGGACCTCGCAGGCAGATTCATCAAGAACTTCGACAAGTACACTTCAAACGATGCAGGCAAGGCACTCGTGGCAGCAGGTCCGGCTCTCTGATAATTCAGAACGGATATCACGATTCCGCCTATAAATTTTCACATAAGTGAAGTATAATAAATTTGGCAAAAATGACCGCTGGAGCCGGGAAGTGCTCTGGCTGTCAGCGGTCCTTTTTCAATAACCCTTTTTACTACAAACATTTTACGGAGGTACAGACCAATGGCTGATGATTATCGCGTATATAACTTTTCCGCAGGTCCATCCACACTGCCTGTAGAGGTGCTCAAAAAGTGTGCTGATGAGATGCTCAACTATGAGGGAACAGGTGAGTCTGTAATGGAGATGAGCCACAGATCCCCTGAGTTCCAGAAAATCATAGATGATGCGGAAGCTAATCTGCGCAAACTCATGAACATTCCTGATGATTACTATGTTCTCTTCCTCCAGGGCGGAGCTACACTCCAGTTCTCAATGATCCCTATCAACCTCATGACCGGAACAGGCAAGGCTGACTACATCGTAGCAGGCCAGTGGGGCAAGAAGGCATGGGAAGAAGCCCGCAAGTTCGGTGATGCACGCTGCGTAGCTTCATCCGAAGAGGCAAAATACACTTATATTCCAAAGGTAAGCAAGGAAGACATCAGAGATGACGTTGACTACGTTTACATCTGCTACAACAACACTGTATTCGGAACTCACTACAATGAGCTTCCTGACTTCGGTGATCATATGCTCGTAGCTGACATGTCGTCCTGCATCCTTTCCGAGGAAGTTGACGTAACAAAGTTCGGTGTTATCTATGCCGGCGCACAGAAGAACGTTGCTCCTGCTGGTATGACAATCGTTATTATCAGAAAGGACCTCGTAGGCAAGGCTCCTGCTAACACTCCGATCTATCTCGACTATAAGACACATGCTGATAAGGGATCGATGTACAACACTCCTCCTTGCTACACGATCTATGTAGCAGGCGAAGTATTCAAGTATCTGCTTGCAAACGGCGGAATCCCTGCAATGCATGAGAAGGATGTACGCAAGGCTCAGAAGATCTATGATTATCTCGACTCTTCAGAGCTCTTCAGAGGAACTGTTGCCAAGGAAGACAGATCTCTCATGAACATTCCGTTTGTTACAGGCGATCCTGACCTCGATAAGGAATTCATCGCAGGAGCGAAAGAGAGAAACATGATCAACCTCAAGGGACACAGAATCGCAGGCGGAATGAGAGCTTCCGTTTACAATGCATTCCCTGAAGAAGGTGTTGATGCACTCATCGAGTACATGAAGGAATTTGAGGCTGCACATAAGTAAGGCTTTCATGGTCCGGGGGAGGGGCAGGCCCCTCCGAAAGAATCATTTTGCGGAGAAGTTAGAAGTGTTGAAAAACAGCAACACAGCACGCATAAGAAAACAGATGGTGGCCATCATATCGGTGATCCTGATACTGGTGACCACCATCGGTTATATTGCTCTTTTTGATGTTTACGCAGAAGGCGAGACTGTTGTGGTGCCTAAAAAGCCGCCTGCTGTAGGTACAAACTCATACATGGTTATGTCCGGATCCACCAGTGAAAAGGTTGCATTCAAGCATGCTGACCGCAAGATGCAGCCGGGCAAGATAACCATGCTGATGACGGCGATGGTAGTTCTCGATAACATGTACGATGAAAAAGAGCTGAAGAACACTGTTGAAACAGGTGAAAAGATTGCTGCATTAGGAGATGTATTCAAACTCGGAGAATCAGCCAGTGTGGGAGACCTTCTTGATGCCATGCTGGTCGGAGGTGATGTCCAGTCTGCGGAACTGCTCGCAAAATACAGCGCATCATCAAGAAATATTTTCGTCAAAGAGATGAACTCCAAGTGCATGGAGCTTGGGCTGATGGACACCCTGTTTACAAACGCCAGCGGACGATACGATATAGCAGCATACTCTACTGCAGCAGATCTGGCGGTCATCACCCAGGCAGCATACAGATATCAGGAAGTAAAGGATGCGCTGGCAAAGAAAAGTGTCAAGATCACTATCTTTGAGCAGAAAAAAAAGAATCCGAGAGAGGTAGAATTCCAGAGCACTGACCCGCTTCTCACCAGCAACGAGAATGCGGAATATGAATATATAAAGGGCGGAATCCTTGGGCTTGTGGATGAAACAGTCAATTCAGCACAGTTTGCCGCAATTGCAACTAAGGACGATATGCAGATGATAGTGGTCCTGATGGATTCTGCCAAGGAGAACGCCGGAAGAGAGGCCGCGTCACTGTTCGAGTATGCCGATCTGAAGGTAACGAAGAACACTATAGTGAAAAAGGGCAAGCTTGCAGGCCATGCAAGAGTCAGGGGCGGTGCTGTTACGAAAGTACCGGCATACACCGAAACCAAAGGCTTTGCATATGTGCCTCCTGAAGGAAGCGATTCCCTGATACAGACACAGGTATCGATGTACGATAACCTAAATGCACCGCTGAAGAAGGGTGATAAGGTCGGAGAGTTCAGGATACTTGTGGCTGATGAACTTAAGGGTACAGTCGACCTGATTATAAAAGAGGATGTCCCTGTAGGCTGGTTCCCGTCACGCTATTATATTTCCAACACGGCAACGATCGTAATCGGATCGGTGCTTGCACTTTTGCTGTTATTCCTTCTGAGAGTGGGCTATGTCAGGCTCCGCCGTGCAAAAAGACGTGAAGCGATCCGCAGACACAGGATCCGCGAGCTCGCAATCAAACAGCTCGAGATAGATGAAGACAGAAAACGCAGGGACTGGAACGCGACAGGCTATGGAGAGATGCCTCCGCGTACCACTGACATACGCAAAGAGGCAATAAACGAAGAGGCAGAAAAGAGCGGCAGAAGATCACAGCACATAAGATAAACATGTTTGATATCAGTGAAGAACTGAAAAAACTGCCTAAGACTCCGGGCGTGTATATGCATAAAGACAGCCTGGGCGAGGTGATATACGTGGGCAAGGCGATAAACCTCAGAAACCGCGTAAGCAGCTACTTCAGAAAAACATCGCAGGCAGACCCCAAGGTGAGAGCAATGGTCTCCAATATAGCAGAGTTCGAGTACATCAGCTGTGCTACGGAGATGGAAGCTCTCCTTTTGGAATGCAATCTTATCAAAAAGTACATGCCGCGTTACAACATCCTGCTGAAGGATGACAAGTCATATCCTTTTATAGAAGTGACTACGAATGAGGAATACCCGAGAGTTATCAGCACCCGGAGACTAAGGCGCGACGGAAACCGTTACTTCGGACCTTATTCGGATGCGGGGGCAGTCAGACGCATTCTCGGAATGATAGATGAGATGTATCAGTTCAAGAAATGCCGTCAGCAGGAGTTCAGGAAGGGTGTGAGACCGTGCCTTAACTACTTCATTGGCAAATGCCCCGGTGTGTGTACCGGAGAGGCCGATAAAACCGCTTACAGCAACAATATCGATGAAGTGATAGAAATCCTTTCAGGCAGAGATTCGGCTGTTACAGCGAAATTAAAAGCCGAAATGGAGAAGGCGTCTGAAGAGATGCGTTACGAGGATGCCGCCAGGTTCAGGGACTATATTAGATCTCTGAAATCACTGGGAGAGACACAGCGCGCGACGATGATAAAAGAAAGGGACGCCGATGTGCTTATCCCTGTGATCACACATAAAACCGGTGTTGTCGCCAGATACAAGGTAGAAGGCGGAAGGATGAGCGGACGCGAGATCACTTATATAAGGAGTGATCATGCAGGTCATGCAATGCCGGACTCCGAAAAAGAGAAGAAAACTCTGGGCGCAGAAATGATAGCTTCGTTCATAAAGCAATATTATCCTGAACTGTCGATATTGCCGAGAGAGATCATACTTCCTGTGCATATTGAGGATGAGGCGCTTCTTGAAGAGTTTCTGGATAATATTAATGCAGCTAATGCAGAGGGCAGGACTGATGTGATGCACAAGACTCATTTTATAGTACCTGAAAGGGGCGAGAAGAGAGCGGTGCTGAAGATGGCTATGGAAGATGCTGTAAAGCTAGCCGGAACGCTTGATGAAAAGGCGGAGCGGGAGGCCGAAAGAAGAGATGCCCTCAGGAAAGAGATAGCAGGGCTCATAGAATATGCTTCCTCAATAAGCGGAAATGCTCCTCTGCTTATTCCGGAAGATGATGACAGAGAGTACAGAGTGGAAGCGTACGATATATCCAACTTCAACGGTCTGGATACAGTCGGCGGCATGGTAGTATATGAGGGCAGAAAGCCGGTAAAGAACGATTACAGAAAATTCAAAGTAAGAACTGCTGAGGGTGACGACTACGGCAGTCTGAGAGAAGTCATATACAGGAGACTCAAGCGGGCGCGAAAGGGAGACGAAGGCTTCAGCACTTATCCGGACATAATGTTTATAGACGGAGGGCTGGGCCAGGTAAGGGCGGTAAAAGCCGTCGTCGATGCGTTCCGCATCGCGATCCCGGTCGTCGGGCTCGCGAAAGACGATGCGCACAGGACGCGTGCGATCGTCTTTGACGACGGCCATGAAATAGATCTTCGTGATAACCGCCTGCTATTCAGCTATTGCGGCAATATCCAGGAGGAGGTACATAGGTTCGCGATCACATATATGTCAGGTGTCAAGGGCAAGAAGATGATAAAATCTGCCCTCGAAGATATTCCGGGAATAGGGCCTAAGAGAAGAGGAGAGCTTCTGAACAGATTCGGCAGCATCAAAGCTATCAGGAACGCCACATACGAGGAACTCATGGAAGTCGACGGCATGAACAGCAAAGCTGCTGAGAGCATTATCGAATTCTTTGCGGGTCCGGAAAAATAACCGCCTACTTGCTAAATAAACCGCCTCGTGTTATATTGATATAGCATTTCAGGAAAGGAGAATTGCGTTATGGCAGAAGATATCAAGAACGTAAACGTCGAAGAAGAGGAAGATATCATCACTCTCGAATTTGATGACGACACTGCAGTTGACTGCTATGTACTTGGCACATTCGAACTGAATGATAAGGAGTATATCGCTCTTGAACCTGAAGACGGTACAGACGATGTATACATCTACGGATACAAGCAGATCAGTGATGAAGAGTTTGAGATCATCGAGATCGAATCCGAAGAGGAGTTCGACGCTGCTGCTGCTGAGTTCGATGCCATCATGGCAGAAGAATAAAAACAGTAATTTAGTTCTCGACAAGCAATATGAGATAGTGTATACTATATGGCGTGCCGTGGGTACGCCATACATGTGCGGATGTGGCGGAATTGGCAGACGCGCACGGTTCAGGTCCGTGTGAGTAACATCGTGAAGGTTCGAATCCTTTCATCCGCACCAAAAGGGCAGCCTGTAAGGCTGCTCAAATATTATGGGGCGTTAGCGCAGCTGGGAGCGCGTCTGACTGGCAGTCAGGAGGTCACGAGTTCGAGCCTCGTACGCTCCACCAC
>CACZGY010000019.1 GCA_902780815.1 uncultured Eubacteriales bacterium
ATATCCGTAACACCTTCTATGACGAGATCTTCCATATCACCATCGAGAAGGTTGTTCTCTCTGACAGCGACCGTGGAGAACCTGTCAGTCGTCCCCATCTCAGCAGCTGTCAGCACGACTCCGCGCAGACAGCCCGCGGCGCACACGAATATTTCGTGTGCCTCCGGGATGAGCATCCCGGTGTGGACTATGTTCCACGTGCCGCGGGCCGGAGATGAATACTCCAGCCCCGACCTGAACGGTGCCGGGAAGTTCGCGTCCGCGATCCTCAAATGAGGGATCTCTTCCGCGCTCAGCATTATATTCTGTTTCTCGTTTACTTTTTTCAGCATTTTCTTTCATGTGTCGGTTAAACCGACAGATTTACAATCTTATTACTTTTCCTGAATAACTATTCTTGTTATACGGCTCAAGTCTGTACTCTTAAAAGGAGTTTTCCAAAACTTTCTACATGGACGCCTCAAAACAAGCTCCTCATGTAGAAAATCTTTCTTTAGCGATTAGAATTCAATCCGGAAAAGTCTCCATAAACGTGATTATCCTTCATCAGGTAATGTTCTTTTGTCCCTATACTTTAAAATAATTCTTTTTTCCAAGTATTTTATGTGAGTATAAATATTCATGTTAGTTTTTCCAGCCTTTTTTCTACATAAAAGCCTTAAATTCAAAGGGTCATGTAGAAAAAAACAAAGAACTCCTCTCTGGCCCTTTCCGGACAGATGGTTTAGCAATATCTCATTTCCGAATTACAAATCTCAAGGAGCTTTTTCGCGAGTCTGCGGTACTCTCCTGCCATTTCGCTGTCAGGGAACGCTTCGATAACAGTTTTTCCGAGGTCCTCTGCATCTGTGACTGTTTCGCTTCTGCTCAGCTCGCCTATCACTTCGGTCTGAATATCCGACGCGAGCTCAGCCACCTTGGCGTCCTCATCACGGACATTCCTGCGGTTCAGGATTATGCCGCCCAGAGTCGCATAGCCTCTGTCCCTGAACCCGTCAAGTGCGACCGCGATATTGGCAGCAGCATGTATGGCCATGTTCTCTCCCGATGTGATAACGAATACCTTGTCGGCATAACCTCCGCGCATCGGCATTGAGAATCCTCCGCAGACCACATCGCCAAGCACATCATAGATGACGACATCAGGCCTGAAAGTCTCGTAAGCGCCCTTCTCCTTGAGCTTATCGAGAGCAGCGATGATGCCGCGGCCCGCACAGCCGAGTCCCGGAGTAGGTCCGCCTGCCTCCACACAGATGACTCCGCCGTAGCCCTCCTTAACCATGTCTGACAGCTCAAAGGCGTTCTTGCGTTCTCTTACGAGATCGAGCACAGTTGTCATGTCGCCCTGGCCATGCAGGCTGGATGTCGAGTCGGCTTTAGGGTCACAGCCTATCTGCATTACCTTGTAGCCCATGTCCGCAAGTGCGGCTGACACGTTCGACACGGTAGTCGACTTGCCTATTCCGCCTTTTCCGTAAACCGCTATTTTAACCATTTCTTTATCCTTCCTGTTCGTAAGTCGTTTTAACGCTGATGTCCGGTATAAGGCTCAGTCTGTGCGAAAGAGCCTCGATGTCTGCAGCCGGACCTTCCAGCATCACGCTTATAATGTATTTCTCAGATTTTCTGTGCGGCAGTCCCATCCTGCCTATCAGAAGGTGATTGTAATCTCTGAACGCACTGTTTATGAGAGATGCCCTCTCATTGCTTCGCATGATAACCGTCACGGAAGCAAGTATATCTTTATCTTTTTCGCACGGGGCATCCGGCACCTTCTCTTCCGTTATGCCTACGGCGACTACATTCTTCATTACATTGTGCGGCGTCTCCACCTCACCGATCAGAGCATCGACCCCGAACGCCCGGCGGATGTTGTCTTCAGTCACCACACTCGTGGTGTCCCCGAATACGCTCCTGCCGTCCTTCGAAAGCATCAGCGACTTGCCTGCACGCTGAAGGGCATGAGCCGGGTAGTGCGTGTTAAATATGCAGGCAACTCCCTCTGCCGCAAGTGCTGTCATAGTGTCGAGCACGATCAGCTGGTTCTTGAAATCGAGGTTGGATTCCGGCTCATCGAGCACCAGTATCTCCGGTTCGGCAGCCATGGCACGGGCGATAAGAACCATCTGCAGCTCACCGCCGCTTATCGCGTAGCAAGGCTTGTCAGCAAGATGGGAGATCCCGAGCCTTTCCATCACCTGCTCCGCTGCTTTCATGTCCGCTTCAGACGGTGCGGAGAAAGCGCCTATGCGGCTGCTCCGTCCGAGCAGCACGGTCTGGAACGCAGTATAGGATACCGCAGCTGACCTCGCCTGAGGCACATATGCCATCCTGCGCCAGAGTTTCGACGCCGGTATGCTCCGAATATCTTCCCCATCGAGCAGGCTGCGTCCGCTCTGCCAGTGGAGCATATCCATCATGCATCTTAGCAGAGTTGTCTTGCCTGCTCCGTTTGGCCCGAGCACCGCAAGTATTTCGCCCGGTTCCAGTTCTATATTTATGTCTTTAAGTGTCTGCGGTCCGCTTCTGTAAGCGAAGCTGCCGTTTTCTATCCTGAGTAAACTCATATGCGCCAGCCTCCGCTTCTTCTCATCAGAACTATGAAGAACGGCGCGCCGATCATGGCAGTCAGTATAGAGACCGGGATCTCAGCCGCGGATATACTGCGCGCCATAGTGTCTACGATTATCATGAACACCGCCCCGAAGCTCACGGAAGCCGGAACTATCGAAAGGTGGTTGTTGCCGAAGAGCATGCGGCACATGTGAGGGATCAGAAGTCCCACCCAGCCTACCTGGCCGCACATGGATACGCAGGATGCCGTTATGGCAGTAGCCGCCACCACGGTCACGCCCCTGAGCAGCCTGACATTTACGCCGGATGCCTTCGCTTCGTCATCGGAGAGAGGCAGCAGGTTCATGCGCCATCTTATGAGCATGAACAGAACTACTCCCGCGATTATGACAGGTGCGCCGAGTGAGAGCGTGCGGTAGTTTGCCTTGTCGAGCCCTCCCATCAGCCAGTAGGTGATGGCCGGGAGCTGGGATTCCGCATCAGCTGCGAATTTTACAAACGATATGAGAGCGGAGAACAGCGATCCTATCATGATGCCCGAGAGCACTATGTAGCTGAGTCCTCCCCTGTCCTTGCCCGAACCCGCAAGCCATGTGAGTGCCACAGCAAAGCCTCCCATTGCGAGTCCCATCAGCTGAATACCAATCAGGTCGAATCCGATAAGTATCCCCAGGGCGGCCCCGAAAGCAGCGCCGCTTGCCACACCCAGTGTGTCCGGCGTTGCGAGAGGATTCGCGAAAAGACTCTGGAAGGCGCATCCGGAAACCGACAGTCCCGCTCCTACAAGTACAGCGAGTATTATGCGAGGCAATCTGAGCTGCATCACTGTCTTCTCGATCAGCTCGCTGTCGGCATGCTTTCCGGCTATGGCAGCACGCAGCACGTCAAACACCTCACCCGGCGAGATGGACATGCGTCCGATCCCAAGGGCGATGACTGCTGCGATAAACGGCAGCACAATAAGTATTATGATCCATGCGGCGCCAAGCCTTCCGTCTCTTCTGAGGCTCATATGCTTGCTTTCCTTTTATTTTGTGTTGTTTGTTGTACGGCGGCCTTGCCCTTAAATCAAAACAGCCCCGCTCCGTGTGAAGCAAGGCTGCATAGATCCAAATAGCCGTACGCAAAAAAGCGCACTTTCAATTGATCAGTTTCGCATCTTGCTTCAGCCTCAATCCCTCTTCATGGGATTTCAGCTTCAGGAGGATGTTTTCATACTTTGGCATAGGTCACCTTGGCATTTATACCGTCGAGGCGTCCGAGTGCTCCGGTGAGTGAGTTGATCTTATCCATCGGTGCATCAATGGCTATGCTGATTATGCTGATCCCCTTTTCCTTATACGGGATCCCCATGCGTCCGATAATGAAGCCGGAATACTCATGGAGGAGCTCATTCAGCATTTCCACCCGGTCGGATTGCGTGACGATAATGCTTATCACGGCGACTCTGGTTTCCATTGTTGATCTCCTGTTTTCAGTTGTAATGAGATTTTAACACATACTCAGGCGTCCGGCAATCTCCTGTGATCCTCTACCTTGTTGATGCTGAGGAACACGACGACAGCTCCGGCAGCTGTCACCAGGGCAGAGGCAAAGGTAAGCGCCTTTGCTCCGGAAGCGTCGAGTATCCATCCTCCCGCAAAGCTTGCGATGATAGTAGAGAAAGTAAACATCATCGTGAAGAGTGACTGTCCCTTTACGGCCTCTCCCGGGCTCATTATCTCATTTATGTAATAGACCATGGCAGGCATCAGGAGCGCGAAAGCCACAAGCTGGAATGCCTGCGCTGCAAAGAGCACTCCTACAGACCCGGCGAGCCAGCATACCACTATCTTTCCGGTGAAACCGAGAGACGCGATCTTGACGAGCGTGCGGCTCTGGAAGTGCTTCCTTATCGTTCCGATGAATATCATTGTAGGCATCTCAAGCAGGGCCATCAGGGAAAGGATCCTGCCGGTCTGCTCAGTGGTGCCTCCTGCTTCGGCCGCGATCTGCGGCATGTAATTGCTGAGGATGGCATTGCTGAAGAGCAGTCCCGATATACCCAGATTCATTATGAAGAAGTATTTATTGCGCCTTATAAATGCCTTAAGGTCTATCCTTTCGTCATCCGCGTCAGCTTCAGCTGTTCTCCCTCCTGAGTGCTCAGCGATCTCAATGTCGTTTGCCCGCTTCATTTTTGTGAAGCTGTATTTTGTAAGAAACAGCAGTGCTATAAGCAGCGCACAGGCCGCCTCCGCACATACCGGGACTGACATCTCGCCCTTTTTCTCTACGAGAGTTCCGAGCACCGCAACTATGGCGGAAAAACCCAGTGAGCCCCCGGCTCTTCCTATCCCGAAATTTACATTTGTACCGCTTTCTCCGAGCCTGAAGGCAAGCGAATTCAGCAGCGGCTGAAGCAAGGCATGTATCGCCAGTATAGCCACGATGACCGCAGCAAGCATGAACGATCCCCCGGAGAAAACAAAATAGCCGGCACCGGTCAGCATCATGAGAAGTGTCATCCATACCGATGCATCGATTATCTTTATCCCCTTCGCCTTGTCCATGTGGTCTGCAACAAAAGGCTGCAGCCCCAGCGCCAGCAGGTTTGCGGCTGCCAGTGTCATGCCTATCTGCATGTTGTCGTAGCCTTTTGCGAGCATAAAAACCGAGGCAAAACTGCCTGTGATACCGTAGATCATCCAGTATGCCCCGAGTGTTGACGCGTATTCAGCGTTAAGTTTAAAAGTTTTCAATACGAATATGTTCTCCAGTCTGTCAGAACTCGTCCGGCGAGAACTCAAGCAGACAGTCATATGCCTCCTGCCCGAAGAGCTCTATGTAATCCGCAACGGCTCTGTCGATCATTTTCTTTGAGTCATCAGGGAAACGCTTGCACAGCTCATCAGCTACCGAGCAGTAGATGTGAGCGGTATGGAAATCGAAATCCCTCATGGCACTCGTGCCGAGTTCGGCCTTTTTGTCCGCGACCATTTTAACTTCCTCTTCGCTGAGAGGCTTTCCCCAGTCAAAGTCGCAGCGTTCTCCGCCCCAGCTCATTGATGTCGTCAATGGCGTGCAGACTGCTCCGCAGCCGAAGCCTTCATAAACAGCTGCATCCACATTCACGCAGTACTCGCGTCCGTATTCAAGGATGTCGTATTTTTTCCAGGCTTCACACCATGCGCACTTTGCGATATATGTCTGATAAGTCGGCTCTGAGCGGAGCATTCCAAACTCCATCTGTCCGGCATAGTCAGGCTTCCATTCACCATATGCCTGATTTGTCCAGAGGTCTACAGGATCACCTGCCTTGCGTGCACGCTCTGCCATCCTGGCACCGCGCTCTCTTCCGTAGCGTATCATTCCGTCCTGGATCGCAGCTCTGCCTTCCTCGCCCTTCGCTTCGATTGCAGCGCGGCTGAGAAAAGCGAACATCATCGCCTGATTTTCTATTTTGAGTCCGGCCATTTCTAGCTCTCCTTTTCGATTTCGCTGAGGCGCTCAAGTATCGCGTGAGCAGCGACATTTCCTTCGCCGACAGCCTTAGCTATCTGATACGGCCTGCCCGTGCAGTCGCCCGCAGCATAACAGCCTTTATAATTCGTTTCCTGACTGCGGTTCACCTTTATGTGAGCACCGTCCATCTCGAGACCCGGAAGCACTGTCGCCGGAGCGATTGCCGGCCTCAGTATGAAGATTCCGTCCACGTCTATCTTTGTTCCGTCAGTAAGCTCTATGGAATCGCACTTCATGCCGCCGTCAAGCCTTTTGACCGGCAGCTTCAGCACTTCAGCATTCTCAGCATCAGTCTTATAACCGAAGCTTGTATAGATATACAGTTTGCCGCAGATCTCCTCAAGATACTTTATATCGTGCTCCATGCGCTCGTCGGTGCAGTACACGGCAGCAGTCTTCCCCTTGTACAGAAAGCCGTCGCATGTGGCGCAGTAGCTCACGCCGGCACCGAGGAGCCTTGCCTCGTTCTCCATCCCCTTTGCAGCAGCGATGCCCGTCGAGAGCAGCACCGTGCGCGCTTCAAACATCTCATTGTCCGCGAGTATCATGTAGGTACCGCCCATGTCGGCAATGTTGGTTACACGCTTGTCTACAGGCTCAAGTCCCAGCTCTTCTGCCTGCTCGCGGAACCTTTTGTTCAGATCAGCTCCCGAAACCATCGGCACGCCCGGATAGTTCGCTATCTTCTCTGACTTGCCTACCTTGTCGCTCAGTTCGTTTGAACCGAACCAGATGATATCCTTATTGTGAAGCTTCAGTGTAAGCGCTGCGGAAAGACCCGCAGGCCCGGTCCCAATAATTGCTGCATCAAACATAATTGACCCTCTTTCTCACTTTTATTACATAGCTTTTGAAAGCATGATCTGTCTTCTGAGCCAGCTGATCCATGCATCGAAGCCTTCGCCTGTTTTTGCCGATACGAAGAATACTTCTGACAACGGATTCAGTGCGTGAACTCTTTCAACGAACGCTTCGTCATCGAAAGTGAAGAATTTGCGGGTATCTGTCTTGTTTACCAGAACTGCCTGTGTCACTGTGAACATCAAAGGATACTTGAGTGGCTTGTCATCACCTTCAGGGATCGACAGGATCTCTATATTGATGTTAGCGCCGGTATCCTGTTCGGCGGTGCAGACCAGATTTCCAACGTTCTCCAGAAATACGATATCGAGATCCTTCGTGTCAAACTCGTTGATCGCAGCCTGTGTCATCGCTGCATCCATGCAGCACTCTCCGCCCGTATGGATCTGCATCGAGCGTACGCCTGCTTCAGCCATCTTCTCTGCATCAACAGTCGCCTCGATATCCGCTTCCATGACTCCGATATTATATTCGCCGCCCAGCTCTTCGATGGTGCGCAGGAGCGTAGTCGTCTTGCCTGCTCCCGGTGATGCCATCACGTTGATCATGAAGGTTCCGTTCGCCTTGTTCTGAGCCCTCACGTCTGCGGCAATGCGGTCATTTTCTTCGAAAATGCCTACATTTACATCTATTACTCTTACATTGTTTTCTGACATATCTTCTTCCTCTATTCTAATCGATGTATTCAAGGATCTCTTTCGCACGCTCTCCGATCCACTCGGACAAAGCGATGATTCCTTCACCTGTCGCTGCCGATACCATGAACACAGGTGCCCCAGGGCTGCGCTCAACTACATGCTGCATGAATTTTCCAGGGCTGAAGTCGAACACCTCCATGGCGTCGATCTTGTTGAGGACCACCACGTCCGCCTTTGTGAACATCAGAGGGTACTTGAGAGGCTTATCGTCGCCTTCAGGTACAGACAGGATCACGAGGTTGATCTGAGCTCCGGTATCAAACTCAGCAGGGCATACCAGGTTTCCGACATTCTCAAGAATGACGATATCCAGGTCTTCCGATCCGAGCTCTTTGAGAGCCTGACGGCTCATGTCAGCGTCGAGGTGGCACATTCCGCCTGTGTGGAGCTGTACTGCAGGGATACCCGCATCCAGCATCGTTCTTGTATCAACATCACCATCAATGTCTGCCTCAAGAACTCCCACCTTGAAGCTCAGCCTGAGCTGCTCCACCATCCTCAGTATGGTGGAGGTCTTGCCGGAGCCCGGTGAGCTCATTACATTGATATATACGGTTTTTTGAGCTGCCAGTTCTTCGCGCAGCTTGTCTGCATCCGCGTCGTTATCCGCCAGAATGCTTTCCTTAAGATCAAGGATTCTTACTTCTTCCATTCCATTAACTTCCTTTCTGTATATTTGGTCCCGTATTCATTCCTCGGTTTGGTAAAATACGGAGTTTTCTTCATAATACGCTCAAAAAAATGCAACTTTTTCTTTAAAAGTCCTCACCAAGCATGTATTATATGCTCTCGTATGATTATGTGATATAATATTGTTTCGTAAACTACATTATATGACTAAGTTTCAATTATTGCACGAATTATATAGAAACAAAACAGCAAGCGCAAGCTAACAGCGCATTGGGACACTTATATGAGCAGAAAATATACAGATTCTGAATACAGAAACATCAAGAGGCGTGAACGCGAAGTCATCGAGCAGATGCTCTCAGACCTGAAGAAGTCCAAGGACAAACGCTACCTCTTCAAGGAAAAGCATGTTGTGACAGATCTTAAGGACATGCTTAACTACAGCGCTGATGAGCACCCGGATCTTCCGCTCTTCATGCAGAAGTACAAGCCTAATCAGCCGTTCAGGGAGATCAGCTTCCGCCAGGCGCGTGAGGATGTAAACGCGATCGGCACCGGCCTTCTCGACCTCGGTCTCGAAGACAGACACATCGGACTCATCGGACGCAACTCGTCTGAGTGGGGTGAATCCTACCTCGCGATCGTCGGAGGAGTCGGAGTAGTGGTTCCTCTCGACAGAGAGCTGAACGAAAGCGAGCTGACCCAGTTAACCGTCAAAGGCGAACTCGAGGCAGTCATCACTATCAACAACAAATACTACGAGACATTCAAGCGCATAAAGGCAAACGGCGAAACCAACCTCCGTTATGTCATCAATGCCGATATGGATGAGGATGAAGATGTCAAGGCAGGACTCCTTTCATGGAAGAAGCTCCGTGAAGAAGGCCGTCACATGGTCTGGAACGGAGACCGCCGCTACATCGACGCTCAGGTAGTCAACACCGATCTCGCAGCTATCATTTTCACATCGGGTACGACCGGGGTAGCCAAGGGTGTCATGCTCTCGCACCGCAACCTGATGCTTGATACCATGCTCGTGCAGTCCATGTTCGAAGCACGTCCGAAGGATATCTGCTTCTCGGTACTGCCAATGCATCACTGCTACGAGTGTACCGCCACGTTCCTCAGCTGCGTATACAGCGGAGCGACTGTTGCATTCAGCCGCGGACTCAAGTACATCCGCAAGGACATCCTCGAGGTAAAGCCGACCATCATGCTGGCCGTGCCTGCCATAATCGAGAACTTCCACAATAAGATCAGACGCTCGGTCGCAGACAAGCTGTCGGAAAAGCAGATGAAAGTGTTCGAACTCATGGACCGCGAGGCAAGCCGTTTCAAGGTGAAGCTGCCTAAGAAGGTCACAAAGGATATCGAGGCAGTATTCGGCGGCAGGATGCATACGATCATCTCCGGTGGAGCTCCTATCGACGGTGCCATTCTCGACTCGTTCTGCAACATCGGCTTTAACGCCATCCAGGGCTACGGCCTGTCGGAGTGCGCACCTATCGTCGCTCTCAACCCTGCAAAGCGCAAGTATATGAAGAACGCCTCTGCCGGACACATCATGCCGTTCACGGAATGCAAGATACTCGATGCAGACAGCAACGGCATCGGCGAGATCTGCTTCCGCGGGCCGCAGGTAATGATGGGCTACTACAAGGACCCTGAAAACACCGCAGCAGTTCTCGATGAAGAGGGCTGGTTCCATACCGGTGACATCGGATATCTCGACCGCGACAACTACGTGTTCATCACAGGCCGCAAAAAGAACGTCATCATCGCCAACAACGGCAAGAACGTCTTCCCTGAGGAGCTTGAAAGCTACCTGCAGGCACTGCCGGTCGTAGCGGAATCCATGGTCTGGGGCGGTGACCGCGATCCTAACTCACAGTGGAACGGCATCTGCGCCACGATCAGGCTTGATAAGGAAGTCCTTGAGGCAAAGCTCGGACCGGATTACACACCGGAGCAGGCAGAAGCGCTGATCGATGCGGAGGTCGACAAGATAAACAGCGACCTTCCGAGATTCAAGAGGATTGCTCACGTAATAGTGCGCGACCGCGACTTCGACAAGACAACGACAAACAAGATAAGACGCTTCGTAGAAGATAACAAGCGAGCATAAGCAAAGTGTGACTACTATAATGAAAACGGACAGCCAAATGGCTGTCCGTTCTTTTTGTTTCCGTTATTTACGCGAAATATTACAGTGCTGCAGTGATGATGGACATCTTGTAGACTTCTTCTGCGTCGCAGCCTCTGGAGAGGTCATTGATCGGCGCATTGAGTCCGAGCAGGATAGGTCCGTAAGCAGCGTATCCGCCGAGTCTCTGAGCGATCTTGTATCCGATGTTTCCTGCCTCGATGATCGGGAATACGAATGTGTTCGCATAACCTGCTACAGGCGATCCAGGGAATTTCAGCTGTCCGACAGTCGGTGATACGGCAGCGTCGAACTGCATCTCACCGTCGATAGCCATGTCAGGGTTGAGCTCTTTAGCGATCTTTGTAGCCTCTGCAGAGAGAGCAACAGTATTGCCCTTGCCGGATCCCTTTGTGGAGAAGCTGAGCATTGCGACCTTAGGATCGATGCCGAATGTTCTTGCGCACTTTTCGATCTCTACTGCTACCTCAGCAAGCTTCTGAGCACCTGTGAATGTAACATTGCCTTCTTTGTCCTTGCTGTCCTCGTACGAGAGGTTAACAGCGCAGTCGCCCATAGCGATCGTTCTGAGGTTCTCATCTCCGCCCTCTCTTGTAAGGATGAAGCAGGAACTTACGAGGTGAGCACCTGGTTTTGTCTTTACGAGCTGAAGTGCAGGACGGATGGTATCAGCTGTTGAGTATGTAGCTCCGCCGAGCAGGCAGTCAGCCTTGCCCATCTTTACGAGCATTGTGCCGAAGTAGTTGCCCTTCTTAAGAGCAGCAGCACATTCTTCTTCACTCATTTTGCCCTTTCTGAGAGCTACCATGGTCTCGACCATCTCAGCCATTCCATCATACTTTTCAGGATCGATTATCTCAGCCTTGCTGATATCAAAACCCTTTTCAGCTGCTGCAGCCTTGACTTCATCTTCATTGCCTACGAGTACGACACCCATGAGATCCTCAGCAAGAAGTCTTGCTGCTGCCTCCTGAATACGGGCATCTGAACCTTCTGTGAAAACGATTTTCTTAGGCTCTGCTTTAACTTTTTCGATCAGTTTGTCAAACATGTCTTGTCTCCATATTATTCTTTTTAAGCAATAGGAAATTTCACGGGGATCCGGCAGCACTTTTGCCGGACTCCCCTTTACACCTGCAATTGTACCATATCCTTGCCAATTCGTGGCTATGTGAAGTATACTTTTTGTGCAAATCGGACCCGTTGAATGAAAGGCCGGTAAATAGAATGGAAAAAAAGAAAATTATTCTGGGGATCTCGGGCGGCATCTCCGCCTACAAATCTGTATATATCGCGAGCGGACTAAAGAAAAAGGGATATGACGTCCACGTCATCATGACAGATGGTGCGGCAAAGTTCGTCACACCGCTTACCTTTGAGACCATGAGCGGCAACAAAGTTGTAACTGACGTTTTCGATCCTGCCAATGAAACTCCGACTGAGCACATCACTCTCGGACAGTCAGCCGATCTGGTGCTTATTGCACCTGCGACAGGCAACACCATTGCCAAACTCGCGCACGGCATAGCAGACAATATGCTGACAACTACGATGCTTGCGTGCACATGCCCTGTACTCATTTCGCCTGCAATGAACACTGCTATGTTTGAAAACCCTGCGACTCAGGCCAATCTGGAGACACTTCGCGAGAGAGGTTACGTGATCATAGAGCCTGCAGAGGGAATGCTGGCATGCGGCGTTGAAGGCAAGGGCAAGATGCCTGAACCGGATGTGCTGATCGACTATGTAGAACAGTGGGTTGAAAAAGAGAAGGACATGGCGGGACTCAAGGTGCTGGTGACCGCAGGCCCTACACAGGAAGCTATAGATCCTGTGCGTTACATAACGAACCACTCGAGCGGCAAAATGGGTTATGCGATCGCAAGAATGGCTGCAAGGCGCGGAGCTGAGGTCACTCTCGTTTCGGGCAGGACCGCCCTTCCTAAAGAGCGCTTTGTCGAAACCGTCGATGTGCTGAGTGCACAGGATATGTTCGACGCAGTCACATCGCGCGCTCCTGAGATGGATATAATCATCAAGGCAGCAGCCGTTGCGGATTACAGGCCGGCAGAGGTCGCCACTGAAAAGATCAAGAAGAGCGACGCCGATTCCGGCCGCAGCATAGAACTGGAATCGACTCAGGACATCCTCGGATACCTGGGCGAAAACCGCAGGGAAGGCCAGTTCCTCTGCGGATTCGCGATGGAGACTCAGAATCTTCTCGAAAACGCAGCGAAGAAGCTGGTAAAGAAGAATGTAAACATGATATGCGCAAACAGCCTTAAGACTAAAGGCGCAGGTTTCGCAGGCGACACTAACGTGATCACGGTCCTGACAAAAGACGGCATGAAGCAGCTGCCTCTTATGAGCAAACTCGAAGCAGCTGATGCAATACTCGACGAGATCATGGCACGCAGATAAGAAAGCATAAAAAAAGGACAGCAATGCTGTCCTTTTTTCGTTGTCTTATTTACTGCTCAGGTATTTGTCTATGGAAGCTGCGGCAAGTTTGCCGGCGCCCATAGCGCTGATTACTGTAGCAGCTCCTGTGACTGCGTCGCCGCCGGCGTATACGGCCTCGCGGCTGGTCAGTCCGTCTTCATCGACTACGAATCCGCCCTTGCGATTTACTTCGAGTCCCTTGGTCGTGTTCTTGATCAGCGGGTTCGGTCTGGTGCCCAGTGCCATGATGACCGCGTCCACATCGAGCTCGAACTCGCTTCCCTCTACAGGGATAGGTCTCCTTCTGCCGCTTGCGTCAGGTTCGCCGAGCTCCATCTTGATGCATCTGATGCCCCTTACGAATCCGTTCTTCGGATCTCTCGGATCGTCAGGATTGTTGAATCCGAGGATCTCAACAGGATTGTTCAGCAGTCTGAAGTCGATGCCTTCCTCTATAGCGTGCTCAACTTCCTCTTTCCTTGCAGGAAGCTCTTCCATCGATCTTCTGTATACGATGTATACGTGATCCGCTCCGAGTCTGAGGGCTGTACGCGCTGCGTCCATAGCTACGTTTCCGCCGCCTACTACCGCTACCTTGCCGCCCTTCATGATAGGCGTCTTAGGGTCATCCAGATAAGCCTTCATCAGGTTCGATCTTGTAAGGTATTCGTTTGCGGAGAATACGCCCTTGAGCGATTCGCCCGGGATGTTCATGAACATCGGAAGTCCTGCGCCGGAGCCTATGAATACCGCCTCGAATCCCATCTCATCGAAGAGCTCGTCTACAGTAAGAGTCTTTCCGATTATGACGTTCGTCTCTATGTCTACATTGAGGTCCTTGAGTCCTTCTACTTCTCTGGCCACGATTGCCTTCGGGAGTCTGAACTCAGGGATTCCGTATACCAATACTCCGCCTGCTGTGTGCAGCGCCTCGAATACTGTTACCTTATAGCCCTTCTTTGCAAGGTCGCCTGCGCAGGTCAGTCCCGCCGGGCCCGAGCCTACGATCGCTACCTTGTGACCGTTAGATTCCGGTGCGACTGCCTTCTCTGTTGCATTCGCATTGTGCCAGTCAGCCGCGAATCTCTCAAGTCGTCCGATGCCTACAGGCTCGAATTTGATTCCCATCGTGCACTTGGCTTCGCACTGAGTCTCCTGAGGACATACTCTTCCGCATACTGCAGGAAGTGTCGAGGTCGCGTTGATTATCTGATATGCGCCTTCCCAGTCGCCTTCCTTAGCCTTCATGATGAAGTCAGGGATGTTGACGTTCACAGGGCAGCCTTCTACGCATGGCTTGTTCTTGCAGTTGAGGCATCTCTGCGCCTCTGCGATCGCTATTTCTTCCGTATATCCGAGTGCTACCTCGCTGAAATTATGCGCGCGGACCTGAGGGTCCTGTGACGGCATTTCATGTTTCTTAGGATCAAGTGCCATTATTCTTCCCCCTTTCCTCTACGCGTTTTCTGCCTGTTTGAACAGGTTGCATGTCGCCTCGTGTGCACGTCTCTCATAGTCGAAATACATGCGGCCTCTCGAGATTGCCTCGTCAAAATCTACCTCATATCCGTTGAAGTCAGGTCCGTCTACGCAGGCGAACTTCATCTTGTCGCCCTCTTCTGTGTGGACTGTCAGTCTGCAGCCGCCGCACATGCCTGTTCCGTCTATCATTATAGGGCTCATCGATACCGTGATCGGTGCGTCATACTTCTTGGCGGTAAGAGTCACGAATTTCATCATGATCAGCGGACCGATCGTGATGATCATGTCGAACTTCTCACCTGCCGCCAGCATTTCATCAAGCGGTACTGTTACGTTGCCGTGTCTGCCGTAACTGCCGTCATCCGTCATGACGTACAGCTTGTCTGAGCACTCTGTAAACTCTTCCTCGAGGATAACGAGGTCTTCACTTCTGAAGCCGATGATGCTCGTCACCTCTGCTCCTATCCTGTGGAACTCCTGTGCCACAGGCATCGCGATCGCGCAGCCTACTCCGCCGCCTACGATGCAGACCTTCTTTATTCCCTTGGTCTCGGTCGCATTGCCGAGAGGTCCTACGAAGTCCTGCAGATATCCGCCCTCAGGCACATGGTTAAGCAGTTCGGTCGTTGCTCCCACTACCTGGAATATTATCTTTACTGTTCCTTCTTCAGGATTTGTTCCTGCTACTGTCAGCGGGATCCTTTCACCCTCTTCATTTACTCTCAGGATGATGAACTGGCCCGGCTTTGCTTTGCGCGCTACCAGAGGAGCCTCGATCTCCAGCTGCGTGACCGTCGGTCTGAGAGCCTTTCTTCTTACTACTTTGTACATTTGCTGTCTCCTCTTTATTCCGGTTTGGAAATAATGATTGCATGTCAATATTACCACGCTGTATCAGATGTTAACAATACCAGTTGCATACCATGATGTATGAAACGCAGCATCGTACACTGTTGATTTCCATAAGAAAACAGGGCATTATGCATGCCCTGCTTCTTAAATCTTTCCTATTCTGACTTCAGCTTCTGTTGCTTATTCAGCCTCGAAGTTGTCCTTGCCTACTCCGCACAGCGGGCATACCCAATCTTCAGGGACATCTTCCCATGCTGTGCCCGGCTCTACTCCGTTATCCGGATCACCAACTTCAGGGTCATAAACGTAACCGCAAATAGTGCATACATACTTGTCCATAATATCCTCCTGTTTTAAAAAAGCAAAGTGAGCTTTCCTACAACTGCATTCTACAATTAAAGATGATGCAAAGCAATAAAAGTATGCGAAAACACCTTTCTGCGGAGTTTTTGCAGGAAGGTGTTTCGCAAGTATTTGTGTTAAGTATTGCTATTCACATTGATTAAAATCTATAGTTTTACTTTAGTCAAAAGCAGGCCTATAATACAGACAAGAAGAGAAGAGAGACGCCGGACGGCGAAACGAAGACTCCGATCTTCAGGAATCAAGCCGAGGGGCGTATGGATATAAAGGAGGTAACACAATGAATATTCTCGTAGCTACAGTGATCGCTTGCATGCTGGCATATGTTTACGCATTTGAGTTCATAGAGATCAAATAGCAACAGCTGCTGTATCATAACATCCTATATAAT
The DNA here is from genome assembly GCA_902780815.1 of uncultured Eubacteriales bacterium. Taxonomy (GTDB): domain Bacteria; phylum Bacillota; class Clostridia; order Peptostreptococcales; family Anaerovoracaceae; genus Crickella. Next base: position 15,962 of record CACZGY010000019.1, read on the forward strand.
AGTGCTATAGCAAAAGACCCCGCCTGTATGACTGAACTAGTAAGATGAAAGTAGACATGTTAAAAAAGCATGTCTACTTTTCTTATGCTAGGATTCATGTAAGGAGGTGGTTTTATGGCAAGGCCAAAAG
>CACZGY010000020.1 GCA_902780815.1 uncultured Eubacteriales bacterium
ATACAGAATTCATTCATGTTCAGGTGCGGCGGCCTTATGCTCCTTATGTCTGTCTCGGTAATGATATTTACGACCCTGATATCCCTGCTGGCAGCCAGAGTCGGAGCCAGTATAGGACGTGATCTCAGATCGCGTCTTTTCAGGAACGTCATGTCGTTCTCGAATGCAGAGATGACAGAATTCAGGACATCATCCCTGATCACCAGGGCAACGAACGATATACAGCAGGTGCAGATGACATCCACTATGATGCTGCGCATGATGCTCTTTGCTCCGTGTATCTGCACATGGTCGATAATAAAAGTTTATCAGACACATGCCCACATGAACTTCGTTATCGTGACCGGTGTCATAGCCATACTGCTGATGGCAGTCGTCATGTTTTCCGTTGCGATGCCTAAGTTCAGGATCATGCAATCACTGATTGATGCGCTCAACGCTGTATCGCGCGAGATACTCACAGGTATTCAGGTGATACGCGCATTCGGAAGAGAAGAGACTGAGGAAGAGCGTTTCGACAAGGCCAACAATGATCTCTACAGAAACCAGCTATTCGTAAACAGGGCGATGATCTCGATCACGCCTATCCTGATGATCATCATGTACGGACTCTCCATATGGATCACATGGGTAGCGGCGGGCCGCATAGACACAGGCAGTCTTCAGGTGGGAACTATGACGGCGTTCATAGCCTATGCGATGGAGATAGTATTCTCTTTCCTGATGATCGCCAGCATGGCGATATTCATCCCAAGAGCCGGGATAGCAGCAGACAGAGTCTATGAAGTGCTCAATACAGAGACTTCGATAAAGAGCAGGGAAGATGCTGCTGTACTTGAGCCGGAAGAAGAACTCGGCCATAAGACCGGTGCGGAGATCAGGTTCGAGCATGTCACATTCAGATACCCGGATGCTGAAGAGGATGTCCTGACTGACATCGATTTCACCGCTAAGCCGGGCGAGACAACCGCTATTATAGGTGCGACGGGCTGCGGAAAGACAACACTCATAAATCTAATTCCGAGATTTTTCGATGTTACTGAAGGCCGTGTCACAGTAGGCGGCATCGACGTAAGAGACATAAAACTTGAATCACTCAGAGACGCGATCGGATATGTGCCTCAGAAGGGCATACTTTTCTCCGGCACTGTGGCTGATAACATCCGCTGGGGTGATGAGAATGCAAGTGATGAAGAAGTAAGGATGGCTGCGGAGATAGCGCAGGCGACAGAGTTCATAGATGAGAGACCTGAGGGCTTCAGCAGAGAGGTCTCACAGGGCGGCGCCAATGTATCCGGAGGACAGAAGCAAAGACTGGCGATCGCAAGGGCAGTAGTCAAAAAACCTGCGATCATGCTGTTCGACGATTCATTCTCTGCCCTGGATATGAAGACGGATGTGACACTGAGAAAAGCGCTGGCGGAGCACATTACTGACAGCACACGCATCATAGTGGCACAGAGGGTAGGCACCATTCTCCATGCGGAGCAGATCATCGTACTGGATGAAGGAAAGATAGTAGGAAAGGGTACTCATAAAGAGCTTATGGAGACCTGCGATATATACAGGGATACAGCGATATCCCAGCTGTCGGAGGCAGCGCTCGCATAGCAGATGAGCGAAGAAAAAAGGCCGGAAACAGAATACAGGGAGCAGGCCGGACAGGAAGCTGAAGAGCCGCAGACCGGACAGGGCGACGGTAAGAGACAGAGAAGGCGCGGCGGCGGACCGAGCAGCATTCTTGCACCGGGCGAAAAGCCTAAGGACTTCCGCAAGGCAGTAGGAGACACGCTCAGATACATGGGCGGGTACAAATTTGCCGTGGCGGTAGTTATTGTGGTGTCTGCGATCGCAACTATTTTCGAAACGGTCGGACCAAAGGTGATGGGGCGCGCTACTACTCTGCTCGCAGAAGGTGTAATGAACAAGATCCACGGCACCGGAGGCATTGATTTTGATGCTGTTGCACGGGTCCTTCTGATGACTATGGCGCTTTACTTCATAGGAGCAATTGCCCAGTACATACAGGCTCTCATTATGACGAACATAACACAGAAGATCGTCTACAGAATGAGACGCGACATCTCCGAGAAGATCAACCGCATGCCGATAGGCTATTTTGAGCGTGTTCAGACAGGTGAGATCCTTTCGAGGATCACCAATGATGTAGATACACTGGGACAGTCGCTCAGCCAGAGCATTTCCAACTTCATATGGGCTATAATAAGCATGCTGGGAATCATAATAGTCATGCTCACTATAAATGTCACTATGACGCTAATAGCGCTCATGGTGATACCTCTGTCAGCGCTGGTGATGGGTGTGCTTATCAGGATATCCCAGAAGCATTTCGCTGCACAGCAGAAATATCTCGGTATCATAGACGGACAGGTGGAGGAAACATTTTCAGGCCATCTGGTCGTAAAGGCTTTCAACAGGGAAGCTGCAGTAACAGAGGAATTCAACGCTTCAAACGAAAAACTTTATGAGTCGGCGTGGAAGTCTCAGTTCCTCTCCGGAATGATGAGGCCTCTGATGAGGATCGTGAGCAACCTCGGATACGCTGCAGTAGTAGTCGCAGGAGGCATCTTCTGCGTGAGAGGAGCAATAGGCGTAGGCGACATACAGGCGTTTGTGCAGTATGTCAAAAATATAGGCCAGCCGATACAGGATATCGCTCAGATAATGAACCAGGTGCAGTCCATGGCAGCTGCCGCGGAAAGAGTCTTCGAGTTCCTGAACGAGGAGGAAGAGATCGACGCTCCGGGTGCAGCAGATGAAATGGGAGAGATAAAGGGCGCTGTTGAATTCAGACACGTAAAATTCGGATACAGGAAAGACCAACCGGTCATCAGGGACTTCAGCGCAAAAGTCGAGCCGGGCCAGAAGATCGCAATTGTAGGTCCTACGGGCGCAGGCAAGACAACTATGGTAAAATTACTTATGAGGTTCTATGATGTCGACGGAGGCGCTATACTTATAGATGGACGTGACATCAGGGAATTCACCCGAAAGGAGCTGCGCGACAACTTCGCGATGGTGCTCCAGGATACATGGCTGTTCAGCGGCACCATCAGGGAAAACATTGCCTATGGCAGAGAGGGAGCCACAAACGAAGAGATCATCATGGCTGCAAAGACAGCCAAGGCGCATCACTTCATAAAGGCTCTTCCGGGCGGCTACAGGATGATGCTCAACGAAGACGCGACCAATATTTCCGAAGGGCAGAGACAGCTCCTTACGATTGCGCGTGCCGTGCTGGCAGACAAAAGACTCCTGATACTCGACGAAGCAACTTCGTCAGTAGATACAAGAACAGAAGAAGAAATACAAAAGGCGATGGATGCTCTTACTGAGGACAGGACGAGCTTCATCATCGCACACCGGCTCTCGACCATACGTAATGCCGACCTGATCCTGGTAATGGATCACGGTGACATCGTGGAACAGGGCACACATGAGGAACTGCTCGCAAAGGGCGGTGCCTACGCAGATTTATACAACTCACAGTTTGAAGAAGTAGGTTAAAGAGAAAGGCGGACAGACATGAGAACTTACAGAGAAGAGTACGAGTATTGGCTTGCGTCAGATGCAGTTGACGAAAAAACAAAAGAAGAGCTCAGGGCGCTCGAAGGAAACGACACGGAAATAGAGGGCAGATTCAAAGCCATGCTCACTTTCGGTACAGCCGGCCTGAGAGGAATTATGGGAGCCGGCATCGGCATGATGAACGTATATACCGTAAGATATGCCACACAGGGCCTGGCCAATCTTATAATCGCTAAGGGCGGACAGATCGGCGGCGATTCTTCTGAAGGAAACGGTGTTGCTATCGCCCATGACTCGAGAAACAATTCGAGACTCTTTGCAGAAGAAGCTGCGGCAGTGCTTGCTGCAAACGGCATCAAGGCATACATCTTTGATGACATGCGTCCTACACCTGAGCTTTCATTCGCGGTCAGAGAGACCGGTTCGATCGCAGGCATCAATATCACAGCCAGCCACAATCCTAAGGAATACAACGGATACAAGGCTTACTGGGCAGACGGCGCACAGCTCGGACCTGAGCATGCAGACGTAGTATCAGCCGAGATAGCAAAGGTCGACATCTTCAAAGATGTAAAGACTATGGATTATGAAAAAGCTCTTGCCGAAGGTCTGGTCGAGATCCTCGGGGATGAGATGGATGAGACATACATCGGCAAGGTAATGGAGACTTCGATCACACGCAAGTACATCGATCAGGTAGCTAAAGATATGAAGATCGTATTCACACCTTTCCATGGTGCAGGATACAAGCTCGTTCCTGAGATCCTCAGGAGGCAGGGCTACGGAGCAATAATCCCTGTAGAAGAGCAGATGGTACCGGACGGCAACTTCCCGACTGTAAAGTCGCCGAACCCTGAAAACACTGAAGGATTCGCTCTTGCCATCGAGTATGCAAAGAAGTATGATGCAGAGCTCGTCATCGGCGTAGACCCTGACAGCGACAGATGCGGCGCGGTCGTAAAGGCTAAAGACGGTTACAAGATCCTTTCAGGAAACCAGGAAGCATGCCTCATGCTCGACTATATCTTCACAGTCAGAAAAGAACTCGGCAAAATGCCTGAAAAGCCATTCGTCTGCAAATCCATCGTTTCGACCGTTATGGCGGACAAGATCGCAGCAGACAATGGTGTAAAGATGTATGACGTACTGACCGGATTCAAGTTCATCGGAGAGAAGATCAAGGACCTCGACGAGAACGGAGATGAGCACTTCCTCTTCGGATTTGAAGAGAGTATCGGATTCCTCGGCGGCTCATACGCAAGAGACAAGGATGCCGTATATGCAGCAATGATGATGGCTGAGATGGCATGCTACTACAAGGCACAGGGAATGTCAGTCTATGACGGACTTATGGCTCTCTATGAGAAGTACGGATACTTTGTTGAGAACACCGAATCCACTGTATTTGCAGGATTTGATTCAGCTGAGAGAAGAGAAGCTGTCATGGCCCGCATCAGAAAGGACGCTCCTGAAGAAATCGGACTCAAGGTAGAAAGTGTAACGGATTACCTCGGAGATGTTCCGGGCTTCACAAAGAGCAACGTTCTCTTCTACAAACTCGCGGACGGATGCGCTGTTGCTGTAAGACCATCCGGAACTGAGCCAAAGATCAAGACTTATGTAATGGCTCAGGGCGCTACTGCAGAAGAGGCAGAGAAGAACCGCAAGGCAGTAAGGGAAGCTGTCGACGCTCTGCTTTCATAATATAAAGGGTGTTTAGAAGGAGACCGGATCCCGCATGAAAGAGGATAAAGCGATAACCGCTGTTGGGATTCTGACGATCGTACTGGGGCTGCTCATGATGTCCGTAGGCCGGTTCATCATGGGCGGCATCACTCTGCTCGTCGCGTTCGGTATATTCTGGAATCGCGGCGGAGGAACCCGGAATGACCGCAGCATTTACGAAAAAAACATAAAGACTGATTTGAGCATCGCCGAGATATACGAAAGAATCAAAGATCTCGACACACCGCTCGGCAAACCGTGGATAGCTGAACACAAGGGCTTTTCAGGAGACAGCATCGTATTCGGACCATGCAGCTTCAAGGACTGTGTGGTGATATCACAAGGCAAGAATTACATCGATGTAAAGCACGTCACAAATCTCGCTAATATCATAAGGAGAGAAGAGGACGAGTACAGATTTGAAAATCTTGTGGACACTAATGAGGCTGAAGTGACTCCCGGAAGATACGCAGTGTTCGCCGGATTCAAGCTGGCATCCGTTATGTTGGTAAAACATCTTGCAGAGCTGATTGAAAAACTAAGCGGCGACAGGGACGCGAAAGTGCCTGAGTCCCTCGATTTCTACAAGTTCTACTATCACAATTCCAGTGAGGGGTATTTTAAGGATTCGGACGGGAATGATGTTCTTCGCGTGGAGACTTCGCTGCGCCCGTTCACGGCAAAGGTGTTTGATACGGACGGCAATGAGATGGCATCAGTTGTGCCTCATTCGTCAGACAGTAAAGGATATGCTTCAGAGTCCGCAGGTTTTGAGCTGTTCTCTGATGGTGAGCACTTCGGAGAAATAAAAAGGTTCAGGAGCTCCCGCGGTGAGGGCTTTGTTGCCGATACCGATGCAGGCGTTTTCACCATAAAACTGTTTCCGTCATGCATGAAAGCAAAGATCTCCTGCAACTATACGATCGAGCATGAGGGAAAGCTGAAAGCAGTTATCGGAGGCTCTCCGAACCTTCTGTTTGACCAGTACGGAAGGTGCAGAAATGACATCATAAATTCCTATGATGACGACTATCTGGTGCTTTACGCGATCGCTGAGGTTTTCATACTTACGCTTAACAGCAAGTTCCTTAAATAGGATTAATAAAATTGATAATATCAATATTCGCGTGCTACAATTAAACAGTTAATATATTGGGAACATAGAAGAGGATAAACTGATGAAAAAGATACTTATCCCAATCGAAGAAACACAGCGCAGTCTGAAATCGCTCGCATACGTCAAGAAGCACTATACTCCTGAAGAGGCAGAGATCGTGCTCATGATGATTGACGAGAGACTTGGCTATTCAGTAAGGTCGGATGTCGAAAATGCTGCAATCAGGGAACTGGATGAAAAGCTGGACCTCATAGCTGAAATGCTGGAAGGATACAAAGTGACAAAGCTGTCTGCTGTCGGAAAGGCAGGCGTCAGGATCGCAAGGGCAGTACGCGAGACCGGAGCAGATCTTCGGAAAGGCAGGCGTCAGGATCGCAAGGGCAGTACGCGAGACCGGAGCAGATCTTATCATTATGACAAAGTCTTCCAAAGAGGACATGCTGAATTCCATAGGATCAACTACTGAGTACGTCATCAATAATGCACCATGCGATGTAGTTGTCGTAAGCGAGCAGGCTGACTCCCGCCATGTATACAGAGGCCTTGTATACAGGACAGCCAAAGGCACGGTCAATCTCAGAGGACAGCTTGGTGACAAGCAGAGTGAATGCCTGCTTCCGAGCGTCAATCAGGACTGCATATACCACATAAACGTTACGGTCGGAAAAATCAGATTCTTCCACACCGCTTACAACCCTGATACCAGAAACTGGGATCGTCCGCCTGTTCCGGGCCAGGATGTGACTCTCGATATCGCAGCAGGAGAAACAAGAGACATTCTTGTCAAGGCTGACAGCACTGAGGGAAAAGCTGACAGGATCAGGATAGTAAACAGGGATATGAGAAAAGAAGCTGTGTTTGAATTCAAGATCACAGCTGCACCTGAAAACCACGAACCGGAACCTGTAGCTGTAAAGGAAAAGACACCTTTCGAAAAGCGTGCTACACTCGAGGTCCCTAGGACAAGTATTCCGGATGGTTTTGAAGCACCTGAAGTCCCTACATTCGTCGCCGAGGCGAAAGCTGAATTCGACGCGCTTGAAAAAGAAGTTGCAGATGCTGCCGCAGCGGCTGCAGATGCAGTTTCAACACCGGGGAATGTAACTGCTGAAACAAAAGTCTATGACGCAGCCGGCTTCACAGACTATCTGGAGGAAGAAGTCAGGAACGATAAGCCTTCAGATACACTGTTTTCAGTTGAGATAGACAATTAGCATACCGTTCAGCCATTCGCAGCTGTTTGACAGATGCGCGGTGTAATGGTATTCTACATATGGATCAACACAGATGGAGGGATTCAAAATGAAGAGAATTAAAACTATTACAACAAGAGATATGGCTGAGTCCAAGGTCACAGGCGGATGCGGTGAGTGCCAGACTTCATGCCAGTCTGCAAGCAAGACTTCCTGCAGCGTTGCAAACCAGCACTGCGAGCAGCGCAAGGAAAAGTAAGATGCTTACGGCGGCGCTGCTGAATGCAGCGCCGTTTTTCTTTTGCTTCACTTAGGAAAATACAATGATACACAAATATAAACTGAACGGATTAAATATGGTGATCGATGCAGCGAGCGGAGCTGTGCATTCGGTCGACGAGGTCGCATACGACGCGATAGATAAGCTTGATGCAGCAGTATCTGTGACTGACGGCGATGCAGAAGCTGTATTCGGAGACTGCGGACTTATGGACTCTCTTGCAGCAGAGATCGCGCGGAAGCACGGTATTACTGAGGAAGACTCAAAGGAGACCCTTGAAGACATTTCCGGACTTTATAAAAACGGATTGCTTTGGTCGGAAGATCCTTTTGAGAAAGCTGCTGATGAGATCAAGATCAAACAGTCAGTCCTTAAGGCGATCTGCCTTCATGTTGCGCACGGATGCAACATGGACTGCGAGTACTGCTTTGCAGGCAAGGGTGATTACAGCGGCAAGAGCGGCATCATGAGTGCAGAGGTCGGAAAGCGCGCTCTGGACTATCTGGTAGAGCATTCAGGTTCACGCAGGCATCTTGAGGTGGACTTCTTCGGAGGAGAACCGCTTATAAACTGGGACGTCTGCAAGGAAATTGTTGCTTACGGCAGAGAACTGGAAAAGAAGCATAACAAGATATTCAATTTCACTCTGACTACAAACGGAGTGCTGATTGACGAGGATGTTATAGACTTCACGAACCGCGAGATGGGCAACGTAGTGCTCAGCATGGACGGCAGGCGTGAAACTCATGACCGCATGAGGCACAGCAAGACCGGAGGCGGCACCTACGACATGATAATGGATAATTTCAAAGCGCTGGTTGATTCGCGCCTTGAAAACGCCGTGAGATCACCGGAATACTACATGCGCGGAACCTACACTGCGTATAATAAAGATTTTGCTGCCGACGTTCTGGCCATGGCGGATCTGGGTTTCCGCGAGACCTCGATCGAGCCTGTAGTATCTGATCCGGCTGTCCCATATGCTTTGCATGAAGAGGACCTGCCTCAGCTCTTTGAAGAGTATGAGAAACTTGCAGTCGAGATGCTGGCGAGGGAAGAGAAGGGTGAAGGCTTCAGCTTTTATCATTATACAGTGGACCTTACCGGCGGCCCTTGCATATACAAGAGAGTCGCAGGCTGCGGTGTTGCTACAGAATATCTTGCAGTTACGCCGACAGGAGATCTGTATCCGTGCCATCAGTTCGTAGGCGATGACAACATGATAGTAGGCAATATATATGATGGCATCACGCATCCTGAAACCGTGGACATTTTCCGGAAAGGAAACAATATCTATACACGGGATGAATGTAAGGACTGCTGGGCAAGACTTTACTGCGCGGGAGGATGCGCTGCAAACAATTATCACTCAAACGGGGATATCAACAAAGTATACCGTTTCGGATGCCGGCTCCACAGAAAGCGCATTGAATGCGCTCTGATGATGGCGGCGGCACGTGAAAAATGATACAATTAATTAGTTATGAGAAAAGCAATATTAGCATCACAGAATAAGAATAAGATCAAAGAGATAAGAGCCATTCTTGAGAAGTACGGGCTCGATGTCATCACAAGGGATGATGCTGGCATACCTGCTGACGATATAGAAGAGACGGGCACAACTTTTGAAGAAAACTCACATCTGAAGGCCAGCGTCATAATGGACATGATCGCTGCAGATCCTTCGCTTTCACAGTATCTTGACAGTCCTGTAATAGCGGATGACTCCGGACTTATGGTGGATGCACTTGGCGGAGCGCCGGGTGTTTACAGTGCCAGATACGCAGGCGAGGGCTGCACTTATGATGACAACAATACAAAACTGCTCGCCGCTCTCGACGGCGTACCGGAAAGCGAAAGAACGGCAAAATTTGTAACAGTTATCACTTTGATCTATCCAAATGATAAGGATGTGCCGAAAGAGGCGGTGCCTCAGGGCGACAGATATGTAATTATTGCAAGAGGTGAGTGCCACGGCCGTATCGCCGACTCGAAAAGGGGCGAGGGAGGCTTCGGATACGATCCGGTATTCATACCGGACGGATACAGCAATTCGTTTGCAGAACTCGGCACTGACTTCAAGAATACCATTAGTCACAGAGCGAAAGCTCTTGCGGAACTGGAGAGACTGCTCGGCTGATGCCGTATAAACGTACAGTATGAGTGAATTCTGGGAGAGCACATCTGATAATCCGGAACAGAAGAAACTCCATCTTACATGGAAAAGGGCTCTGAAGATCGGCTTCCACCTGTGGAGGCAGTTTGACGACCAATATTATGCGGGATTTGCTGCGCAGATCGCGTATTTCTTCTTTATGGCGTCAGTTCCTATGCTCATCGTACTCACTCAGGTCCTTGGTATCTTTGATGTATCCATGGACTTTATAAGGGATTGGCTGGAGATGCATCTTTCGACCGAAATGGGAACAGTTCTTCAGAGACTGTTCTCCGCATCATCAACTGCACTGAGCAGCTTCTTCATGATTATCCTCGCTCTATGGGCGAGTTCATCTCTCGCGTTCTCGCTGTCCAGGCTGACGACATACACCATAAGCTACGGCAGATACAGATTCAGCTTCTTTACTGAAAGACTCAAAGCGATACCTATCGCGGCACTGTCCATACTGGCGGTCGCAGTAACGCTGGTAGGATATGTATACGGCGAGCTTATCGCAAAGCGTATCCTGCAGAATACATACATTGAAGGACTCATCTCAGGTCTGAGAACGCCGGTCCTCGTGCTGCTGTTCTTCGTCGTGATCCTCGCGAATTATTATCTTCTGCCGCGCATACGCGTTCCGCTGGCGGCTGTCCTTCCGGGCGCAGTTGTTGCCACTATCGGCATACTTATAGCCACATGGCTGTATTCTCTGTATATTTCCAGAGCTACCAACTACAACGTACTGTATGGTGCTTTTTCAAACATCGTAGCCATGATGCTGTGGTTCTACATAATCAGCTGGGTGCTTTGCATAGGGATGATGTTCAACAAGTCATGGGACATACACATGAGGCGCGGAAGACTGACTCCTGCAAAGATCAAGGAGTATCTCATAAAACAGTATGGAGCTAACGGCGAAGAGATGTGGCATAAGCTGATCATAGGCGAGTACGATATGGTAGACAGATCGCTTGACAGCTTAGCCGTAAGATTCTCAAGAAAATTCGATCCGGGTTATGACGAAAAGCGTGAAAGGGAGATCGCAGAGCTCGTAGAGACAAAGAATGTCAGGGAGCGTATCGAGCGCGAGATCGAGATGCGCAGAGCGGAACTCGAGTCAGGTGATGATGACGAAGAAGATTAATTCATATACTATATATCCGGAGGAAAAGGATAATGCATAACAGAAAGAAATTGCTGTTTATTATGAATCCAAAATCAGGCCTGATGCAGGCGCCTAAGTATATGGCTGATATTATCGGCCGCTTCTCGGGAGCCGGCTACATGACTCAGGTGCTGATGACCACGGGAAAAGGTGATGCAAGAGATTTTGCAGCTGAATACGGCGGAGAGGTCGATACCGTAGTGGTATCTGGCGGAGACGGCACACTCAATGAAGTCATAGACGGAATGATCAGCGGCGGACACAAGACACCGATCGGATATATCCCGGCAGGCTCAACAAACGATTTTGCCAATTCAGTGGGACTTCCAAAGGCGATTCCCGCCTGCGTCGAAACTATTATCAACGGAACACCAAAGCCAATAGACATCGGCTGCTTCAACGGACGCTATTTCAGCTATGTTGCGAGCTTTGGCGCATTTACATCAACCACATACTCCGTACCGCAGAATATAAAAAACATTCTGGGACACTCTGCATATGTGATGGCGGGTGTAAAGGAACTTGCGCATATAAAATCGGTTCATGCCAGGATCATACTTGAAAAGGGTACGCCTGAAGAGGAGATACATGAGGGTGATTACGTTCTTGGCGGAGTATGCAATTCAAAATCCATAGGCGGCATAGTCAATCTCCAGAAGCTGGATGTCGATATGAATGACGGCATGATGGAAGTGATACTGATCAACATGCCTAAAGACCTGATTGAATTGAGCGATACAGCTGCAAGCATCCTCGGAGGAACATTCAAGTCGCATCAAATTGAAAAATACTCGGCACGTAATGTGACGTTTGAACTGGATGAAGATACACACTGGACTCTTGACGGTGAGTACGAAAAAGGCAGCGGGGTATGCGAGATAAAAACGATAGAATCTGCTATCTCGCTCATAAGATAAAGGGGGACTGTTATGATCATAAAATATGTTGGACACTCGTGTTTTAAGATCCTTGACGAAGAGACCGGGTATTCGATAGTCTTCGATCCCTATGAGCCGGGTTCGGTCAAAGGCTTCGGAGACATAAAAGATGCAGCAAGTGAAGTGCTCTGTTCACATGATCATTTTGATCACAATTACAAAGCGGCCATAAAGATCGAGCCGAAGACCGACAGCCCGTTTGAGGTGAAATGTATAGATACATTCCATGATCCGGAGAAAGGGGCGCTGAGAGGAACAAACAGGATCCATGTGGTAACTCATAAGGCCACCGGAGAGAAGGTAGTGCACTACGGCGACATAGGCGAGGTGCTCGATGATCTCCTGACAGAAGAAAATCTTGAACTTCTGAAGGATGCAGACATCGCTCTCGTTCCTATAGGCGGTGTTTACACATATGACCGCAAGGAAGCACTTGATCTCATTGAAAGGACGACGCCGAAGCTGATACTTCCGATGCATTACAGATCAGAATCTGCCGGATTCGGATTCCCTAACATCGACAGCATCGAGAATTTTATCAGGGATGCAGTCGGAAGGGGCCATGGAATAAGCCTTGGACAGGTGTGGTTCATCAACACGGCAGAGTATGACCTTGATGCGGATATACTCCTGCTGCGGCCGCAGAACCTGAAGTACTGATAAACGATCCCGAAAAACATTAAGGAGGACGTATATGTTTAAATTACTGGTAGTACTCGCAATTGCATATGTTGTGCTGAAAGTAGTGAACACAAGAGCAAAATTTGCCGAAGCAGATGCAAGACGCGAAGCAGAAGAGCAGCGCCTGAAAGAGGAAGCAGAAGCAGAAGCCGAAGATGCGCAGACGCGCGAAGAAGCTGTCGATGTAGAGGCAGAAGTTGTCGAAGAGACTGCTGAAGCTGCGGATCCTGAGACAGAAGAGTAATTAACGGAGTTTTGATAGTATGATAAGAAGCATGACAGGATTCGGCAGAGGAGAGTACTCTGACGATATCAGCAAGGTAACTGTAGAGATAAGATCCGTAAACCACAGGTATCTGGATATTTATGTAAAAATGCCGAGGCGGTATTCGTTCGCTGAGGAAACAATAAAATCTGCCATTAAAGAGAGGATCCACCGAGGAAAGGTGGAGGTCAGCGTCAGTGTTGACAACGTAGGCAAGAGTGACAGCGATGTGAGACTTGACAAAGAGCTTGCGGCCCGTTATTATAGCGTGCTTTCGGAACTCAGAGACAGCTTCGACTTCGGAGAGGAGTCGCGCGTTTCACTCAGCCTTCTTTCAAAGATGCCTGATGTTATAGTCACTACACCGGCAGCTGAAGATGAGGAGGCAATGGCAAAAAGGCTCCTTGGAGCTACTGAAAAAGCGCTCGACGATTTCTGCAGCATGAGGGAGGCTGAAGGAGAAAAGCTGGCGGCTGATCTTTCAGCAAGAGCAGATACCATACAGGCGATCAGGGACCGTATTGAAAAAAGAGCACCTGAGATCGAAAAGGAATACGCTGCAAAGTTCAAGGCGAGAGTCGAAGAAATACTCGGAGGCGTCTACGAAGTGCCTGAAGAGAGGGTAGCTCTTGAAGCAGCAATATTTGCTGATAAAGCTAATATAACAGAAGAACTTGTAAGACTGGGCAGCCATATCAGCCAGCTGAGAGGATTTCTTGGATCAGACGGCAGGGAGGCAATCGGCAAAAAGATAGACTTCCTGATCCAGGAGATGAACCGCGAGGCAAATACGATAGGTTCCAAGTCCAATGACAGGGAGATCACTTCAAACATGCTCGAGCTCAAGGCAGAGATCGAGAAAGTAAGGGAGCAGGTACAGAACATAGAGTGAAGACCATCTTCAAAAAAGAGAATCTGTTCATTAGGATAGCTATAGGCTTCGGAGCCGGGATCCTTCTGGGAACCTTGGCTCCGCAGTTTTCTGTTGAGACAAAAATCGTAGGTGATATATACCTGAATCTCATAAAGATGATGGTGATACCGGTGATCATCTGCGCTGTGATGGCGGGCATCATTAATTCCGCAAACATGTCATCGCTTAGGCGCGTAGCCGTCAAGACAGTAATTCTCTATGTGGTCATGTTCCTGGCCTCCTTTGCAGCCGCATTTGCAGTTGCGATGATAATAAGACCCGGCATAGGGATCGTCTTTGAGAACCAGCCGGTTTATGAGGGGGAAATAGGAGGGACGGTACGCATTTCCGAGGTTCTCCTTGGGATCCTGCCGCACAGCTTTTCGGATATTCTGTCAGCGAAATGCATACTGCCGGCGCTGATCCTCGCTCTGATCCTTTCCGCTGTGATAGTATCGATGGGAGAGAAAGGCAAGCCGGTTACAGAATTCATAAACAGATTGACTAAGCTGGTTTTCCGCCTGCTTTCGATAATAATGGAGACATCGCCTATAGGCGTCATGTCGCTGATGGCATTCTCTATCGCGCAGTACGGGACAGGCCTTTTCATGGCCATAGGCAAATACATTCTGTGCTGCTGGCTTGCATGCATCACAGTATTCATAATCGTTTTTTTCATCCCGGTGCGTCTTTACACGAAGAAAGACGCAAAAACATTCCTGTCCGCATGCGGCAAGGTCGCGCTGATGACGCTCTCTACGACGAGTTCGGCAGCTACTCTTCCTACCACGATCAGGGTGAGTGTTGAAGAACTGGGGGCTCCGGCTGAAATCAGCAACTTTACTCTTCCGCTGGGATGCACCATAAACATGTGCGGAGGAGCCTGCTCATTCTGCTGTCTTGCTGTTTTTGTTTCAGACTTCTATTCTCTCGACCTGCCGATTGCTCAGTTTGCAGCAATGGCTGTCATTGCAACACTTCTGAACATGGCAGCTCCGGGCATACCTGGAGGAGGAATAATACTGATGACATCATATCTCACAATATTCAATCTGCCGCTGGATCTTATCGGTCCTATAGCAGCATTCTACAGACTGCTCGATATGGCATTCACAACAATAAACGTTGAGGGCGATGTCGCTGCTAATCTGATAATTGCTAAGTCAGAGGAAAACATGGTACAATAATAAGTCAGCGGGGAGGTGTGTATGAGCCGTAAAAGAGGCAGATTATTTGTCATTTCGGGACCATCCGGAACAGGAAAAGGTACTGTCTGTGCAGAGCTCCTGAAGGAGATCGGCAACGAGTTTTCAGTATCTATGACCACACGGGGACCGCGCGAGGGCGAGGTAGACGGCAAGGATTACTACTTTGTCACGAGAGAGGTTTTCATTGAAAACATCGAGGCAGGTAATTTCCTCGAGCATGCGAACGTATTTGACAATCTCTACGGAACGCCAAAAGACATGGTCCTGAACCGTCTCGAAAGAGGCCGCAACGTCATACTCGACATAGACGTGCAGGGAGGCCTTCAGGTAAAAAAGGCTATGCCTGAGGCGGTGCTCATATTCATACTTCCGCCAAGCCTTGCGGAGCTCAGGAGGCGCCTTGAAGGCAGGGGCACCGAGACCGCAGAGAAAATCGAGCGCAGACTCGGCCAGGCGCTGAACGAGATCAAACTTATCGGAGAATACGATTACTACATAGTAAACGATAATATAGATGAGGCTGTCGCGCTTGCAAAAAGCATTATGGCTGCGGAGGCTGCCAGAGTGCCTGAAGCTGTGAAGCCTATCATCAGAGATTACGAAAACGAGTCAAAACAGAAGTAATACAAGAAAGGGGAAAACCGAATATGCTTCTTTATCCATCAATAAACAAACTCAGAGACAAGACAGACAGCAGATATTCTCTCGTTATCCTTACTGCAAAAAGAGCAAGGGATATCGTTGACGGAAAGCCTGCTCTCACAGAAGAAGAAAGCGAAAGGCCGGTAAGTCAGGCGGCAAAGGAGATCGCCGCTGACATGATCACTTACACAAGAAAAGAAGAGGAGTAAGTCATGAAACACAGACCAACCATGCTGATGATCCTTGACGGATTTGGCTACAGAGAAGATTTTTACGGAAACGCCATCCTCAGAGCCAAGACGCCTGTGCTCGATGAACTTTTTGATAATTATCCGTTCATCACTATCTATGCAAGCGGTGAGCCTGTAGGACTTCCTGCAGGCCAGATGGGCAACTCCGAGGTAGGGCATCTCAATATTGGTGCCGGAAGCGTCATTTATCAGAACCTTCTCAAGATCTCGAGATCCATTGATTCCGGAGAGTTCTTTGAGAATGAGGCTTTGCTGGCTGCCATGAAGAACGCAGCTGCAGGACATACACTCCACATTATGGGACTCGTGTCTGATGGCGGCGTACACAGCCATATGAAGCACCTTATGGCCACTATAAACATGGCTAAGAAGAACGGAGTCAAGGACGTTGCAGTTCACTGCTTCCTCGACGGAAGAGACGTTCCTCCAAAGAGCGCCATGACATGGCTCGGACCTCTCGAAGAATACCTGAGTGAAAACGAAGCCGGACGCATCGGCGTCATCTCCGGCAGATTCTATGCTATGGACAGAGACAAGAGATGGGAGCGTCTCGTAAGAGCTTATGACGCACTCACGCTCAGCGAAGGCCTCACAGCTTCATGCGCTCAGGAGTGCATGGATAACTCCTATGCTAAGGATGAGGTGGACGAGTTCGTTCAGCCGACAGTTATCAACGCTGTTCCTATCAAGGACGGAGATTCGGTGATCTTCATCAACTTCAGACCTGACAGAGCAAGAGAGATCACACGTGCGCTGGTAGATCCTGATTTTGACGGATTCGAAAGAAAGTCCGCTCCAAAAGATCTTACATATGTATGCATGGCTGAGTACGATGCGACAATGCCGAACGTACTGGTAGCATTCCCGCCGCAGGACGTTGATCCGACTTTAGGAAAGACTATCGCAGACCTCGGACTGAAGCAGCTCCGTATTGCAGAAACTGAAAAGTATGCACACGTAACATTCTTCTTCAACGGCGGCGTTGAAGAGCCGAATGTCAATGAAGACAGGATCCTGATCCCTTCACCGAAAGTCGCTACTTACGACCTGCAGCCTGAGATGAGCGCTCCTGAAGTTGCATCAACTGTTATCGACAGGATCAACAAGGATATGTATGACCTCATCATCCTTAACTTCGCAAACCCTGACATGGTAGGACATACGGGCGATTTCGATGCAGCTGTCAAGGCTATAGAGACACTCGACGGTCTGATCGGACAGATCCGCGATGCTATCTTTGAAAAGGACGGACAGATCCTCCTCACGGCGGATCACGGCAATGCCGACACCATGCTCGATGAGAAGGGCGAGCCGGTAACAAAGCACTCCACATCCAAAGTTCCGCTCTGCCACATCTGCAAGGAACCTGTTCCATTCAAGAAGAATTCAGGAAAGCTTGCAGACATCGCACCTACTATCCTGACTCTGATGGGTCTGGAAGTGCCTGAAGGCATGGAAGGTGACGTACTGGTATAGAGACCGGTTTTTCACCCTTGAATAATGATATTGTTGGCACAGGGACAAAATCCCTGTGCCACTTTTTGTTGATAAGCTTGCTGACGGCGGATAAAATAAAACCATGGCAAACGGATTTACGGAAGAACAGAAAAAAGCGATAGAAACACTGGATAAGTCGGTGCTCGTATCCGCTGCGGCGGGTTCGGGCAAGACTTCAGTCCTTGTAGAGCGCATAATAAGGATCATCCTCGAAGGCAGGGCCAACGTGGATGAGATGCTTGTCGTGACATTTACCAATGCGGCAGCTTCTGAGATGAAGCTCAGGCTGGCAGGCGCCATAAGAAAGCGAATGGCGGATCATCCTGAAGATGTGCCGCGAATGAAGGATCAGCTCGCAAGGCTGTACAAGGCATATATCTCGACTATAGACAGTTTCGCACTCAGAGTCATAAAGGAGTTCTTCCATATGACGGACATGGAACCGTCCTTCGGCGTTGCAGACGAGGTGCAGTGTGAACTGCTCAGGCGTGAAGCTATAGGCGAACTCTTCGAGGAAGGATTTGAGAACGACAGCCTGATAGAAGGAGAAAGCTTCAGGGCATTTCTCAGACTTTACAGCGAAGAGAGAAGTGATGACAGCTTCATGGACGGCATGCTCAAGGCATATGAGAGTCTGAGAACCATGCCCGATTACTTTGACTGGGCATATGAAAAAGCAGAGCAGCTGAAAGTCACGGCGGAAACTTTCGAGGGATCGGATTTTGAGAAGATGATGCTGAATGACGCTGAGACAGTGTTCAGAAGCGTCAGGGGAGCTTTTGCCGAACTGAAGAAGATGTTTGCGGAAGCCGGCATTGCTGAAATGTACGAGGCTAAGCTGTCTGAGCAGGAATGCGCGGCTGATCATATTTATGATGCACTGAAAGCAGGCAAGCCGGGCAGGGATGTTATCGCAGCAATAGAGGCTTTTCCTTCGACGAGACTGGTGGCGAAAAAAGAACAGAAGGAATCCTACGAGACAATAAAAAAGGATGTCCAGAATCTGAATACAGCGCTTAAGGAAGATGTGAATGATTTCAAAAAGCGGTATCTCATACCTGATCTCGATACGCGCCTCCTGGAGATGAATTCCACATATGAGTATACGGTCTACTATCTTCGCATGCTTGAGGAGTTCGAGAAGAGATATGAAGCCAAAAAACGCGAAAAGAGGGTCATAGACTTTGCCGACATGGAACATATCGCAGTACGTATTCTGAAGAATGACGAGGCTGCAGATACGCTGCGCAGGAGATTCAGGTTCATATTCGTCGATGAATATCAGGATACAAACAACATACAGGAGAATCTGATCAGCCGCGTAGCACGCTCTGACAACGTTTTCAGGGTAGGCGACGTAAAGCAGAGCATCTATAAGTTCAGACAGGCTGAACCTGAGATTTTTGAAAGACTATACAAAAGATATACCGCCGGAAGCGAACCGGACGGCATAGCTGTAGATCTGGGAAAGAACTTCAGGACAAACGACGCCACGATCAAATACGTCAATCATGTGTTCAGCGATATCATGGAGGGCTATGACGAACGCTCAATGCTGTATACAGGTATTGAAGACTGCCCGCCTGAATACGATTTTGTGCCTGAAGTCCACGTGCTCCTCGGCGGCACAGGAGAAGAAGAGTATGATGAGGAATCCGCCGGTGATGCTGAGGCGGATGAAACGATAGAAGAACTCAGCAAGGAAGACGCGGAGGCGGAGTACATCGCCGGCCTTGTACAGTCGATAATAGGTACTGAGTTTTACGATACCAAAGCAAAAACAGTCAGAAAGGCTGAAGCAAGAGACATTGCGATACTCTTCAGAGCAGTAAGAATCAGAGGAGAGGTGATGAGCCGCGCTCTGAGGGGACGCGCGATAGAAGCCCACGTAGACGAGACGGAGGACTTTTTCGACACCATTGAAATTGAAATAGCGCTTGCTCTTCTGACATGCATCGACAATATGAAGCGTGATGTCCAGCTCATCTCAGTCCTGCATTCAGAAGTGTTCGGATTCAGCCCCGATGAGCTGGCACGCATAAGGATAGAACATAAAAAGTCAGTAAAAGAACGCTCGGCCTACTGGGAGGCTTTCAGATGGTTTGCGGAAGAAGGCCCGGAAGGAAAGCTTAAGAAAAAAACCTCTGATGCAGGGAAGGCTCTTATGGAGTGGCGCAGGCTCTCGCGCATTCTGCCGCTCGGGGACTTCGTGTGGAAGGTGCTGACAGATTCCGGCTATTACAGAATGGCCGGTGCAATGCCGGGC
Source organism: uncultured Eubacteriales bacterium (assembly GCA_902780815.1). GTDB lineage: Bacteria > Bacillota > Clostridia > Peptostreptococcales > Anaerovoracaceae > Crickella. Next base: position 19,852 of record CACZGY010000020.1, read on the forward strand.
GGTGCGGCCAGACAGGCAAATCTGAGGGCTCTTGCCGACAGAGCCGGAAGATTCAGCAAGGACACGATTGCAACACTGAGCTCATTCATCACTTTCCTTGAGCTTCTGAAGAGCAAAAAGATCAAAAACGGACAGGCATCGATGGTGGGGAGAGATGACGATGTAGTCCGCATATCCACCATTCATAAGAGCAAGGGCCTGGAGTATCCGTTTGTAATAGTTGGAGGCATCGGCCACAGGTTCAGATATGATACAAACAGCAAGGGCTTCAGCTTCGATCCTGAAGGCGGAGTAGGGCTTCCGTATGTGGATCCGGCGCGAAGATACTGGCGGTCAACGGTGCTCCAGCGCGCCATAAATTCAAAATCAAGGAACGATTCCTACAAAGAAGAGATGCGGCTCCTTTATGTCGCCATGACAAGAGCACGCAACAAGCTCTATATGGTCGGCACATGCAAGAATGAGGAAGAGCTCAGCAAGTACCAGCTTCGTCCTGCAAGCTTCCTGAAAGCCATGCAGAACGTACTCAGCAGCGCTTACAACAGACTATATGTATCGCCGCTCGTGCTCACCAGGAGAACAGACGACACGGGTACTGAAAGCAGGATAAGCGCTTACTTCGACAGACCGCTCAACGCGGAAGAGCAGGAGATCTACGATGAGATCGACAGGAGATTCAGCTACAGATATCCTGACGAAGATCTCCTGACAGCGAAGGCAAAGTACTCAGTCAGTGCCATCCGCAGAGAGGAGCTTGAAAAGGAGCGCATGAAGAAAGAAGCTGTAGTGACATCGGACGATGAGGTAACGCATCTTCGCACCGGTGTAGAACAGAACAAGAAGGCATCTGCAGCTGATATAGGTATTGCATATCACCGCATTATGGAATTCATTGACTTCTCAAAGGTCATGGATGCAGCGGGAAACGTAAATTCAGATTATATCGGGGAGAGAGCCTCATTCCTCAGAGAGCATGATGCGATCGGAAAAGACATTTATGAGGCGCTTGATCTGGACCGTATCGCTGCATTTTTCCGCAGCGACCTTGGCAGAAGAGCCGCGGATGCAGCCGGTAGAGGCAGCCTCATGCGGGAGAAAGCCTTCACTCTCCGCACTGTTCGCGGAGGCCGCGAGATGCTGGTACAGGGCGTGATCGACTGCTGCTTCGAAGAAGGCGGCAAAATGGTGCTCATCGATTACAAGTCCAGCTTCATCAGACAGGGAAGGCAGCATAAAGAAGAAGTCGAACGCATAAAAAATGAATATAAAGTCCAGATAGAGCTTTATCGTGAAGCAGTGGAAAAGGGTATAGGCAAGGAGGTAAAAGAGGCGTATCTTTATCTCTTTGCAAGCGGCGAAGCGATCGGAATGATGTAATATACCACAGGAAGAAGAAACTGATGAATGATGATCTGAAAAGAATAACTATACTCCACTCAAACGACATACACGGACAGTTTACCGGTATGACAGGCGAAGACGGCAAGCTCAGATGCAGTCTGGCGCAGGTCGCCGGATTTGTGGCGCAGACGAAGAAAGACAATCCCAATACACTCTACTGTATAGCCGGTGACGTATTTCAGGGTTCTCTGATAGACAGTGATTATCAGGGCCTTTCAACGATAGACATACTGAACCTGATAGACATAGATGTCATGTCGCTCGGAAATCACGAGCTGGATTACGGTATATCCCATATGCTTTTCGCAGGAAGATATGCGAACTTTGACGTTATAAATGCCAACTTTATAGTCAAATCCAACAGAAAGCATCTGTTCAAGCCGTACTACATGGTCGAGATCGATGGGGTCGTTGTACTGTTCATAGGATTGCTGACTGAGCACATCATCGATCAGACCCGTGCAGAAGGCCTGGTAGGCAGGTACGTTACAGTTGCTGATGCCAGAGATGAAATCAGAAGAACTTATGAAGTTCTCGAAAAAAAGGGCCGCAAGGCGGATGTAGTAGTGCTGCTGACTCATAACGGATGGGATGCTGACCTGGAGCTTGCCAGATCCCTCGATGAGGAACTCGATGTAGACATAATAATCGGAGGGCACTCGCATACATATATCGACGAGCCAGTGGTAGAAAACGGTATCCTGGTGCTCCAGTGCGGGGCTGATAACACGCACATAGGCAAACTCGAATTCCTCTACAATAAAGCAACGGACTCAGTAGAGGATTTCAGCTGGGAGATGATACCTGTAGATGAGGATCACTGTCCTGCAGATAAATATGTTACTGCCATGATCAACACTTACGAGTATGAGATCAATGAGAAATACAGTAAGATGATCACTACTCTTAAAAGGCCTCTCGACAACTACGGCAGGGGTAATCCTACTGAACTCGGACAGCTTTTTGCGGATGTATTCGCAGATGCTCTCGGCCTTGATATCATGTGTCTGGCATCCTCAAGTCTTAGATGCTACAGCCTGGATGCGGACGTTACTCTTGAGAATCTGAGAGAGGCCTACCCGTATGACGGCAGGATCTACTGCCTGGAAATGAGCGGTAAGATGCTTAAACGCGGAATAGCACATATGATGAGGCCGGAAGTCCTGGAAGAATGGAATGAGACTTTTTTCCATTTTTCAAAACGGCTTAAGATAGACTATGACTTTGACAGTAAAAAGCTGAACGTGGAGATTGACGGTGTGCCTCTCGAGGATGACCGTATGCTGGAAGTGGGTTTTCAGGAATTCTACCTGATAAATTCAGAGACAGGATTAGGCATCAGACCTGAGGAACTTATAGCAGGAGAGAATTGTATGTGGATTGCTTCACCAGACGCGTTCCTGACACTGCAGGATTATTTAGCCGGGCATCAGGGCCTGGGCGGACGGATCGATGACAGATGTATCATAAGAGGAAATGTAGGAGGCTATGCACTCGAGCTAAAGAGCGAAAAGAGAAAAAGGGGACCGT